>NZ_JAMYPU010000022.1:0-105750 GCF_040320535.1 Mesorhizobium sp. M0676
CGCCTCTGTCGTCGTGGCGCTCCCATGAAGAACCTGGCCCATAGCGCATCCTTTGATTCGGACGAAAAGTATGCGCCATCAAAGCTTGGGATCAAACACCTAGAGCGTTTCACCGTTCACGGAAACGGCGAACCGCTCGATCTGCTTGTTTTTTGCAATCCCCAGGGGAAAGCGCTACGCGCTTTTCCCGAGAAAACCGCTCACACTGCGATCCTCGCCTTCATTGCCCGACTGCCAGTTGGCTCCTTTCGGCCTGCTGGAGGCAGTGCTCAAGGAGAGGGAGCCATTCCTCAACCAAGGCCCTTTACCTAGACACTCCCCAAACGAAACCTCCAGCGCTTCCCTGCACCATGACCGCCGCTTCCCAGCCATCCTGCGGTCCATGGGTGTCCCACCAATGCGTCTCGCAGTACAGTAAGGTTCTCCGCTAGCTTTTTATTTACTGCTCTTTATGGTTTAATTCTTGTCGCTTGGGGCTTATCCCGAGTTTCAGAACAAGGGGGGAGTAATTGATGGCACCGGTTAAACCGACGATAGAACAACGCGTGGCAGAGCTAGAAAGAGCACTTAAACTGCTTACTCCGCGAGTTGACATCATGGAAAAAGGGGAAGTTCGTATCGTCGCAAAAGAGATGTCCGAGAGACCCTTTGACCTCGCCCTGTGGACAGCGGGCTACGGCGTCGCGCTTGAAAGATGGCCCACTACCGACCCTAAGGCGAACTTCACTTTAGTGTGGGGCGCAGGCAAGAGGAAGAAGCCCAAAAAGAACTAGTCTATCGGAAGATGCCGCCCTAGCGGCGGCGATGGCGCAGCGGCGCGTACTCACTTGGGGCGCGCCCTGCGCTTGTCCAGCTTTTGAGAACAAACTTCGGGTTCTGTCAGTCGGCTCGCACGGGACATGACTAATGCGCCACGAACAGAGGCGCCTCTTGGATTACAGTTTTGGCGCTACCATTTGTCATGCGGGCAAATAGCCGCCAAAGGGGGTGAACGATTGTGGGTGTGTTCTTTGAACCCTATTCGCCGGATCGCTGCTGCCTCTGCGGCTCTCCTGATGGCCTCACGGGTGAGCATAAGATCAAGGCTTCTGCGCTAAGATCAATATTTGGTCGTGATGCTATGGTGATTGGCCACTTCGACGGCCTACGTGCGCCGCGAGCCGCTCAGGGGCCAAAGTCACGCGAGTTTCATTTTTCAGCTAAGCTATGTGGCGAATGCAACTCAGTTCGAACTCAGCCAGCCGACAATGAGTTCGTTAGGTTTCATGAAAGCGCACTGGCACTTTATTCAGCAGGAGATGATCCGGCGCAGGCCTTTCGTCTCGATCGCTACCGCATCGGCTCTGAGCCATATTTGAACGTGTTCCGGTATCTGGCCAAACTTATGGCGTGTCACATTGCTGAATCGAAAGGGCCACGATCGCTATCGATTGCAAGATTCGCGAGCGGCGATTCGGATTTCAATCCAATCAAGCTCTTTATGGACCCTGATCCGACTTATCGCGAGTTTGCAAATCTAACTGGCGACCATAGCTTCGCTGCTCATGGCGGATTGGTAGTTAAAACGGACCCGAAAACTGAGCTTCCGACTGGCTTTCACACTTTCCTCACACTTGGCCAACTTCGTTATGTTTTCTCGGTTGATTTTTCTCCACTTGTCGCGATCGCATTGAAGATGTTCCATCGGGATTTCTTCAACAAATGTCAGGCTGCTTACCGAGCAGCGCTAGCAGAACCGATCTCGGCGGATACACTGACAAAGCTTGGCCTTGACAAATCGCTAGCCCAAGATGAGCAGATCTGTAGCGAGGAAGATCGCGAAAGCTGTTGAACGTCCCATGGATGTTCCGAGAGCCTATCGAGAATTGCTGCAGCAAAGCAAACTGGCGGAGAGGGAGGGATTCGAACCCCCGATGGGCTTGCACCCATGCCGCATTTCGAGTGCGGTGCATTCGACCACTCTGCCACCTCTCCGCGGTCATGGTCGGCCGTTGCCGGCGCGGCGCACTAGATAACGGCTGGGCGGGCAGGTTACAAGGCCAAATTCACTGGGAAATTCAGCTTCCTGTGCGGGCTCTGTCTGGAGGGCTGCGTTGCGGCCACGTCGGCAGATGGGGCCAACCGGTCCTCGACCGGAGGGATCGGGCGCGGCAAGGAGGTCGCATGGCCAAGGAATCCGGCCGTTTGCCTTGACTCGTACCGAACCTTCGGTTAGGGGAAGCGCGCAATCGGCGTGGAGGGTTCTTCCACGCCGCTTGTTTTTCGAACCCGCAGACTGACAAAAAGACGGCCGAACCGCGTGACGCGGTTCATCGAGGCCGACCGAACAGCGAAAGGCAAAAAATGTTCGCAGTCATTAAAACGGGCGGTAAGCAGTATCGCGTTGCCGCCAACGATCTCCTGAAGATCGAGAAGCTCGAAGCCAATGTCGGCGATATCGTCGAAATCGGCAGCGTCCTCGCCCATGGCGAAGGCGAAAATGTCACCTTCGGCGCCCCGTTCGTCGATGGCGCTCTGGTCACGGCGGAAGTCGTCGAGCAGGGCAAGAACCGCACCGTCATCGCTTTCAAGAAGCGCCGCCGGCAGAATTCGCGCCGCAAGATCGGCCACCGCCAGCTTCTGACCACCGTGCGGATCGCCGAGATCCTGCTGGGTGGCGCCAAGCCTTCCAAGAAGGCCTCAGCCAAGGTGGAAGCCAAGGAAGTCAAGGCTGACGTAGCGCCCGAGGCGAAGGCCGAGGCCGCGCCGAAGGAAGCCAAGGCGAAGAAGGAAGCCAAAGCCGAGGCTGCTCCGAAGGATGAAGCCAAGACGGAGACCGCCGTCGCCGCGCCGCTGTTCAAGGCGCCGAAGGGCGAGCCGGACGATTTGGCCGTGATCAAGGGCATCGGCCCGGTTGCCGCCGGCCAGCTGCACGAGCAGGGGATCACCACCTTCGCCCAGCTTGCCAAGCTGTCGGACAAGGACGTGGCCAAGATCGACGCGCACATGCCCTTCAGCACCGACCAGATCAACGACTGGCGCGAGCAGGCCAAGGAACTGGCGAAGAAGTAAAACGAACCGGCGACAAGGTTGCCGGATCGGACTTGAAACGGAACGCGAACGCGTTCATAAGACCATTCAAGCGCCCCAGGGCGCATCGGAGTTAGTTAGATGGCACACAAGAAAGCTGGCGGCTCGTCGCGCAACGGTCGCGACTCGCATTCCAAGCGTCTGGGCGTGAAGAAGTTCGGCGGCGAAGCCGTCATCCCGGGCAACATCATCATCCGTCAACGCGGCACCACCTGGCATCCCGGCGTCAATGTCGGCATGGGCACGGACCACACCCTTTTTGCGCTCGAGACCGGCGCAGTCACCTTCAACAAAAAAGCCAACGGCCGAACCTACGTATCGGTCAACCCGATTGCCAAAGCCGCGGAGTAGCCGGTTCCGCACTATAAAACCGGCGCCCATCTCGGGAACCGGTGTCTGGCCAAACCAGTGAATGGAGCCAGGAAAAGGATCAGGGGAGATGGGTTTTCCATCTCCCCTTTTTTCTTGCCTGGAGGACGTCGAATGGTTGCCGAAGCGGAAGACACCGAGGACGAAAGTTACGCGATAGACTGCCCGGTGCTGGCCACGGAGCGGCTGGTGATGCGCGCTCCCTGCGAAGCCGATATCGCCCAACTGGTCGAGCTTGCCGACAACCGTCATGTCGCCGAGATGCTGGCCCGCATGCCGCACCCCTATGGCGAGGCCGAGGCACGCGCCTTCCTGGCTATGACGAGATCGCGCCGGGCCGGCATCGCCTATGCGCTGACGCTGGCCAGTACCGACATTTTCGTCGGCTGCGCCGGCCTCAACATGACCGACCGCGGGCTGGAGCTCGGCTACTGGATCGGCGAGCCCTACTGGAAGCGCGGCTATGCGACGGAGGCCGCGCACGCGTTGGTCGACCTCGCCTTCCAACGGACCTCGATCCAGGTGCTGCAGGCTTCGACGCGGGTGATCAATCCGGCCTCGCGCCGCGTCATCCACAAATGCGGCTTCCAGTATGCCGGCCAGGGCATGCTGAACTCGATCGTCGCCGGCCAGGTGCCGGTCGAGCGGTACCGGCTGGACAGAAAGACCTGGATCAGTCTTCGAAACTGGGTGCATTTCTAGGTGTTTTGATATTCAGGTGAGGCCGGCCTGCAAACGCGGGTTTATGCGCTTCCGGTGCACGTACTTAAGTACGCTCCGCTCCGGTTCTCGAAAACCAGTGTTTTCGGCTCGGCCTGACCTGAATCTCAACACACCTAGCGCGTGCCTCCAAACGACAGGTTTGGCAACGTTGGTTGTGGATCGGACTCAACTCAGCCCATCTCGACCCAAATCGGGAGATGGTCCGAACCGACCGCTTGCGGGTCGACCCACAGGCGCTTCAGCGATCCGGCGAGCGAGGCCGAGGTAAAGATGTAGTCGATGCGCTTGTGGCGGCTTGTGTCTTCGGGTCGCGTGGGATCGACCCAGGTGACGACGTCCGGCGTGTTGAGGCGCTGGGCGACGTCGACGGCGAGATCGGCGGTCAAGGGCATGCCGAATTCATGATCCGGGCGGCCGACGAGTTCGACATATTCGGCCGAGCCGGGCAGCATGTTGAAGTCGCCCATGACGATGAAGGCTTCGGGATAGGGCAGGTCCGGCAGGCCGATCTCGGGAATGCCGGAGAGACCGCCGCCCTCGAAGGCATAGTTCAACAGGCGCTGGCGCAGGAACCGGATCTGGCTGGCGCGCTCAACCGGACTGCGATGGTCAAGATGCGTGGAATAGAAGCGGATGAAGCCGAGCGGGGTCTCGACCAGCGCCTCGAGTGCGCCGCGCTGGAAGTTCATCGCCTCCAGGCTACGGCTGCGCGGCAAAAGCAGATTGCGCGACAGATGGATCGGTGTCTTCGACAGCACCATGTTGCCGAGCTGGAAAGTGGTGGTGATGGCGCGGCCGGCCTCCAGGCGCGAGCCGACATTGACCTCGAAATTGCTGCCGTAGGCGACAAAATATTCGGGCAGCGCCTCGCCGATCTCGGCGACCATGTCGCGGTTGCCGTTCCTCGGATTGTTGCGGGTCACTTCCTGCAGCGCGATCACGTCGGCGCCGCGAACCGCCTCGGTGATGCGGCCGAGATCGTAGCGGCCATCCAGACCGATACCGTACTGGATGTTGTAGCTTACAACCTTCATTCCCGCGCCCCTCAAGCTCCGTCCGCGAACACTGCTACCGCGTCCCCGACAAAAGGGCATCCGGCGCTTTAGTCGCAAAACGGCCTCGCCCTTGGCCGCGCCTTGGTTTAGAGCAAGGCGCAAGATCTAGAGCAAAGCCGCAAGGCCAACAGAAACTGCGTAGTCCAATGAAATTTCTCGATCAAGCCAAGGTTTATATCCGCTCCGGCGACGGTGGCGCCGGCTCTGTGTCGTTCCGGCGCGAAAAATTCATCGAGTTCGGCGGCCCGGATGGCGGCGACGGCGGCCGCGGCGGCGATGTCTGGCTGGAAGCGGTCAACGGTCTCAACACGCTGATCGACTATCGCTACCAGCAGCACTTCAAGGCCAAGACTGGTGTCCACGGCATGGGCCGCAATATGACCGGCGCCAAGGGCGCCGATGTGACGCTCAAGGTGCCGGCCGGAACCCAGGTGTTTGCCGAGGACAATGAGACGCTGATCTGCGACCTGACCGTGGTCGGCCAGCGCTTCCTGCTGGCCAAGGGCGGCAATGGCGGTTTCGGCAACCAGCATTTCAAGACCTCGACCAACCAGGCGCCTCGCCGCGCCAATCCCGGCCAGCCCGGCGAAGAGATGAATGTCTGGCTGCGGCTGAAGCTGATTGCCGACGCCGGCCTGGTCGGGCTGCCCAATGCAGGCAAGTCGACTTTTTTGGCAACCGTCACCGCGGCCAAGCCGAAGATCGCAGACTACCCCTTCACCACGCTGCATCCCGGCCTCGGCGTTGCCCGCATCGATGCGCGCGAATTCGTCATCGCCGACATTCCGGGCCTCATCGAGGGCGCGCATGAGGGTGTCGGCATCGGCGACCGGTTCCTCGGCCATGTCGAGCGCACGCGTGTACTTCTGCACCTGGTCTCGGCGCAGGAGGAAAACCCGGGCAAGGCCTACAAGACCGTGCGCGCCGAGCTCGACGCCTATGGCAATGGGCTGATCGAGAAGGTCGAAATCGTCGCGCTCAGCCAGGTGGATATCCTTGACGCCGATGAGCGCAAGAAGAAGGTTGCGTCCCTCAAACGCGCTGCCGGCCGCGCGCCGATGCTGCTGTCGGCGGCCACCGGCGAGGGCGTCGAAGCGGTGCTGCGCGCGCTGATGGCAGTTGTCGGCGAAGCGCGCGACAGGGCTGCCGCTCCCGTCGAGACCCGCTGGGACCGATAGCGATGACGGCGCAGTCGCTGACAAAATACCGGCGCATCACGGTCAAGATCGGTTCGGCCTTGCTGGTCGACCGCACCAGCGGCCTGAAGCGCGACTGGCTGGCTTCGCTTGCCGAGGATATTGCGGTGCTGGCCAATGGCGGCGCCGAGATCCTGGTCGTGTCGTCCGGCGCCATTGCGCTCGGCCGCACCATTCTCGGTCTCGGAAAACGGGCGCTGAAGCTCGAGGAGAGCCAGGCGGCGGCCGCCGTCGGGCAAATTGCGCTCGCCGGCGCATGGTCGGATGCGCTGGGCAAGGGTGCGCTGAAATCGGGCCAGATCCTGCTGACGCTCGGCGACACCGAGGAGCGCCGACGCTATCTGAATGCCCGCGCGACGATCTCGACGCTGCTCAAGATGAAGGCGGTGCCGGTCATCAATGAGAACGACACGGTAGCGACCTCCGAAATCCGCTATGGCGACAATGACCGGCTGGCGGCACGCGTGGCAACCATGATGGGCGCCGACCTGCTTGTGCTGCTCTCCGACATTGACGGGCTCTATACGGCGCCGCCGGCGCGCGATCCCGATGCGAAATTCATTCCGGTGGTCGACCGCATCACGCCCGATATCGAAGCGATGGCGGGGGCGGCCGCTTCCGAACTGTCGCGCGGCGGCATGCGCACCAAGCTCGACGCGGGCAAGATCGCCACCGCCGCCGGCACCGCCATGATCATCACCTCGGGCACCAGGCTGTCGCCGCTGATGGCGATCGAGCGTGGCGAGCGCGCCACCTTCTTCAGGCCGAGCGCCAATCCGGTGAAAGGCTACAAGAGCTGGATCGCCGGCCAGCTCGAACCGGCGGGGCGGCTCACCGTCGACGCCGGCGCCATCGGTGCGCTGCTGTCCGGCAAATCTTTGCTGCCGGCCGGCGTCAGGCTGGTCAGCGGCAATTTCTCGCGTGGCGACACGGTGGCGATCCTGTCGCCCGAGGGCCGCGAGATCGCGCGCGGGCTGGTTGCCTACGATGCCGCCGATGCCGTAAGGATCGCAGGCCTGAAGACCGCCGAGATCGAAACCGTGCTCGGCTACGAGGCGCGCTCGGCGATGATCCACAGGGACGATCTGGTGGTGAGCGATCCGGGTGACCAGATACGGCCTGCCGGCCAGCTATGGGCCGGGGGCGACGTAAGCGGAGGATGAGCCATGCTGAAACTGCATGAACAATCCGGGGATGACACCGTCGCGCTGATGGCGGGTATCGGCCGCCGCGCCCGCGCGGCCGCCCGACCGTTGGCCATTGCGACCGCCGCCGCCAAGAATGCCGCGCTTCTCGCCATGGCCGACGCGATCATCGCGCGCCAGCAGGAGATTCTCGACGCCAACGCCATCGATGTCTCTAACGGACACGAATCCGGACTGTCCGGCTCCTTCATGGACCGGTTGAAGCTCGATCCGGCGCGCATCCGCGCCATGGCGGATGGCATCCATGAAATCGCCGGGCTAAGGGATCCGGTCGGCGATGTGATTGCCGCATGGGACCGCCCCAACGGCCTGCAGATCGAGCGCGTGCGCACGCCGCTCGGCGTTGTCGGCGTCATTTATGAAAGCCGGCCGAATGTGACGGCGGATGCCGGTGCGCTCTGCCTCAAGGCCGGCAATCCGGTAATCCTGCGTGGCGGCTCGGACTCGCTCAATTCGTCCGCCGTCATTCATGCCTGCCTGGTCGAGGGGCTGAAGGCCGCCGGCCTGCCGGAAGACGCCATTCAGCTGGTGCCGACCACCGACCGCGCCGCCGTCGGCGAAATGCTGAAAGGGCTTGGCGGCAATCTCGACGTCATCATTCCGCGCGGCGGCAAAAGCCTGGTCGGGCGCGTCCAGAGCGAGGCGCGGGTGCCGGTCTTTGCCCATCTTGAAGGCATCTGCCATCTCTACATCGACCGCTCGGCCGATCTCGACATGGCGGTCAGGATCGCCGTCAACGCCAAGATGCGGCGCACCGGTGTCTGTGGCGCTGCAGAGACTTTGCTGGTCGACCGCGCGGTGGCCTCCACGCATCTGGTGCCGATCCTCGACGCGCTACGCGCCGCCGGCTGCGAGATCCATGCCGATCAGGAAGTGATGAAGCTGTTCTTCGACGCCAAGCCGGCGACCGATGCCGACTGGGTGACCGAATATCTCGAGGCCATCATCGCGGTAAAGCTGGTAGACGGAATTGCCGGTGCCATCGACCATATCGAGACGTTCTCCTCACACCACACAGAGGCGATCATCGCCGAGGATGCAAAGGCTGTGCAGCGCTTCTTCAGCGAGATCGACTCGGCGATTCTCCTGCACAATGCCTCCACCCAGTTCGCCGATGGCGG
Source organism: Mesorhizobium sp. M0676 (assembly GCF_040320535.1). NCBI lineage: Bacteria > Pseudomonadati > Pseudomonadota > Alphaproteobacteria > Hyphomicrobiales > Phyllobacteriaceae > Mesorhizobium > Mesorhizobium sp. M0676. The sequence goes on from NZ_JAMYPU010000022.1 coordinate 8,739, forward strand.
CGAGTTCGGCATGGGCGCCGAGATCGGCATCGCCACCGGCAAGATGCACGCGCGCGGACCGGTTGGTGTCGAGCAGCTGACCTCGTTCAAATACCGCGTGCGCGGGTCGGGACAGGTGAGGCCTTGAGCGCTGGCCTTACCCTCCCCCTTGTGGGGAGGGTGGCGAGCGCAGCGAGCCGGGTGGGGGTACGACGCTGAATTCTGCAATCCCCCCACCCCGCTCCGCTTCGCGGATCGACCCTCCCCACAAGGGGGAGGGTGGGGCGCCTCTTTCCTCGCACTACCTCCGCATGCCGCATGCCGAAAAGGGCCTTGCCGTCGGCCTGTTCGGCGGCTCGTTCAACCCGCCGCATGCCGGTCATGCGCTGGTGGCGGAAATCGCGCTCAGGCGGCTGGCGCTCGACCAATTGTGGTGGATAGTGACGCCTGGCAATCCGCTGAAGAGCACCAGGGAATTGGCGCCGCTGAGCGACCGGCTGCTCCAGTCGGAGCAGGTCGCCAAGAACCCGAAGATCAAGGTCACCGCCTTCGAGGCGGCGCATCATATTCGCTTCACCGCCGACACGCTGGCGCTGGTCAAGGCACGCAATCCCGGCGTCGACTTCGTCTGGATCATGGGCGCCGACTCACTCCGCGATTTCCACCGTTGGCAGCGCTGGCGCCAGATCGTCATGACCTTCCCCATCGCCGTCATCGACCGCCCGGGCGCGACGCTGTCCTTCCTGTCCTCGGTCGTGGCCAAGACGTTCGACTATGCCCGCGTCGACGAGGGTGACGCGCCCCGGCTCGCCCGCATGAAGGCGCCGGCCTGGACCTTCATCCACGGCCCACGCTCGTCGCTGTCATCGAGTGCTATTCGCCAGCAAGCCAAGGGGTAACTCCGTAAGACCAGATCGCCGATGTCGCTTTTACGGCGGCCTTTCGCGATTGGCTGGGCGATGCTGCGCTGGATATGGCCAATTCAGTGAACCAGACCGACATCGACCACAATCATGGCGCCCCGCCGGCGCCCGTGATCGCCATTGCCAGCGTAATCGTGTCTATGGCGCTGATCGCGGTCGGCAACGGGTTGATGTTCGCCTATATCCCGGTCCGGCTTGGGGTCGAGCGCTTCGATCCGACCTGGGCCGGGCTGATCATCACCGGCCTTTCCGCCGGCGGACTTGCCGGCTGTATCCTGACCGGGCCGCTGGTGCGCCGCGTCGGGCACGCCCGCGCCTTCATGGTGCTGTCGGCGCTGATAGCGCTGTCGAATGCTGCCATTGGCGCCGGCACCTACCCGCTGCTGTGGATCGCGGCGCGCGCGCTTTACGGTTTTGCAATATGCGGCCTGTTCATCGTCGCCCAGAGCTGGCTCAACGATGCCGTCGCAAACGCCATTCGCGGCCGGGTGATGGCGGTGTTTTACGTCGCCTATGTCGCCGGACTTGGCGTCGGCTATGCCCTGCTGGCGGCGGTCGACATCGCGACGGCGCAGGCGCCGCTGATCGGCATTGCCTTCACCGCGGTGTCGATCCTGCCGGTCGGCATGACGCGGTTGGCTCAACCGCCGCCACCTCGCGCAGCCTCCGTGGCGCTTGGCCGCGCCTGGCGGATCTCGCCGGTCGGCGTGGCCGGCATGCTGGCCGTCGGCGGCCTGTCGATGGCGATCGCCGGGTTCGCACCGATCCATGCCACGGCCAAGGGCTACAGCCAGGCCGATGTGGCGCTGCTTTTGTCGGCCATGCCCGTCGGCACGCTGATCCTGCAGATACCGCTCGGCTGGATTTCCGACCGTACCGATCGCCGTTACGTGCTGGCCGGCGCTGCGGCACTGGCCATCGTTGCCGGTATTCTGGCTATCGGCTTTGACGGTGGCGCTCTGGCGGTGCTGGTGGTGATCTATGTGATCTGGGACGGCGCTTCGGAATCGATCTATTCGCTGGCCAGCGCACACGCCGCCGATCGCGCCGGCAAGGACGACATGGTGGCGCTGTCGAGTTCGCTGCTGTTTGCCTGGTCGCTGTCGGGTTTCATCGTGCCAGGTATCGTGACGGCCCTGTCGGCCGTCTATGGAACGCAGGCCTTCATCTATGTGGCGATCATCATCGCCACCGTGTTCTGCCTGTTCGTGCTGTGGCGAGTGGCGACGACGCAGGCCGTTCCCGCCACGGCGACCGGCAGTTTCGCGCCGATGTCGGCGCAGGCGCCATTGCCGGTGGAGCTCGCCTACGCCCCGGAAGATCAGCGCTGAACGGTTTCACAGCTCCTACTGCCTGGTGGCGGCAGTTTCCTGTCGGGCCTCCGGCGGAGGTGCGGGAACCGAAATGGCCTCGGCGTCGAACGCCTGCTTGACGCGTTTGGTGAGATCGATCTGGGTGGCGAAGAAATCCGCCGCCGTGGTCCAGTAGCGCAAGGTGATGGCGACGCTGGCATCGCCCACCGTGGCGACGAAGGCGATCGGCGCCGGCTCTCGCTTGACGCGGCGCTCGCTGCCGGCAACGCCCAGCATGGTTTTCTGCGCCAGGTCGATGTCGTTCCAGGAGCCGATGCTCAGCGTGATATCGCCGCGGCGCACACCATTACGGGTAAAATTGCGCACCGGCTGGTTCCATAGCGTCGAATTGGGCGCCAGCACATAGACGCCGTCTGTCGTGCGGAGCTTGGTGGCGAACAGGCCGATTTCCTCGACGGTGCCGGAAATGGCGCCGACCTCGACATATTCGCCGATGCGGAATGGCCTGAGCGCCAGAAGCATGATGCCTGCGGCGATGTTCTGCAGCGTGCCTTGCAGCGCCAGGCCGATTGCCAGCCCGATGGCGCCGATGGCGGCGATGATCGAGGCCGTCTGAACGCCGAACTGGCCGAGCACCATGATGATGACCAGGATCAGGATGGCGTAGCGCACGATCTTCGAGAAGAAATGGCGCAGCGTCGCGTCGAAACCATGGATATGGCCGAGGCCGGCTGAGATCGATCGTTCTGCGAGCCCGGCGACGAGATAGCCGACGACCAGCAGGATGATGGCGCCGATGGCGGAGAAGGAATAGGAAACGATCAGCGTGCTGAGTTGCGCAAGGCCAGCCTGCACGGTGAGCAGCGTGTTCTGGGGGTCGATCGGCATCAGGAAAATCCGTTTGGGGGTGTGTCGATAACCTCTGCCGCGGCCATGGGTTCCGATTTTTCTCAAGGCTCCGGAACCGGAAGTCGTGCACTGCGTTCGCGCTGGCAGGGCCTCCCGTCTTGAAACTGCAAGGGAACTCTGCCTATCTATAGGGTGTCACCTGATTTCGTGGGTGATTTGGTTGTTCTTGCTGCGAAAGGAAATACACTGAGAACAGCATTGCGGAAGAAGGCTGACATCATGCCTTCGCCGGCCAGGATCAGCGTAGATGACGCCGTGTCCCGTGCCATCAAGACAGTCCTTGCCAGTCTGGAAGACTCCAAGGCCGAAAATATTGTCTCAATCGACATTCAGCGGAAATCGAGCCTCGGCGACTATATGGTCATCGCGTCGGGCCGGTCGCACCGTCATGTCTCGGCTGTCGCCGACCACCTCCTCAAGGCGCTCAAGGATGCCGGTCTCGGCACGGCGCGCGTCGAGGGGCTGTCCGGCGCCGACTGGGTCCTGATCGATTCAGGCGACATCATCGTCCATGTCTTCCGCCCAGAAGTCCGCGAATTCTACAATCTTGAAAAGATGTGGCAGGCGCCGGACCTCGAGGAAGAGACCTTGCACTGAGCTCCGTCTCATGTCGTAACCATCCTGGGTGCGACATGGATTGAAAGCTCGCCGAGGCAGGGATGAAGATAGCAGTTCATGCCGTGGGCCGGATGAAGGCCGGCCCCGAGAGAGAACTCGCCGACCGCTATTTCGAGCGTTTCGCCAAGAGCGGCCCGGCGATCGGGTTCGAATTCTCTGGTGTCGCCGAGATCGCCGAGGGACGAGCCCAGAACGCCAATGAGCGCCGCCGCGAGGAAGGCCAGAAGCTGCAGGCACAGCTGCAGCCGGGCACGGCGCTGTTCCTGCTCGACGAACGCGGCAAAAACCTGTCCTCAGACGATTTCGCCAGCCGTATCGGCCAGCTGCGCGATGGCGGACGCAAGGCGTTGGTCATCGCCATTGGCGGCGCCGACGGGCACGACCAGTCGATTCGCGATCAGGCTGAGCTGATAGTCTCGTTCGGCGCGGCGACCTGGCCGCACCAACTGGTGCGCGTCATGCTGGGCGAGCAGCTCTATCGGGCGGCAACGATTCTTTCGGGACATCCCTACCACCGTTCGTAAATCAGTGGGTCGAGGATCAATCGTCCGGATTTCCGCCCCAATGCGCGGCTGTTTTGTGCTAGGCTTCGGTTCGATCATGGTTGATGGTTCGTTAACGAAGCCACGCATAGAGTCGGGCTTCAATGGCTGACAACGGGAAATCACGAACGGGCTTCCGGCACGCGCGCTGCGGCATCGCTGCAGCAGTGGTTTTGCTGTCGCTCGGGCTTGCGCGGGCCGAAAATACGCTGGACGTGCCCGACCCCGATCTGAGCCGTGCCGAATATGAGAAGGTGTCGGCCGAGATCACGCTGTCGTCCGAACGGCTGGCCAAGCTCGCCGCCGACATTGCTTCGGTCAAGAAGGACCATGCCTCGATCACCGCGGCGCTTATCCAGTCGGCGATGACCGAGCAGAAGCTCGGCCAGGACATCGAGGATATCGGCGCCAGGCTCGAAGGACTGAAGGGCGAGGAACAGAAGATCCGTGTCTCGCTGGCGGCGCGGCGCGACGTGCTGGCCGAGGTGCTGGGGGCGCTGCAGCGCATGGGGCTCAATCCGCCGCCGGCGATCCTGGTCAAGCCGGAAGACGCACTGTCGTCGGTGCGCAGCGCCATCCTGCTCGGCGCAGTGGTGCCGGAACTGCGCCAGCAGACCGACAAATTGCTGGCCGACCTCAGGGAACAGACCCGGGTGACGGCCTCGAGCGAGGCCGAGCGGACGCGGCTGACAGCGGCGGGCGGCGAGCAGACGGCGGAAAAGAAACGCCTCTCCATGCTGCTCGAAGCCAAGCAGAAGCTCGAGGCGGACACCTGGACGGCGATGGCCGCTGAAAAGCAGCGGTCCCAGGCGCTTGCGGCCAAGGCCGGCAGCCTGAAAGAGCTGATCGCTTCGCTTGAAGCCGACAAGAGCCGCAAGGCGGCGGATGCCGTCAAGGCAGGCGAACAGAAAGCGGCCGACAGCGATAAGCCGGACGCCGATAACGCCGATGCAGGCACAACCGCGTCGACGGAGCTGGCTTCGCTGCCCGTGCCGGAAGGCAACCGCCTCACCGCCGCCGCGCCGTTTTCGGCACTTCAGGGACAAGTCTCGCTGCCGGTCACCGGCAAGATCAAGCTGCGTTTCGGGGCCGATGACGGTAACGGCGCGGTGATGCTTGGCGACATGGTTGCGACACAATCGGGAGCCATCGTCACGGCACCGGCGGACGGAAATGTGCTTTATGCGGGGCCTTTTCGCTCCTATGGTCAACTCTTGATCCTCAATGCGGGAGACGGCTATCATGTCGTCCTGGCGGGGATGAGCAGAATCAGCGTCGCGTCTGGCCAGTCGGTGCTCGCAGGAGAGCCGGTCGGCGCGATGGGAGAGGCCCGGGTGGCAAGCACCTCGGCCTCGAAGAATGGAAATGCCACGCCGGAACTCTATGTCGAGTTCCGCAAGGATGGAAAACCCGTCGATCCGACCCCATGGTGGGCGGACCGCTTCTCTGGAAGGACGTGAAATGATGCGGAAACTGTCGCTTCTTATTGCCGGTGCGCTGATGGGCGCGTCAGCGATGAGCCTGGTCTATGGCGCCCCCGGCTCGACGGCGAACGCTGCAGGCTCCGAGACCTACAAGCAACTGGCGATCTTCGGCGACATCTTCGAGCGCGTGCGGGCGCAGTATGTGACGCCGCCGGACGACAAGTCGCTGGTCGAAAACGCCATCAACGGCATGCTCACCTCGCTCGACCCGCACTCCTCCTACATGAATGCCGAGCAGGCGCAGGACATGCGCGTGCAGACCAAGGGTGAGTTCGGCGGCCTCGGCATCGAGGTCACCATGGAGAACGATCTGGTCAAGGTGATCACGCCTATCGACGACACCCCGGCTGCCAAGGCAGGCGTGCTGGCCGGCGACTATATCGCCAAGATCGACGGCCAAGAGGTTCGCGGCCTGACGCTCAACGATGCAGTCGAAAAGATGCGCGGCCTGGTCAACACGCCGATCAAGCTGACCATCCTGCGCCAAGGCGCCGACAAGCCGATCGAGCTGACGGTGGTGCGCGATATCATCAAGGTCAAGGCGGTCAAGTTCCGGGTCGAGAACGACATCGGCTACATGAAGATCACCTCCTTCACCGAAAAGACCTATGACGACCTCGAGAATGCCATCGACACCATTAAGAAGCAGGTGCCGAACGACAAGCTCAAGGGCTATGTGCTCGATCTCAGGCTCAACCCGGGCGGCCTGCTCGACCAGGCGGTGAGCGTGTCCGACGCCTTCCTCGACCGTGGCGAGATCGTCTCGACCCGCGGCCGCGACCCGAAGGACGTCACACGCTTCGACGCCAAGGCAGGCGACGACATCGGCGCCAAGCCGCTGATCGTGCTCGTCAATGGCGGTTCGGCCAGCGCCTCCGAGATCGTCGCCGGCGCGCTGCAGGATCTGCGCCGCGCCACAGTGGTCGGCACGCAGTCGTTCGGCAAGGGCTCGGTGCAGACCATTATCCCGCTTGGCGAGAACGGCGCGCTGCGCCTGACGACGGCGCTCTATTACACGCCGTCCGGCAAGTCGATCCAGGGCAAGGGCATCACGCCCGACATCAAGGTCGACCAGCCGCTGCCGCCCGAACTGCAGGGCAGGGACCTGACGCGCGGCGAATCGGACCTCAAGGGCCATATCAAGGGCGCCGACGAGAGCGATACCGGCTCGGGCTCGGCTGCCTATGTGCCGCCGGATCCGAAGGACGATCTGCAGCTGATCTATGCCGAACAGCTGCTGCGCGGCCAGAAGACCGATCCGGCATTCCCGCCGAATCCGGAGAAGGCAGTGCTTAACCAGTGAAATCGACTGGTAGCTCTGGCTGCCCAATCGAAGCGATGCAATGCTGCCGGGACCGTGAGGTTCCGGCAGTTTGATTCGGGGACCGCTGGGCGCTGCGCCTCAAAAGGCGCAGGGGACGCGCCGTCAGTTTTGGATCTGCGCATGGCGAAAAGATTTCGCCGATCATGCGCCCGGGGATGCGGCTTGGCTGACATCGGCAAGGACATCGAACGCCCACTCGGACAGGCCGCCCGACCGCGTGCTGCGTCGCGCGGGATCAGCGCTGGCGCCGTCGCGGCGACGCTGGTCGTGCTGGCCGCGGTCGGCATCTCCGGCGCGATCGCGCTGCGCGAGAAGCCGTTCCGCAAACCGGAAGCAATCGCGGTCTCGACGCCGAAGGTGACGGCGGCGGCCGAGCCCGCGGCCGCAGCACCCACTGCTCAAGCGACGGCGGCAGCGCCGAAGGCGGAAACGCCCAAGGCCAGCGGTCCGCAGATCATCCATGTGCAAACCCAGGAGGGTGACGGCCCGCCCAATGCAGCCATCGTCATCCACGACCCGTCGACGATCGGCCAGAACCTGAAGATCGCGCATATCCCCGACAGGGCGCTGATCGAGGCCAGCGACACCGGCCCACTCCCGGTTCGCGCCGCTGACGGCCGGCGGCCGTTCGATGTCTATGCACGGCCGTGGTCGGGTTCGCGCGGCGCTCGCGTGGCAATCGTCATCGGCGGGCTTGCGGTGTCGCAGACCGGCACGCAGGCGGCGATCGCCAAGCTGCCGGCCGAAGTGACGCTGGCTTTTGCGCCGCAAGGCAACAGCATCGGCCGGTGGATGCAGGCGGCACGGCAGAGCGGGCATGAGGTCGTCATGCAGGTGCCGCTCGAACCGTTCGACTATCCCAACGTCAATCCCGGCCGCAACACGCTGACGGTGGCGGCAAGCCCGGACGACAATCTGAAGAATCTGCGCTGGGCGCTGTCGCGGACCACCAACTATACCGGCGTCATGAACTATATGGGGGCGCGCTTTTCGGCCGACGCGACAGCGATGGGGCCGTTCATGGCCGAACTCGGCAAGCGCGGCCTTGCCTATGTCGATGACGGCTCGTCCGCGCGGAGCCTGGCGTCCGATCTCGCCTTGAAGGACGGTGTGCCGTTCGTCGCCGGCGATACGGCAATCGACGCCGTGCAGGACCGCGGCGCCATACTGAAAAAGCTCGACGCGCTGGAAGCGACCGCGCGTGCCAAAGGCTCCGCCGTCGGCATCGGCTCGGCCTTCGACCTCACCGTCGATACCGTGGCGTCCTGGGTGGTCGAAGCGAAAAAGCGCGGCATCGAGATCGTGCCGATCTCGGCGGTGGCCATCGACCCGGAAAAAGGCTGACCATGACGAAGAAACCTGTCGACCCCGAGACGCTGCCATACCGCCCCTGTGTCGGGCTGATGATCCTCAATGGCGACGGGCTGGTCTGGGTTGGGCACCGCATCGCCGAGCCGGACAGCGAATTCGCCGGCACCACGCAGCTCTGGCAGATGCCGCAAGGCGGCATCGACGAGGGCGAGGAGCCGCTGCAGGCGGCCGGGCGCGAGCTCTATGAAGAGACCGGCATGCGCTCGGTCACGCTGCTGGCCGAGGTGCCGCACTGGATCAATTACGACCTGCCGCCCGATCTGGTCGGCATAGCCCTCAAGGGGCGTTATCGCGGCCAGACGCAGAAATGGTTCGCCTACCGCTTTCACGGCGGGACCAGCGAGATCCAGATCAATCCGCCGCCGGGCGGCCACACCGCCGAATTCGATGAATGGGCATGGCGGCCAATGCAGGACCTGCCCGATCTGATCGTGCCGTTCAAACGCAAGGTCTATGAGGATGTGGTGGCGGCGTTCCGTCATCTTGCCTAGCTGGATGTGACGGTTCGCACGGCAGCTGATTCGTGCTTTATTGATCGCGACACCCGCAGCCACGAGACCCATATGAACGACGCCGGGCAATGGCCTCTTAGCGCAGCGTCTGGGCTGCCCCTCACCTGCCTGCCGACTTTCGTCACTCGAAAAGCCAAGCAGTTGGCTTTTCGTTCGCCTTACGCGGACCGCTCTTCAACTCCCCGTATAGGGACGGGGAGAAATATCCGGCAGGACAATGAGGGGCAGCGCCGACTTCAGCGGGTCTGCAATGCATAAAGCCAAAGATACGATCAGCGAAGCGGCGGCCGGCGCCATTCTCACCATCGATCTCGGCGCTATCCGAGAGAATTACCGGCGGCTGAACGCGAAGCTCGGCGGCGTGCGCTGCGCCGGCGTCGTCAAGGCCGACGGCTACGGGCTCGGCGCGCGGCAAGTGGCGGCGGCACTGGTTGCCGAAGGCTGCGACAGCTTCTTTGTCGCGCATCTCACCGAGGGTGTCGCGCTGCGCGACGCACTCGGACCGAAGCTGGAAATCCATGTGCTGAATGGCCTGCCGCCGGGCTCGGAACCTGAAGCGGTGGCCGCCGACCTTATTCCCGTCATCAACAGCACCGGGCAACTGAAGGCGTGGAGCGAGGCAGGCCAAAAGGCCGGCCGCAAGCTCAAGGCCGCCATCCAGGTCGACAGCGGCATGTCGCGGCTGGGCATGGCGCCGGCAGAGGTCGAGGCGCTTACGGCCGATGCTTTCGCCGGCGTCGATGTCGTCCTCGTCATGAGCCATCTGGCCCGTGCCGACGAACCGACCAATGCGGCCAATGACGCGCAACTCAGGGAGTTCGAACGGCTGCGCAAAATGCTGCCCAAGGCGCCGGCGTCGCTGGACAATTCCTCCGGCATCTTTCTTGGGCCGCGCTATCAGTACGACCTCGCGCGTCCGGGCGCTGCGCTCTACGGCATCAATCCGACGCCTGATGAGGCGAACCCGATGCTACCGGTGGTGCGGCTCGAGGCAAAGATCATCCAGACACGCGGCATCGATAAGGGCGCGGGCGTCGGCTACGGACATGCGTTTCTGGCCAGCGGTCCCTTGCGCGCGGCCACGATCTCGCTCGGCTATGCCGATGGCTGGCACCGGCGCGCGGCTTCGGCTGCCTGGCTCGACGGCGTGCGACTGCCCTTTGTCGGGCGGGTGTCGATGGATTCGATCATACTTGACATCTCGGCCCTGCCGGCCGGCCGGCTGCGAGAGGGTGACCTTGTCGAACTGCTAGGCCCCTCGCAGAGCGTCGATGACGCCGCCGGTCATGCCGGCACGATCGGTTATGAAATCCTGACCAGTCTCGGCCCCCGCTTCCACCGCCGCTATATCAACGAATAGAGCCGCGACACGCCGCCCCTTGGCGGACGCCGCAGAATCCGGCAGACAGGAGGCGGCGGCCCTCTGACGGAAGTCGTCGTGGAGAGTGATGCGATGAAGATCTTCGTGTTGGGCGGCGGCGTTATCGGGGTCACCACTGCCTATTATCTCGCCGAGGCCGGCCACGAGGTGACGGTGTTCGACCGCCAGAAAGGGCCGGCGCTGGAAACCAGCTTCGCCAATGCCGGCGAGATCTCGCCGGGCTATGCTTCGCCCTGGGCCGGCCCCGGCATCCCGCTGAAGGCAATCAAGTGGCTGTTGATGAAGCACGGCCCGCTGGTGGTGCGGCCGGCCTTCGATCCGTATATGTGGACATGGCTCATCAAGATGCTGCGCAATTGCACCGCGGATCGCTACGCCATCAACAAGGCGCGCATGGTGCCGCTCGCCGAATACAGCCGCGACACGCTGAAGGCGCTGCGCGAGGCGACCGGCATCGCTTATGACGAGCGGACCAAGGGCACGCTGCAGCTGTTTCGCACGCAAAAGCAACTCGACGGCACCGGCGGCGATGTAGAGGTGCTGAAGAAATATGGCGTTCCCTACGAGTTGCTCGATCCCGAAGGCTGCATTGGCGCCGAACCTGCGCTGGCCGGCGTGCGGGAAAAGTTTGTCGGCGGGCTGAGATTGCCCGGCGACGAAACTGGCGACTGCAAGATGTTCACCGATCGGCTGGCCGAGCTCTGCGTGGCGCGCGGCGTCACGTTCGAGTACGGCACGCAGATCCGGCGCTTCTCCAAGAACCGCAATCGCATCGTCAGCGTCGGCACCGACCAGCGCTCGCGCGCGGCCGACGCTTATGTGCTGGCGCTGGGCAGCTATTCGGCGCGCTTCATGCGCCTGCTCAGGCGCCCGATCCCGGTCTATCCGGTCAAAGGCTATTCGATCACCGTTCCGATCAAGGACGCGGTCGCCGCCCCGGTGTCGACGGTAATGGACGAAACCTACAAGGTGGCGATCACCAGGCTCGGCGACCGCATCCGCGTCGGCGGCACGGCGGAGATTTCCGGCTTCGATCTCAGGCTGCATGAATCGCGCCGGCGCACCCTCGAACATTCGGTCGGCGATCTGTTCCCGGATGGCGGCGACCTCAAGGCGGCGTCCTTCTGGTGCGGGCTGCGGCCGATGACGCCGGACGGGCCGCCGCTGGTCGGCCGCACCGAGTTCTCCAACCTCTATCTCAACACCGGGCACGGCACGCTTGGCTGGACCATGGCCTGCGGCTCGGCCAAGGTGCTGTCCGACATCATCTCCAGCAAGGTGCCTGATATCGATGTGCGGGAGCTGGGGCCGGAGCGGTATTTGAGGTAGGGGTGCTTTTTAAAGCTCGCGGGCCAGCACCCCCTCTGTCCTACCGGACAGAGGGGGTGTAAAGGATCGCTACAGAACGGCATTCCTTCAGCCTCGCCAGCCTCTCAAAACGCCTCCTTCACCCAGCCCTTCGAGAACAGCCACCGGTAGGCCCAGGGGATCATTACCTTGGTCGATACCGGATTCGAATGGGCGACATAGTCGTCGTAGACCGGCTGCATCCTGGCGTAGAAGGCAGGGTCGAGCACCGTCATGCCGTTCTCCAGATCGTGGAAGAAACTGCGGTTGTTGAGATTGACCGACGAGATCGTCACCAGCCTTTCGTCGATCATCATGATCTTGGAGTGCAGCACGACATCGGGCGCCTTGAATTCGCGGATGTTGATGCGGTCGCCATATTTCTCGACGAACAGCTTGTTGAGCGCGGTCAGCAGCTTGCCGCCAATATCGCCCTTGAGGTCGATGCGGCCGACAATGTCGATCCTGACGCCGCGCGCCAGCGCCCGCTCGATGGCCAGGCTGAGCTTCGGCGTCAGATTAAGGTAGGGATTGACGATCTCGATATGGTGCCGGGCAGTGTCGATCAGCTCGACGAAATAGGTCTCGAGCGCATGGTTGTCCTCGTAGGGCACGGAAATGAAATGGCGCACCGTGCCCGGCGGGCGCCGGCTGTCGGAGCGCACCGGAATGGAGAAGGGTCTTGCGATGTTGGTGTCGGCGTCGCGCAGCCACAATGTCGAGAGATGCGCGGCCAGCGTCTCGACCGTGGCCGGGTCGGCAAACTCGATGTCGAAATCGCTCCAGTTCGAATAGTAGTTGAGCGAGAGGCCGTCGGTCTTGCCGTATTGCTCGAGGTTCGGATAGCGCGACAAGTCGATCGGCTTGTGGAACAGGAAGCCGTCATGAATGTTGCGGCCGCCGATGATGACGCGCGAGCGGGCGGGATCCTCGGCAAGTGTCGCCAGCATCTTGACGTGATGAGTCTTGTGCAGCTGCGACAGCTGCTCGTCGACCGGCGCGCCGTGGTCGGCCCGCCAGCGATATTCCTGCAACTCGACATTGGGATAATCGGCCGCCAGCCGGTGCAGCAGGGCATCGTCCTTGTCGCGCTCCAGCACGTCTGTGACCATGATGCGCACTTTGGTGCCGAGGGCTGCGTGATGGCGGATCAGCCGCTCGATGACGCGGCCGGAAAAATCGGCCTTGAACTCCAGCGACGACAGATAGACCAGCTTGAGTTTCGGCGCGCGCGAGAAATCGAGCGGCAGTTCGGGGTCGGCCTTGTCGAAGGCGCTGTCGGGTAAAGGCGCGCCGAGCAGCGCTTCGACCTTGGCGTTGAAGCCGTCGCGCGACTTGCGTAACAGGCGCGGTGACCCGAGCGGCAGCGAACAGCTCTGCGACAGCCAGCCGCCGGCGTAGAAGACGCGGGCGAGTTCATCCAGGCCGGATGGACCGGGCACTGGACAACGCTCGTAGCGGCTGTCGAGCGCGGCTATCGCCGGATAGGCAACCTCTTCGCGCAGGATGGTGAGCGGGGCGCCTGCCGGCGCCAGACTGGAGCTGAGCTTGAGACTGCAGCGGTTCAAACCATCGCTGGGGAACAGGCTGGCGGTTTGCCCGGCCGACAGGCGGAGGCGGAAGGCGGCACCGTTCGCCACGCTGCGCGAGCCACCGCCGGCGCGAATCGCCAGCGCCCCGTCGCAGGCGCCCGATATCTCAACCGGCTGCTTTCCCGCCTGGCGCATCACGATCTCGATCGAGCGCGCCTGCAGGCCGGAAAAGCTGAACGTCTTTGGCGCGGAGGGCCGCGCGGCGGCGTTGACATAGAGCGTCTGCCGCGACACGCGCCAACGGCCGTTGAAATGGCCTTCGCCGGCTGTGCCGCTCACTGCCGGCATCTGTTCGGCGGTAACCGGCTTCGCCAGCCGTTCCAGCGTCCGGTAGGTGGCCTGGAAATCGCGGTTGGCGATGGCGTGGCGGTCATGTCCGAACGGACCGGTGCCGTTCGCCCTGTCGATGGCGCCGATCTGGTTGTGGGCGAGCAGCGCCAGAAACTGCCTTTCATAGTCGCTGGCACCGGCATCGCCGAAAAACGCTGCTGCTGCAGTCTGCGGTCCGGGCGTGCCGGCCGATACCGACGGCCGGCCGCAATCCTTCGCATCGGGGAAGAAATCGCAGCTGTGCCGGATCGGGGCGGCGCAGCCGGCAAGGGCCGCCAGCCCCAGCCCGGCCAAGGCCAGGCAGATGGCGCGGTTCATCCGGTCGCACCGTTCATCGTCTTCAGTTCAGCCGGATCGCGCGGCGGCAGGAAGCCATGCGGAAACACCTTACAGACGGGAAGCGCGAAAGTGGCGATCAAAAGCTCGGCCTCGCCGCGCATCTTTTTCGGCGCTGTCTTGTCATCACGGATCGCCTTTGCCGAGGCGACGAGCGCGCCGTCGCAGTCGCAATGATTATGGCGCGCGATGTAGCAGGCGTCATGGATTTGGCAGGCGCTGTCGAGGCGATTGACAGGGCGAGCCGAGAGGTCGCCGGTGCGGGTGCCGGGACCGCAGTAATTGCCGAAGACGAAAGGCGACGGGCGGGCCATTGCGATGCGGACCGGCTTGGGCAATTCGGCTTCCGGAACTTCGGTCCATGGATTGGCGCAGGCGGAAAGCGCGACAAGCGGCAAGATGGCGAGCACCGCTCGCATTTTGATCCGCACCAGCTTTGCAAAAAAGTGTCCCACCCGGCGCAGCCAATCCTTAATGATAGGCGACATCGCGCTTGTTGCCACACTGGCCGATTTTGTGGCGAGGGCAAGGCGGCGCGGCCATCAGACAAACAGCCCGCGCTCTCTCTCGACCGCCTTGGTGATGAAGTTGGCGACGATCTGCACGCGGCGCAGCGGCCGGACCGATTCATGATAGACCAGCCAGTAGGCGCGGCGGATCGGCGTCACGATGTTGACGGGGATCAGCTCGGGCATCGAGCGGGCGACAAAGGTGTGCAAGATGCCGATGCCGGCGCCCGACCGCACCGCTTCGGCCTGGCCCAGCGCTGAGGAGATGGCGAAGCTGGTGCGCCAGTCCGGGCTGAACTCTGCCGCATAGTCGAGCGACGGGCTGACGATCAGGTCTGGGACATAGCCGATCAGCGTATGCTGGCCGAGTTCGGCAGCGGTCTCGGGTAAGCCGTGCGCCTGCGCATAGGCGCGCGAGGCAAACAGGCCGAGTGTGTAGTCGACCAGCTTTCCCGCCACCAGCCTGCCTTCGCTCGGCCGCTCGACGGTGATGGCGATGTCGGCCTCGCGCCGCGACAGCGAGAAGGAGCGCGGCACCGGCACCAGCTGGATGGTGAGTTCGCGGTGCAGCGCGGTCAGCGCGCCAAGACGCGTGGCGAGGAATGCAACGCCAAACCCGTCGGGCGCGCCGATGCGCACGGTGCCTGAGATATCGTCGCCTTCGCCCGACACGGCGGAGCGCGCGGCGATCATGTCGGCTTCCATACGCTCGGCAATGTCGAGAAAGCGCTGGCCGGCCGGCGTCAGCTCGCTGCCGGTGGTAAGCCGGCGAAACAGTTTTGTGCGTAACGCATCCTCAAGCGCTGCGATGCGGCGCGAGACGGTGGCGTGATTGAGTTCCAGCCGCTTGGCGGCGCCAAGGATCTGCCCGGCGCGGGCCACGGCGAGGAAGATGCGGACGTCATCCCAGTTCATGGGGGTGGTCCGGGCTAGCGGCGAACGCGGCGTTCCCGCCCACCCCCCTCTGGCCTGCCGGCCATCTCCCCCGCAAGGAGGGAGATTGGCAGCTCCGCCACCTGCGTCTCTTTTGGTGCGTTGAAGATTTGCGAAGGCGGCAGCCACATCTGATCTCCCCCCTTGCGGGGGAGATGTCCGGCAGGACAGAGGGGGGTGTGACGGAGCGCAAGCTTCGGGCCTTTCAGCAATCTGTAATTTGCGGCAATTAATGCACACTCGTCCTTCGTTGTCTATTTCTTGCACAACGGTTGCGTTTCCCCTCGCGTTGCCTTCGCGCCTGCAAAGGGGTTGAATGCGCCATCACAAACTCAGGGAGAGAAACCATGATCGAATACGGTCATTTCATCGGCGGCAAGCATGTCGCCGGGACCAGCGGGCGCAAGCAGGACGTCATGCAGCCCATGGACGGCTCGGTGCGCGGCACGGTGGCGCTGGCTTCGCCGGCGGAACTGCGTGCGGCTGTCCTGAATGCCAAGGAAGCACAGATCAAATGGGCTGCGACCAACCCGCAGCGGCGTGTGCGCGTGCTGATGAAGTTTCTTGAACTGGTTGCCCGCGACTATGACGAACTGGCCGATCTCCTGGCGCGCGAGCACGGCAAGACCATCGCCGACGCCAAGGGCGACATCCAGCGCGGCCTCGAAGTGGTCGAAGTCTGCATCGGTGCGCCGCACATGATGAAGGGCGAGTTCACCGACGGCGCCGGCCCCGGCATCGACGTCTATTCGATGCGCCAGCCGCTTGGCGTCGTTGCCGGCATCACCCCGTTCAATTTCCCGGCGATGATCCCGCTGTGGAAGATTGCCCCGGCGCTGGCCTGCGGCAACGCCTTTATCCTGAAGCCTTCCGAGCGTGACCCTGGCGTGCCGATGCGCATCGCCGAACTGTTCCTCGAGGCTGGCCTGCCGGCTGGCGTTCTCAACGTCGTCAATGGCGACAAGGATGTCGTCGACGCCATCCTCGACGATCCTGATATCAAGGCTATCGGCTTTGTCGGCTCGACGCCGATCGCGCATTACATCTACTCGCGCGGCACGGCCGCGGGAAAACGCGTGCAGTGCTTCGGCGGCGCCAAGAACCACATGATCATCATGCCCGATGCCGACATGGACCAGACCGTCGATGCGCTGATCGGCGCGGGCTACGGCTCGGCCGGCGAGCGCTGCATGGCGATCTCGGTTGCCGTTCCCGTCGGCAACGACACCGCCAACCGGCTGATGGAAAAGCTCATCCCGCGTGTCGAAAGCCTCAAAGTCGGCCCGTCGACGGATTCGTCCGCCGATTTCGGCCCGCTGGTGACGGCGCAGGCATTGGAACGCGTCAAGGGCTATGTCGACACCGGCGTCAAGGAAGGCGCCAAGCTGGTCGTCGATGGCCGCGGCTTCTCCATGCAGGGCTACGAGGATGGCTACTATATGGGCGGCTGCCTGTTCGACAATGTGACGGCTGACATGCGCATCTACAAGGAAGAGATCTTTGGTCCGGTGCTGTCGGTGGTGCGTGCGCCGACCTATGAGAGCGCCATCAAGCTCGCCAACGATCATGAGATGGGCAATGGCGTGGCCATCTTCACCCGTGACGGGGATGCTGCTCGTGATTTTGCTTCGCGCGTCCAGGTCGGCATGGTCGGCATCAACGTGCCGATCCCAGTTCCGATCGCTTACTACACGTTCGGCGGCTGGAAGGCGTCGTCCTTCGGCGACCTCAACCAGCATGGTCCGGACGCGTTCCGCTTCTACACCAAGACCAAGACGGTGACCTCGCGCTGGCCCTCAGGCATCAAGGACGGTGCCGAGTTCGTCATCCCGACGATGAACTGACCGGACGATTTCGAAGATCGGCAAGACGGCCTGGGTTCAACGTCCCGGGCCTTTCTTTGTACGAAACCGACATTGGCCATCACGTTTAAGCGATGGAACCAAGAGCCGGTCATCTGCCTTAAATTGCATTCCTGCCGTGGTGCAGGCCATCAAAATAGCGCCGGTAGCAGCCGGGGTTCTCGTCTGGCGCAAGGAGGTGTCAGATGACACGACGTCTTGTGGCGGCGATGTTCTTTGCGGTGTTCGCGATGTCCGGCATCGCCCAGGCTAAAGCCGATCAATGCGCGGCGCGGACCGACTTGGTCAAGGCGCTCGGCGAGAAGTTCCACGAAAACCAAGCCGCTCGTGGCCTGGTGAACCCAAATGTGGTGCTTGAGATATTCGTCTCCGACCAGGGCACCTGGACCATCCTGGCCACCGACACACACGGCCAAAGCTGCATCATCACGGCTGGCGAAGGCTGGGACGGGGCGACCATGGCCGCAGTCTTGCCGGGCACCTGATAAAGACCGGTCGGAAGTCTGGAGCAGAGACGGAGTTCAGCGTGTGGCGGCCACTTCGGCATGGCCGCGCAGCAGTGCCATAAGGCGTTTGGCGTCCTTGGCGGCAGCCTCTTCGTCACCGGCCAGGATCGAGCGGATTAGCGCGACGTGGTGTTCGGCCGATTCGGCCAGTCCTGTGTCGGCCTTGTAGCGGAACCAGAAGCGGCGGCTGTGGGTCTGCAGGGGCGCGGCCAGACGGGCCGCAAAAGGGTTGTCGGCGGCCATCGCCAGGGCCTCGTCGAGCGCCTTGTCGGCCTGGATGAAGGCCAGCACATTGCCCGAGATGACGGCCTTCTGCATGGCAAGGGCTGCCTCATGAAACAGGTCGGCGGCCTCGCGGGTGACGAAGCGGGCGGCCGAGCGCGCCAGCACCACCTCGACACCGCGCCTGGCATCCAGCACGCGCAGCCAGTCGCCGGGATGAAGCGGGGCAATTGCGATTCCGGCGCGTGGCCTGACGTCGAGCAGTCCTTCCCAGGCGAGGCGCTGGATTGCTTCGCGGACCGGCGTACGACCGAGCGCCAGCTTTTCGATCAGCGCGCCTTCCGTCACGAAGCTCGCCGGCGCCAGTTCCAACGTCACGATCATATGCTCGAGTACATGGTAGGCCTTGGCAGCGGCCGGCTCGGGGTATGCTGTCTCACGGGATATCAAAGGTGGGCTCCTGATATATCTTACATATATCATAACGAATTCCGCGTTGACAGCCGGTTTTCAAATAGATATACGGCTGATATATCAGATGGAGAGACGATTATGTGGACCGGAGTTTTTCCCGCCGTCACGACCAAGTTTACTGATGACGACCGCCTCGATCATGCCGAGATGGAGCGCTGCTTTGCTTTGCAGATGGAGGCAGGCTGCGACGGTATCATCGTCTGCGGTTCGCTCGGCGAAGGGCCGATGCTGTCGCATGACGAGAAGATCGAGGTGCTGAAGACTGCCCAGAAAGTTGCAGGCAACAAGCCGGTGCTGCTGACGGTCAACGAGGCGGGCACCCGCGAGGCGGCGAGCATCGCAAAGCGCGCGAGCCGGGAAGGCGCCAACGGGCTGATGGTGGTGCCGAGCCCGATCTATCACACCAACCCGGAAGAGACGGTCGCCGCCTTGCGCGCCGTCGCTCAGGCCGGCGACCTGCCGGTGATGATCTACTCCAACCGCCTCGCCTACCGCGTCGACGTCACCGTCGACCAGATGGAGGAACTGGCCGCCGACAAGCGCTTCGTCGCCATCAAGGAGTCCTCCGACGACATCCGCCGCTCGACAGAGATCATCAACCGCTTCGGCGACCGCTACGATCTGTTCACCGGCGTCGACAATCTCGCCTTCGAGGCGCTGTCGGTGGGCGCCATCGGCTGGGTGGCGGGTCTGGTCGTCGCCTTCCCGCGCGAGACCGTCGCCATCTACCAGCTGATGAAGCAGGGCCGCCGCGAGGAGGCGCTTTCGATCTACCGCTGGTTCCGGCCGCTGCTCGATCTCGATGTCTCGACCTATCTGGTCCAAAACATCAAGCTTGCCGAAGTGCTCGCGATCGACACAAATGACCGCGTGCGCATGCCGCGCCAGCCGCTGTCGGGCGAGCGCCGCAAAGCGGTCGAGAAGATCGTCAAGGACGCGCTGGCGGTACGGCCGAAGCTGCCGCAGTTCTGAAGGCTTTCTTCTCCCCATTCACGGGGAGAAGATGGCGGCAGCCGGATGAGGGGCAGCGCCGACGTGCAAGGAAATTCCAGGGACACAGAGGAGGGCCGCCGCCCCTCATCCGCCCTTCGGGCCCCTTCTCCCCGTGAACGGGGAGAGAGGGTAGATATCGCCATTGTCGGTGGCGGCATTGTCGGCATCTGCGCGGCGGCCATGCTGGCCGAGGCCGGGCGCAGCGTCACGGTCTTCGACCGCACCGGCATCTGCGAGGAGACGAGCTCCGGCAATGCCGCCGCCTTCGCCTTCTCCGACGTGCTGCCGCTGGCGCATAAGGGCATGATGCGGCACTTGCCGAAATGGCTTGCCGATCCGCTCGGGCCACTCAGCATCCCGCCGGCCTACTTGCCGAAGCTGTTGCCTTGGCTGTTGCGCTTCTGGCGCGCTGGCGCACCAGAAAAATATGAGGCGAGCCTTGCTGCTCAGGCAGGCATGATGAAGCTCGCCGAGGCTGAATGGATGGGCCTGCTCGACCGTTCCGGCACGCGGCTGATGCTGCGCGAGGACGGCTCGCTGGAGCTTTATGAAAGCGAGGCCGAATTTCAGGCCGGGCTGCCGGGCTGGGCGGCGCGCGAGCGCTTCGGCATCGGCTTTCGCCATGTCGAAGGCGACGAACTGGCGCGGCTGCAGCCGGGACTGTCGCCGCGCTTCATCAAGGGCACCTTCGTGCCGGGCTGGAAGACCGTCGCCGATCCGAAACTGCTCGGCAAGGGGGTGTGGGCCTATGCCGAAGGGTTGGGCGCGCGTTTCGAAAAGGCGCGCATAGAGCGCGTCGCCGCCAATCCTGATGGCGCGACGCTGGCGCTGACCGACGGCACGACCAGGCAGGCAAGACATCTTGTCGTGGCCGCCGGGGCATGGTCGCATCGGCTGGCGAAGGCGCTTGGCGACACCATCCCGCTCGAAACCGAGCGCGGCTACAACACCACACTGCCGAAGACCGCTTTCGACGTGCAGCGGATGCTGATCTTTTCCGGCCATGGCTTCGTCATCACGCCACTCGACACGGGCTTGCGCGTCGGCGGCGCCGTCGAGTTGGGCGGTCTCGACCGGCCGCCGAATTTTGCGCGCTCGAAGGCCATGCTGGAAAAAGCCAGACAGTTCCTTCCGGGGCTGGACGCGTCAGGTGGCCGCGAATGGATGGGCTATCGCCCGTCGCTGCCGGATTCGCTGCCGGTGATCGGCACGGCGCGAACCGCGCCCAACGTTGTCTACGCCTTCGGCCATGGCCATCTCGGCCTGACCCAGGCGGCGGCCACCGGCCGCTTGATCCGCGATCTTGTTCTCGGGCAGACTTCGCCGATCGATCTTGCTCCCTTCAGCCCGCAACGGTTTTGAGTTCGAGGAAATCATGGCCAAAAAATCCTTCTTTTGCATCGACGGCCATACCTGCGGCAATCCGGTGCGGCTGGTCGCCGGCGGCGGTCCCTTGCTCGAGGGGTCGACGATGATGGAGCGGCGGGCGCATTTCCTGGCGGAGTATGACTGGATCCGCACCGGGCTGATGTTCGAGCCGCGCGGCCACGATGTCATGTCGGGCTCGATCCTCTATCCGCCGACGCGCGAGGATTGCGACATAGCCATCCTGTTCATCGAGACGTCGGGCTGCCTGCCGATGTGCGGCCACGGCACGATCGGCACGGTGACGATGGCCATTGAACATGGGCTGATCAAGCCGAAGACACCCGGCGTGCTCCGGCTCGACACACCGGCCGGGCTGGTTATCGCCGAATACAAGCAAGTCGGCGACTATGTCGAGGAGGTGCGCATCACCAATGTACCGTCCTTCCTTTATGCCGAGGGACTGACGGTCGACTGCCCGCAGCTTGGCGAGATCACCGTCGATGTCGCCTATGGCGGCAATTTCTACGCAATCGTCGAGCCGCAGGCGAATTTTCGCGACATGGCTGATTATTCCGCCGGCGATTTCGTCGCCTGGAGCCCTGTGGTGCGGCAGCGGCTCAACGAGAAGTACTCGTTCGTGCATCCGGAAAACCCCGGCATCAACCGGCTGTCCCACATGCTGTGGACCGGCGAGCCGACAGTGGCGGGCGCGGATGCGCGCAACGCGGTCTTCTATGGCGACAAGGCGATCGACCGCTCACCTTGCGGCACCGGCACCTCGGCGCGCATGGCGCAGCTCCATGCCAAGGGCAAGCTCAAGGCCGGCGACAGTTTTGTCCACGAATCGATCATCGGCTCGCTGTTCAAGGGCAAGGTCGAGAAGGACGTCACTGTTGCCGGCAAGCCGGCCATCATTCCCTCGATCGGCGGCTGGGCGCGGATGACCGGCCTGAACACCATATTCATCGACGACCGCGATCCGTTCGCGCACGGTTTTGTGGTTAAGTGATACGGTAGGCTGCCGATCATCCACCGAGACGAAGACTTGGACCCAGAGCGGGACCTCTTGGCGAAACCAGTCAGCGAAAGGTTAGCGCGTTGGGCGAGGCATCCACCGCCATAGTCGGGAAGTAACCCATGTTGCAGCTGGTCAGTACGGAATGTGGCAAAAAAACGAAGTCCGCCAACAACGCAAAGATTCGTCTCATCATCGAATTTTGACCGGGATTTCTTCGAAATGAGGTCGCTGGTCCGGCTGAATCGTCAAAGACATTGCGTTATGCCAATGATAGGGTCCGCGATAGTCCAGGGGTCGGGGGCAAAAAAACGGGCAATCGGAAGGCGTGCCGGCAAAACACGCTCGACGTTTGAAAAATCACGTTGCAATCCGGGCTCGAAACTTTACGACTAGGGGAAATACGAAAAGGAATGCGTCTGCATGGGCGACATTCCAGGGGAGCCATGTACACATGCAGTACTTTGTCCAGCAGCTTATCAATGGGCTGACGCTGGGATCGATCTATGGGCTGATCGCAATCGGCTACACGATGGTCTACGGCATCATCGGCATGATCAACTTCGCCCACGGCGACATTTTCATGGTCGGGGCATTCGCCGCCCTCGTCGTCTTCCTCATCCTCGGCTCCTTGTTCTATTCAGTGCCGGTCGTCCTGGCGCTGCTGATCATGATGATCGTGGCGATGCTGCTCACCAGCCTCTACAACTGGACGATCGAGAAGGTGGCCTACCGGCCGCTGCGCGGTTCGTTCCGGCTGGCGCCGCTGATCACCGCCATCGGCATGTCGATCGCGCTGTCGAACTTCATCCAGGTGACGCAAGGCCCGCGCAACAAGCCGATCCCGCCGATGGTCAGCCAAGTCTACAACATCAACGGCATCAGCGTGTCGCTGAAGCAGATCATCATCGTCGTCGTCACCGCCCTGCTGCTGGCGCTGTTCTGGTACCTGGTCAACAGGACTTCCCTCGGCCGGGCGCAAAGGGCGTGCGAGCAGGACCGCAAGATGGCGGCGCTGCTCGGTGTCGATGTCGACCGTACGATCTCGATCACCTTTATCATGGGTGCAGCGCTTGCGGCCGTCGCGGGCACGTTGTTCCTGATGTATTACGGCGTCATCGCCTTTTCCGACGGCTTTGTGCCGGGGGTCAAGGCCTTCACCGCGGCCGTTCTCGGCGGCATCGGGTCTCTGCCGGGCGCGGTGCTTGGCGGGCTTTTGATCGGCTTCATCGAGAGCATGTGGTCGGCGTATTTCTCGATCGACTACAAGGACGTCGCGGCGTTCTCGATCCTGGCGATCGTGCTGATCTTCCTGCCTTCCGGCATTTTGGGCCGGCCAGAAGTCGAAAAGGTCTGAGACAATGGCGGTTTCCGTATCCTCGGAGCGCGACACCGTCGCCTCCCCCGTGCAGCGTGCATTGCGCGAAGCGTTCTATGCCGGCGCCATCTCGCTGGGGTTGTTCATTCTCTTCATCGGCCTGAAGACCGACCAGAACATAAGCAACCAGCTGATCCTGGTGCAGCGCTGGTTGCTGCTCATCACCGTGGTCGTGCTGACCATGCTTGGCCGCTTCTTCTACATTGCATATGGCCAGCCGTTCATGGCCAATCAGAAGATCACCAATGTCGCCACCGGCCTGTTGCCGGCGAGCGTCGCGTCGCGCTTCTTCCTGCTTCCGGCCTTCATCGTCGCCGTCGTGCTGGCGGTTGTCCTGGTTGCGTTCGGCAGCGCCCTGCCGGTGTTGGTGGGACCCGATCTGGCCGGCTACCTTCAGTTCCTGCGCGCATTGGCCGTCATTTACGCGCTCGCTTGCGTGATCTTCTATTTCCGCTCCTTCATCCACGCCAATTTCACCAAGCTCGGGATTGCGGCGCTGGTGCTATACCCGATCCTCGTCGTCGTGGTGCTGTCGATCTACGCGTGGTCGATAACCGGCGGCCTGCAGGGCTCGTTGAAGTGGGTCGACAATTTCGGCATCCAGATCCTGATCTATGTGATGCTGGCCTGGGGACTGAACATCGTCGTCGGCCTCGCCGGCCTGCTCGATCTCGGCTACGTCGCCTTTTACGCGGTCGGCGCCTATGCCTATGCGTTGCTCGGTTCGCAATACGGCCTGTCGTTCTGGATCCTGCTGCCCGCCGCCGGCGCCATGGCCGCCTTCTGGGGCGTTATGCTCGGCTTTCCGGTGCTCAGGCTTCGTGGCGATTACCTAGCGATCGTGACGCTGGCCTTCGGCGAGATCATCCGCCTGGTGCTGATCAACTGGCGTGAAGTCACCAACGGCTCGGCCGGCATCTCCGGCATCCCGAAGGTCACCTTCTTCGGCCTGATGACGTTCAATTCGACGGACCCGAACTACATCGGCAAGGTGCTGCACATCGCCCAGTCGAGCGCCTACTACAAGATCTTCCTCTACTATCTGATTCTCGGGCTGGCGCTGCTGACCGCCTTCGTCACCATCAGGCTCAGGCGCATGCCTGTCGGCCGCGCCTGGGAGGCGCTGCGCGAGGACGAGATTGCCTGCCGCTCGCTCGGCATCAACACCACCACCACCAAGCTCACCGCCTTTGCCACCGGCGCCATGTTCGGCGGATTTGCAGGCGCCTTCTTCGCCGCACGGCAAGGCTTCGTCAGCCCTGAATCCTTCGTCTTCCTCGAATCGGCGATCATCCTGGCCATCGTGGTGCTCGGCGGCATGGGCTCGCTGGTCGGCATCGCGGTCGCGGCGCTAGTGATGATCGGCGGCACCGAGGCGCTGCGCGAACTCGATTTCCTGAAAAGTGTCTTCGGAAAAGATTTCACGCCGGAGCTTTACCGCATGCTTTTGTTCGGCATGGCGATGGTCATCGTCATGCTGTGGAAGCCGCGCGGCTTTGTCGGCAGCCGTGAACCGACGGCCTTCCTCAGTGAACGAAAAGCGGTCTCCTCCTCCTTCACCAAGGAAGGGCACGGCTGATGAGCGCGACCTCCATTCAGAAGACCAATCCGGGTATGAAAGACGCCATCCTCCAGGTCGAGCATCTTTCGATGAAGTTCGGCGGCCTGATCGCCATCGGCGACCTGTCGTTCCAGGCCAAGCGCGGCGAGATCACCGCGCTGATCGGACCCAATGGCGCCGGCAAGACCACCGTCTTCAATTGCATCACCGGCTTCTACAAGCCGTCGGAAGGCATGATTACGCTCAACCGGGCCGACGGCTCGAGCTTCCTGCTCGAACGGCTGCCCAATCATGAGATCCCGGCGCGCGCCAAGGTGGCCCGCACCTTCCAGAACATCCGCCTGTTCTCGGGCATGACGCTGCTGGAGAATCTGCTGGTTGCCCAGCACAACAAGCTGATGAAGGCATCCGGCTATACGATCCTGGGCCTGTTCGGGATCGGCGGCTACCGCAGGGCCTCGGCTGAATCGGTGGAGCTTGCCAAGCACTGGCTGGAGAAGGCCGATCTTGTCGATCGCGCCGACGATCCGGCCGGCGACCTGCCCTATGGCGCGCAGCGGCGCCTCGAGATTGCGCGCGCCATGTGCACAGGGCCCGAACTTCTGTGCCTCGACGAGCCTGCGGCCGGTCTCAATCCGAAGGAGTCGGCTGCGCTGAATTCGCTGCTGATGGACATCAAGAGCAGTACCTCGATCCTGCTGATCGAACATGACATGTCGGTGGTCATGCAGATTTCCGACCATGTCGTGGTGCTTGAATATGGCCGCAAGATTTCCGACGGCAGCCCGCAATCGGTGCGTACCGACCCGCGCGTCATCGCCGCCTATCTCGGCGTCGACGACGAGGAGGTCGAGACGGTGCTGACCGAGGTCGGCGATGAAGACGTCATCGAGCAGCTGGACATCGGGCCGGATTCGGCTCACGGACCAGGCACATCGTCTTCCTATCTCGCCGGCCCGGTAAGCGACACGATCGGCCACAGCCAGGGCGAGCGGGTCACAGTGTCGAAGGGAGCTTCAAAGGCCACCCAATACGATACAAGAGCCAACTCCGCGCCAAGAGCACCGTCCGAGCGTCTAACGGCCAAGTCCAAGCCGGCGGCCACCAAATCCCCGACAGGCAAGCCGCGCGGAGGGCGTAAGTGATGGCCGAGACAACGCTGCTCGACATCAAGGGCGTCGAGACCTACTACGGCAACATCAAGGCGCTGAACGGCGTCGATGTCCACGTCAACCAGGGCGAGATCGTCGCGCTGATCGGCGCCAACGGCGCCGGCAAGTCGACGCTGATGATGACCATCTTCGGTGCGCCGCGCGCTCGTGCCGGCTCAATCACTTTCGCCGGCACCGACATCACCCAGATGCCGACGCACGAGATCGCCCGCATGCGCATTGCGCAGTCGCCGGAAGGCAGGCGCATTTTCCCGCGCATGACGGTGATGGAAAACCTGCAGATGGGCGCCGGTCTCGACAATCTCAAGCACTATGACGAAGATGCCGAGAAGGTGTTCGCGCTGTTCCCGCGCCTCAAGGAGCGCATTGCCCAGCGCGGCGGCACGCTGTCGGGCGGCGAGCAGCAGATGCTGTCGATCGGACGTGCGCTGATGGCGCGGCCGAAGCTGCTGCTGCTCGACGAGCCGTCACTGGGTCTGGCGCCGCTGATCGTCAAGCAGATCTTCGATGCCATCCGCGAGCTGAACCGCACGCAAGGGCTGACCGTGTTCCTGGTCGAGCAGAACGCCTTCGGCGCGCTCAAACTCGCCACGCGCGGCTATGTCATGGTCAACGGCAACGTGACCATGAGCGGCACAGGCAAGGAATTGCTCGCCAATCCGGAAGTGCGGGCGGCCTATCTCGAAGGCGGCCATCACTGATTTTGGAGCGGAATGTATGCATACGGTATTCCGCTCCAACTTGTTTGTTTGTCGCATGACCTTTGTCCGAAAAGTCTGCAACTTTTCGGGATCATGCTAGGAGTCTTCATCATGCAAGGCATTCTTCACGAGGAACCTTCCATCTGGCAGTTCTTCTTCGTCACCTGTCTGCTCGGCGGCTGGGCGGCATGGATGACCGGCAAGGCTAGCGCCCAGACATGGCGCAGCCTGCCGGCGCTGTTCGCCTATCTGCTGGGTCTCGGCATCGGCATCAGGTTCATCCATCATGCCTTGTTCGGCGGCACGATGTTTTCGCTGCAATACTATGTCGTGGACACAATCGTGCTCATGATATTGGGGTTTGTCGGCTATCAATACACGCGTACGAACCAGATGGTGACGCAGTATAATTGGCTTTACGAACGGGCTTCGATCTTAAGCTGGAAACCGAAAGGTTGACGTTCATCATTAACGCCGTTCCGGGGATGAATCGGCGTGACAAGGGCCTGAAAATCGGCAAAGTACGCTTTCTGCGATAAGGGTGGGCATCGCATGAAAGTTTCATCCACGCCCACCTCGTAAATGGGAGCGTTTAAATGAAGAAATCACTTTTGTCCGCCGTTGCCCTGACCGCGCTTGTCGCGTTCGGTGGCAATGCATGGGCTGACGTTATCGTCGGCGTCGCAGGTCCGATCACCGGTCCGAATGCGGCCTTCGGTGCGCAGCTGCAGAAGGGTGCGGAAGCGGCCGTTGCCGACATCAACGCAGCAGGCGGCATGAACGGCGAGCAGATCAAGCTCGAAGTCGGCGACGACGTCTCCGATCCGAAGCAGGGCATTTCGGTCGGCAACAAGTTCGTCGGCGACGGCGTGAAGTTCGTGATCGGCCACTTCAACTCGGGCGTCTCGATCCCGGTTTCGCAGGAAGTCTACGTCGACAACAACATCGTCGAAGTGACGCCTGCGGCGACCAACCCGAAATTCACCGAGCGCGGCCTGTGGAACGTGTTCCGCACCTGCGGACGCGATGACCAGCAGGGCGGCATCGCCGGCGGCTATATCGCGACCAACTTCAAGGACGCCAAGGTTGCCGTCATCCACGACAAGACCCCCTATGGTCAGGGCCTTGCCGACGAGACCAAGAAGGCGATGAACGCAGCCGGCCTGACCGAAGTCATGTACGAAGGCGTCAATGTCGGCGACAAGGACTTCTCGGCGCTGATTGCCAAGATGAAGGATGCCGGTGTTACCCTGATCTATTGGGGCGGCCTGCATACCGAAGCCGGCCTGATCATCCGCCAGTCGGCGGACCAGGGCCTCAAGGCTACCCTGATGTCGGGCGACGGCATCGTCACCGACGAGCTGGCTGCGATCGCCGGCGATGCGGTTATCGGCACGCTCAACACCTTCGGTCCCGATCCGCGCCTGATCCCCGAGAACAAGGCACTGGTCGAGAAGTTCCGCGCTCAGGGCTTCGAGCCGGAAGCCTACACTCTCTACTCCTACGCCGCCATGCAGGTGATCGCCGAGGCTGCTGCCGTGGCCAAGTCGAACGACCCCGTGGAAGTGGCCAAGGCGCTGCACGAGAAGGGCCCGTTCAAGACCGTTCTGGGCGATCTCGCCTATGACGCGAAGGGCGATCCGAAGCTCCCGGGCTACATCATGTACGAATGGAAGAAGGGTCCGGACGGCAAGATCTCCTGGTTCCCGAAGTCGTAATTCGAAACGCAGCTCTATGGAATGCCCGGCGCTCGCGCCGGGCATTTTTGTTGGTGACAGGGCGGCAGCGAGGGTGGCTGGACAAGCCGTTAGCCGGGGTCGAATTTGTGCGGGCACGACAATTAGCGTCACCTCGCGGCGCCAATCGCACGCAGCTTTTCGAGCCGTGGTGCTAGAATCGCATTTAAATCGGTTTAATCTCTCCTCGATTTTGGTTGCACTGCAGCATTTTCGCGTTAATCATGCCTCCGCCCCATCCCTCCCTGTCCGGAGCCTCCTTCCTTGGCCATCACGAAGATCCTCGTCGCCAACAGGTCCGAAATTGCCATCCGCGTCTTTCGCGCGGCAAACGAGCTCGGCCTCAAAACCGTGGCGATCTGGGCCGAGGAGGACAAATATTCACTTCATCGGTTCAAGGCCGATGAAAGCTACCAAGTCGGGCGCGGGCCGCATCTGGCCAGGGACATGGGGCCGATCGAAAGCTATCTGTCGATCGAGGAAGTGATCCGGGTCGCCAGGCTGTCCGGCGCCGACGCCATCCACCCGGGCTATGGCCTCCTGTCGGAAAGCCCTGAATTCGCAGATGCCTGCGCCGAGGCCGGCATCACCTTCATCGGACCGAAGCCCGACACGATGCGCCGGCTCGGCAACAAGGTCGCCGCGCGCAATCTGGCCATCGAGGTTGGCGTGCCGGTGGTGCCGGCAACCGAACCGCTGCCGGACGACATGGAAGCAGTCAAGCAGCTCGCCAAGACAGTCGGCTATCCGGTGATGCTCAAGGCATCATGGGGCGGCGGCGGGCGCGGCATGCGCGCCATCCGCGCGGAAGCCGACCTCGCCCGCGAGGTGATGGAAGGCAAGCGCGAGGCCAAGGCCGCCTTCGGCAAGGACGAGGTCTATCTCGAAAAGCTGATCGAGCGCGCTCGCCATGTCGAGGTCCAGGTGCTCGGCGACACGCATGGCAACGCTGTACATCTGTTCGAGCGCGACTGCTCGATCCAGCGCCGCAACCAGAAGGTCGTCGAACGGGCGCCGGCGCCCTATCTCAGCGAGGCATTGCGCCAGGAGCTTTGCGGCTATGCGCTCAAGATCGCGCGCGAGACCAGCTATATCGGCGCCGGTACGGTGGAATTCCTGCAGGACGCCGACACCGGCAAATTCTACTTCATCGAGGTCAATCCGCGCATCCAGGTCGAGCACACCGTCACCGAGCAGGTGACCGGCATCGACATCGTCAAGGCGCAGATCCACATACTGGACGGCTTTGCCATCGGCACGAAAGAGTCGGGCGTGCCGGCGCAGGCCGACATCAGGCTGAACGGTCACGCGCTGCAGTGCCGCATAACGACCGAGGATCCGGAGCATAGTTTCATTCCGGACTACGGCCGCATCACCGCTTATCGCGAAGCCGCCGGTTTCGGCATCCGCCTCGACGGCGGCACCGCCTATTCGGGCGCGGTCATCACCCGCTTCTACGATCCGCTGCTGGAGAAGGTGACTGCCTGGGCGCCGACACCGGGCGAGGCGATCGCCCGCATGAACCGGGCCTTGCGCGAGTTCCGCATCCGCGGCGTGGCGACGAACCTCACCTTCCTCGAGGCAATCATCAACCACCCGCGCTTCGCCGACAATTCCTACACGACCAGGTTCATCGACACGACGCCGGAGCTGTTCGCGCAGGTGAAGCGGCAGGATCGCGCCACCAAGCTGCTCAACTATCTGGCCGACGTCAGCGTCAACGGCCATCCCGAAACCCGCG
Organism: Mesorhizobium sp. M0676; assembly: GCF_040320535.1. Classification (NCBI taxonomy): domain Bacteria; kingdom Pseudomonadati; phylum Pseudomonadota; class Alphaproteobacteria; order Hyphomicrobiales; family Phyllobacteriaceae; genus Mesorhizobium; species Mesorhizobium sp. M0676. The sequence continues at coordinate 38,871 of NZ_JAMYPU010000022.1, forward strand.
GCCGACCGATGCCCAAGATCGATGCGGCAGCGCCTGTCGTGCCCTATCTCAACGGCAATGTGCCTGATGGCAGCAAGCAGAAGCTAGACGCGTTGGGGCCGGAGAAATTCGCTGCCTGGATGCGTGAGCAAAAAGAGGTGCTTGTCACCGACACGACGATGCGCGACGGTCACCAGTCGCTGCTCGCCACCCGCATGCGCACGCATGACATTGCCGGCATTGCCGGCACCTATGCGCGCGCGCTGCCGCGGCTGCTGTCGCTGGAATGCTGGGGCGGCGCCACTTTCGACGTCGCCATGCGCTTCCTCACCGAGGATCCGTGGGAGCGGTTGAGCAAAGTGCGCGAAGCGGCCCCCAACCTTTTGCTGCAGATGCTTCTGCGCGGCGCCAATGGCGTCGGCTACACCAACTATCCCGACAATGTCGTGCAACATTTCGTCAGCCAGGCAGCGGCCGGTGGGGTCGACCTGTTCCGCGTCTTCGACTGCCTGAACTGGGTCGAGAATATGCGCGTCGCCATGGACGCGGTGGGCGCGGAGGGCAAGCTGGTCGAAGCGGCGATCTGCTACACCGGCGACATCCTCGATCCGGCGCGCGCCAAATACGACCTTAAATACTATGTCGGGTTGGCGAAAGAATTGCAGGCAGCCGGCGCCCATATCATCGCCGTCAAGGACATGGCCGGGCTTTTGAAGCCTGCCGCCGCCCGCGTGCTGTTCAAGGCGCTGCGCGAAGCCACCGACCTGCCGATCCATTTCCACACCCACGACACGTCAGGCCTGTCGGCGGCGACGGTGCTGGCGGGCGTGGAAAGTGGCGTCGACGCCATCGACGCGGCGATGGATTCCTTCTCCGGCAACACCTCGCAGCCTTGCCTGGGCTCGATCGTCGAGGCGCTGAAGGGAACCGAGCGCGATCCCGGCCTCGATCCGCAATGGATCCGCAACATCTCCTTCTACTGGGAAGCGGTGCGCAACCAGTATGCGGCCTTCGAAAGCGATCTCAAGGGGCCAGCCTCGGAAGTCTACCTGCACGAGATGCCGGGCGGTCAGTTCACCAACCTCAAGGAGCAGGCGCGTTCGCTCGGGTTGGAAACGCGTTGGCACGAGGTGGCCCAGGCCTACCACGACGTAAATTTGATGTTCGGTGACATCGTCAAGGTGACGCCGTCGTCCAAGGTGGTCGGCGACATGGCGCTGATGATGGTGAGCCAGGATCTGACCGTTGCCGACGTCGAAAACCCGGCCAAGGACATCGCCTTCCCGGACTCGGTCGTCTCGATGCTGCGCGGCGATCTCGGCCAGTCGCCCGGCGGCTGGCCTGCGAAGCTGCAGAAGAAGGCATTGAAGGAAACCAAGCCGATCACCGTGCGGCCGGGCTCGCTGCTCAAGCCAGCCGACCTCAAGGCCAGCCGCAAGGAGATCGAGCAAAAGCTGGAGCGCAAGCTCTCGGAGTACGAATTCGCCTCCTGGCTGATGTATCCGAAAGTGTTTACCGACTTCGCCGCCGCGCAGGAAACCTACGGGCCGGTCAGTGTGCTGCCGACGCCGACCTATTTCTACGGCATGAAGTCCGAAGACGAGATCTTCCTGGACATCGAAAAAGGCAAGACGCTTGTAGTGCGCTGCCTTGCGATCGGCGACGTCGATGAGAAGGGCATGGTCACCGTGTTCTTCGAGCTCAACGGACAGCCGCGCCGCGTCAGGGTGCCGGACAGGGCGCATGGCGCCTCGGCGGCCAAGGCTCGGCGCAAGGCGGAGCCCGGCAACGAGGCGCATGTCGGCGCGCCGATGCCGGGCGTGGTCTCCGCCCTTTCGGTTGCCGCCGGCCAAGCGGTCAAGGCCGGCGACGTGCTGTTGTCGATCGAAGCCATGAAGATGGAGACGGCCCTGCATGCCGAGCGCGACGGCACAGTGGCCGAAGTGCTGGTCAAGGCCGGCGATCAGATCGATGCGAAGGATCTGTTGATCGCGTTTGGCTGACGCGCGGATCCATCACACTGGGACGGCTGGCAGCAGCCGTTGATGGAGCATCGATAATGGCTTGACCCGCCGCGCCTGCTCGGGCATCGAACCCGCTCCCAATTTACCGCGCCAGAATCGCGGTGCTTAAAAAGTAGCGGAGAAAAAACATGGCCGACGACATCACAGATACCAGCCAGACTGTTGCCGCCGGCCAGTTGCGCGCTTTCATCGAGCGCATCGAGCGGCTCGAGGAAGAAAAGAAGACCATCGCCGACGACATCAAGGAAGTGTTCGCCGAGGCCAAGGGCACAGGCTTCGACACCAAGGCGATGCGGTCGATCATCCGGCTGCGCAAGAAGGACCAGGCCGAGCGCCAGGAAGAGGAAACCATCCTCGATCTCTACAAGGCCGCGCTCGGCATGGTGTAAGGCTGTCTGGAAATTCTACTCCGGCTGATATCGCCGGAGCGAATTTCGAAACAGTCTCGGGCCAAGGAATGATGCTGGAACGGGCATCGAACCATGAGCGAATTCGACTTCGGCGCCCGCCGCGCCTCTGAATTCCGCCAACGCAGCTTCTGGGCGCTGTTCGCCGAACGGCATCCGGAGGAACGCGCTTCCATGGCGCGGCGCGGACCCTGGTTCTGGCAGCGCGGGCTGCCTGACTTCGCTCTGGTCCTGTCCATGTATGTCGCGCCGGCGCAAAGCCAAGTTGGCGTCTTTTTCGGCCGTAACGAGAAGTTCGGCGCGACCGGGGTCTGGTCGCGGCTGAAGCCGTTCCAACCGGCAATCGAAGACAGGCTGAAGCTCAGGCCGGAGCAGAGCTGCGAGGGCCTCGGCATCAATTCGATGTGGCGGGTGAACTGCTATGCCGAGGACAACTGGCCGGCCATGGCCGACTGGCTGGTGACGGAATGCTCGCGCTTCGAGCGCGCCGTCACCGACGTGCTGAGAGAGGGATAGCTATCAGGTGTTGGTGCAAAGCATCGGATCCTTCTTCGGCTCGCGCTGGCAAGGCGCGGTGCCGGTCGAGCGGTTGTTCTGGCGCGATCTGGTCCTTGTCGGCACGGCGATCAACATCGCCTCGTCGGTGGCCGCGCTCATTCTGCTCGGCTTGAAGCTGCCGCTCGCCGTCGTCCTGGCGGTGCATTTCGCGCCCGTGCCCTACAACATCTTTCTGACCTTTGCCGTCTGGCGAACCACGGAAAAATCCAGTGGCGCCAAGGCTTCGTTGATGACGCTCGGGGCTACGCTTTGGCTGATCCTGGTGGTGGTTGTCTGAGAAGATTGACACGAAAAAGGGCGGCCGAAGCCGCCCTTCGAAGATGGTGGTCAAGCGGCGGCTTAAGCCGCCGGCTCGAATTTCAGCGCCACGCCGTTGATGCAATAGCGCAGGCCGGTCGGCGGCGGGCCGTCGTCGAAGACATGGCCGAGATGGCTGCCGCAGCGGGCGCAGTGGCATTCGGTGCGGACCATGCCGTAGCTGCGGTCGACGGTGTTTTCGACCGAACCGGGCACCGGATCATTGAAGCTCGGCCAGCCGGTGCCGCTCTCGAACTTGAGCTTGGATTCGAACAGCGGCTGGTCGCAGCCGACGCAGGAAAAGGTGCCGGCGCGCTTTTCGTAGAGCAGCGCGCAGCTTCCGGGCCGTTCGGTGCCATGGCCGCGCATGACCGCATATTGCTCGGGCGTCAGGCGGGCGCGCCATTCGGCGTCGGTGCGGGTGACAGGGTAGGTGTGGGTGTCCATTTGATCTCCTCAGCCTTGGCGGCTTGTTTTTGATTGCAAGCTATATTCGCACAGAGATAGGCGTTTGTTACAGGTTCGGCCAGCGTCGCGATGTGCTCGAGCCTCAATGCTTGCGTGAGAGCTGCTTCGTCGCGGCTTCCAACCCGGCCAGCGTCAGTGGGAACATGCGGCCGCCGAAGAGATCGCGGATCATCGCGATCGAATGGGTGAAGCCCCAGTTTTTCTGATTTTCGGGGTTCAGCCAGACCGCATTCGGCCATTGCTGGATGAGGCGGTCAAGCCAGACACTGCCGGCTTCCGGGTTCCAATGCTCGACCGAACCGCCGGGATGCGCGATCTCGTAAGGGCTCATCGAGGCATCGCCGACGACGATCACCTTGTAGTCGGGGCCGTATTTGTGAAGCAGATCGAAGGTCGGGATGGTCTCGGCATGCCTGCGCCGGTTGTCCTTCCAGACGCCCTCGTAAAGGCAGTTGTGGAAGTAAAAATATTCGAGCTGGCGGAATTCGGCGCGGGCGGCCGAAAACAGCTCCTCGACGCTTTTGATGTGGTCGTCCATCGAGCCGCCGACATCGAAGAACATCAAGAGCTTCACGGCGTTGCGCCGTTCGGGGCGCCTGCACATCGAGATAGCCGTGCTCGGCGGTGGCATGGATGGTGCCGGGCAGGTCGAACTCTTCCTCCGCACCCTCGCGCACCCAGCGACGCAGGCGCTTCAGCGCCACCTTGATGTTGCGGGTGCCGAGCTCGACGGCGTCGTCGAAATTTTTGAACTCGCGCTTGTCCCAGACTTTCACCGCACGGCGATTGCGGCTTTCATGCTGGCCGATGCGCACGCCTTCGGGATTGTAGCCATAGGCGCCGAAAGGCGAAGTGCCGCCGGTGCCGATCCATTTCGAGCCGCCCTGGTGGCGGCCTTTCTGTTCCTCCAGCCGCTGCTTCAGTGTCTCCATCAGCTTGTCGAAACCGCCGAGCGCCTCGATCAGTTTCTTCTCTTCCTCGGTCAGGTGCTTTTCGGCGAGCCGACGCAGCCATTCCTCAGGGATGTTGGCGTCACCGACGGCATCGGGGCCGGTGAGCGCCTCGATCCCCTTGAAGACATGCGCAAACACCTGGTCGAAGCGGTCGATATGGCGTTCGTCCTTCACAAGCGCGGCGCGGGCGAGGTAGTAAAAACCCTCGACGTCATAGTCGACCAGCCCGGCCTCCAGCCCTTCCAGCAGCGACAGATATTCCCTGAGCGAAACGGGAACGCGCGCGGCCTTTAGTTCGAGAAAGAAGGGGAGGAACATGGTTGGCCGTTATCTATGCCGAACGGTCACGGCTGAGTCGCCACGGGCACTGTCGATTTCGCCGGATTGCAGAAGATTTGCCACAGTACGTGGGTTGGGCATGGGCAAGTGCTTTGCGATGCGGGCTTCCGCCCATTCGCGCATAGCCGAGGCGGCATCGGCTATCGCTTCCGCCGGGTTTGCGCCGGCCCCGTGGCAGCCGGCGAGATCGGGCATCCGCACTCCCCAAACGCCGTCACTGCCATCCAGGATTCCGACATAGCGGATCATTCGGCTCCTTCCGCGTTATTTCGATCGCGCTCGCATCATAGCAGATCATACTCGATAAAACCTGTCCGCCGCGCGACATGGTCGTAGAGCTTGCGCGCTGTGGCGTTGGTTTCGTGGGTCATCCAATAGACGTTCTTGACGCCGATCTTGTCGGCTTCCTGCTTGACCGCTTCAATGAGGGCCGCACCGATGCCCTTGCCGCGCACATCAGGGTCGGCGAACAGGTCCTGCAGGTAGCAGTTGTTTTTCTCCGACCAGCCGGAGCGGTGATAGAGATAATGGGTCAGGCCGACCGCCTTGCCGTCGAGCGTGGCGATAAACCCCTTCGGTTCGAATTCACCTTCCGTGAACAGTCGTTTCCAGGTGATGTCGTAGACCTCGTCCGGCAGCTTGGTCTCGTAGAAGGTGAGGTAGGCAGTCCACAGCCGCCGCCAGTCGGCATGGTCGGCCAGCGCCAGCGGGCGGACGGTGATCTCGGTCATTTCGGTTCCTCCAAAGCCTTATCGGATTCCGGCGGAATCAGATCGGAAACACCATCGCCTAATCGACCGGCGAATTGTACTCGCGAAATGCGGTCGCCAGCATCTGCAGCGCGTCACGCGCGCGCGGCGCCAGATTGTGCGAATGCAGCACCACTTCGGAAGGGTCAAGCGATGGAAGACCAAGTTTGCGGCCAACCTCGATCAGGCCGGGCGGAGCGACGCAGTGAGCCAGCGCCGAAACGGCAAAGCCCGCCGATATCGCAATGTTGACGGCCGCGCCGCCGCCGCCGACGAAGGCCTCCTCCCAGGCGATGCCTGCTTTGTCCAGCGCCTCGACCGCCCGCACACGATCCGGACAGTTGCACACGGTGCTTAAGAGCGCGAGGCGCAACGGCGTTCCGCGCTGCCACTCGAAGGAAGGTGCGGCGAACCAGCCATAGTGGTTGCGCGACAAGGTCCGGCCAGGACGGCTGTCGCCTTCGCGGTGCACGATAACCGCGTCGAGCTCGCCGTGATCGAAAGCTTCCTTGAGCACCGTGCTGGTATCGATCCTCAAACTGAGCGTCAGCGATGGATCGTGCGCATGGAGCTGGGCAATCAGAATGGACAGCGCCGGACCGGCGGCATGATCGACAAAGCCGAGCGCAAGCCGGCACGGTGCTGACGCAAACTCCGCCATGGCGCGCTCGTGCGCGGCAAGGAAGTCGCGCGCGGCGGGGAGGAAGACGGCGCCTCGTGCCGACAGGCTGACGCGGCGCGGCGTTCTTTCAATCAATCGCGCGCCCAGCTTCTCCTCAAGGCGGCGCAGCTTGACGCTGATCGTCGCCTGCGTGCTGCCCAGCGCCGTGGCCGCCTGGGTGAAGCTCTGCAGATCGGCCACCATCACAAAGGTTCGTACGGCGTCCACATCAAGACTGGTCATCGCAGCACTCCATTGGGCCAATCATTCCGTTTTGTCATTTCTGATATAGCCGAACATAGCCTTTTTTCATGGTCGAGTCTCCTCTATCTCAAACTGGTCGCGGTTTGAAGAGCGCCTCATGCTCGGATGGAAAGAGATCGATATGCCAATTCAACGAAACACCATAGCGCTCACCGGCGTGTGCCTGGCGTCGCTGCTGTTCGGGCTCGAAATCTCCAGCGTGCCGGTGATCCTGCCGAAACTGGAAAGCGTGCTCGCCGCCGATTTCAAAGACCTGCAATGGATCATGAACGCCTACACCATTGCCTGCACCACGGTGCTGATGGCGACAGGGACATTGGCCGACCGTTTCGGCCGCAAGAGCGTGATGGTGATCACCACCGTCGCCTTCGGCCTCGCCTCGCTGCTGTGCGGCCTGGCGCCGAGTGCGGCGCTGCTGATCGCCGCCCGCTTCCTGCAAGGTCTCGCCGGCGGCGCGATGCTGACCTGCAGCGTCGCCGTGCTGTCGCATCAGTTCCAGGATGGCCGCGAACGCGGCAAGGCTTTTGTTGCCTGGAGCGTCGTCTCAGGCATCGGGCTTGGTTTCGGTCCCGCCATTGGCGGCCTGATCGTGGCGCTGTCGAACTGGCAGTGGGTGTTCCTCATCCACGTGCCGCTGGCGCTCCTGGCGCTCGCCTTTATCGGCGCCGGTGTCACGCAATCGCGCGATCACAATGCCCAGAAGCTCGACTGGGCCGGCATGCTGACGCTGTCGGCTTCTGTGTTCGGCTTCTCCTATCTGATTACGCAGGGTGCGGATCTCGGGACCAGCGCCCGCATCGGCGTGATATCAGCCTCCGTGGCTGCGTTCATCGCTTTCCTTGTCGCCGAGAGGGTCAATCCCTATCCGATGTTCGATTTCTCCGTGTTCCGCATCCGCCAGTTTTCCGGCGCGATCATGGGCGCCATCGGCATGAATTTCAGCTACTGGCCGTTCATCATCTATCTGCCGATCTATTATTCCGGCGTTCTCGGCTACGACAGCACGACGACCGGCCTGCTATTGCTCGTCTACACGCTGCCCTTCATGGTGATGCCGCCGATCGCCGAGCGCATTCGCGCACGCTATCAGGCACGAATTGCCATCCCGCTCGGTCTGCTGACGCTAGGGATCGGTTTCATCGCCATGTGGATCGGCTCCAGGCTCGAGGGCGCCACCTGGCTGACCATGCTGCCGGGCACGCTGATTGCCGGCATCGGCATCGGTCTCACCAATTCGCCGACCACAAACACCACGACCGGCGCGGTATCGCCGGATCGCGCCGGCATGGCGTCCGGCATCGATATCAGCGCACGCCTGATCACGCTTGCCATCAACATCGCGGTGCTTGGCCTGCTGCTGACGCAAGGTATCGTTTCCCACCTGCGGGCCACACTCGGCGCGGCTTTGGAGCCGGATGAGTTGCGGGCACTGGCGGAAAGGGCCGCCACCGGCAATCTGGAGGGCCTTGCGCAGGGGACGCCGAAGCTCGCAGCCCTTGACCCATCCGGCGCCATCGTGCATGCCGCGCTGGTCAATGGTTTCGGCTGGGTCATGCTCTATTGCGGGATCGGCGTTCTCGCCCTGTCGGTCATCGGCTTCGTCATCTTCGGGCCGAAGCGCGTCGCGCCGCAGGAGACAGGGCTTGCGGCGGCCGAGTGATCGGCCGAAGCCCGCTCATAGCGCTCAGCCCGCCCGCCGATCCTTATCCCTGCCGCCTGGCCATGAAAGCAAGGCGCTCAAACAGATGCACGTCCTGCTCGTTCTTGAGCAGCGCGCCGTGCAGTTTCGGCAGCGCGTTCTTGGGGTCGGCGCGCAGATCCTCGGGTGCGATGTCGTCGGCGACCAGCAGGCGGATCCAGTCGAGCGCCTCGGAGGTCGACGGCTTCTTCTTCAACCCCTGCACATCGCGGATCTCGTAGAACTGGGTCAGGGCAGCACGCACCAAATTCTGCTTTATGCCGGGATAGTGCACGTCGACGATTTTGTGCAGCGTGTCGACACCGGGAAAGCGGATGTAGTGGAAGAAGCACCGGCGCAGGAAGGCGTCGGGCAGTTCCTTCTCATTGTTGGAAGTGATGATGACGATGGGGCGCACAGCGGCGCGGATCGTTTCGCCGGTTTCGTAGACGAAGAACTCCATCCGATCGAGTTCCTGCAGCAGGTCGTTGGGGAATTCGATATCGGCCTTGTCGATCTCGTCGATCAACAGCACGACCTTCTTACCGGCCGCGAAGGCGTGCCAGAGCTTGCCGCGCTTGATGTAGTTTTTGATGTCGTTGAACCTGGCATCGCCGAGCTGGCTGTCGCGCAGCCGCGAGACAGCATCATATTCATACAGTCCCTGCTGCGCACGGGTGGTCGACTTGACGTGCCATTCGATCAGGTCGAGGCCGAGCGCCGATGCCACCTGGCGGGCAAGCTCGGTCTTGCCGGTGCCCGGCTCGCCCTTGACCAGCAATGGCCGCTCCAGCGCGATCGCGGCGTTCACCGCCACCATCAGATCCTTGTCGGCGACATAGGCCGCCGTACCTTCGAAACGCATACTTGCTCCTCGGTTGGTGAGCGCGACCGTAAGGACGCTGCTTGACCTGTGCAAGGGCGAGCCGGCTGCGACCAAAGCGTGTGAGATCGAAATGGAAACATACTCATGTCACTAGCGCTTGACCGACCAGCCGCCTATATTGGGCTTGGCGGTCTGCGCTTCCCGGCAGGAGAACATTTTCCCCGGGGCCTTAACGATCCTTAGGGAGCTGTCCCTGGGAAGACCCGTGGGTTTTCTCATACGGCGCCCACCTACTTTGTAGGTTCCCGGGATCGCTCTCTCCACCGGTTGTGTGGATCGTCACTTACCTGTATCCGCCCAGTTTGGCGGATGATGTGGTAGAAAACGTCGCTCATGAAACGTCACCCAGATCCGACCTTTTCTATCGTCCGCGCATGACATCTCCCAAAGACCTGAAAAAGCAGTTGCGCCTCGAGGCACTCGGCCGTCGCGATGCGCTCGATCCGCTGTGGCGGGTGGAGATGGCGCTTGAAATGGCCGAGACGGCGCGCGACCACCTCGCCATCGAGCCGGGTCAGATCGTTTCAGCTTTCTGGCCGATGCGATCGGAAGTCGACGTCAGGCCGCTGATGTTTGCCTTGCGCGAGAAGGGAGCCAGGCTTTGCCTGCCGGCCATCCTCGACAAGACCACCATCGTCTTTCGCGAACTGGTGCGCGGCGCGCCGATGGTCGAGATGGGTTTTGGCACGGTCGGTCCGCATGCGGAGGCCGAGGTTCTCGATCCCGCGGTGATGCTGGTGCCGCTCGCGGCCTTCGACAGCCGCGGTCATCGCATCGGGTATGGCGCCGGCTATTACGACCGCGCCATCGCCAGGCTGATCGACAAGGGCCAGCCGCCACGACTGATCGGCATCGCTTTCGATTGCCAGGAGGTGGGTCTGGTGCCGGATGAGGCGCACGACGTCATCATCCCGGAAATACTCACCGAGAGCGGTTTGCGCCGCTTCGACATCGCTTAAAATACCGCGATCCCGCTTAACGCGTTTCCAAGACGTGCCGGATAGTATTCCGGCAACACAGTCCGAGCCGATGGCGGCCATCATGTTTGTCTTCGCACGCTTCCTGCTGATGCCGTTCGTCCTCATAGCGGTGACGCTGTTCGCGATGGCATTGCACATTTCCGGAACGGCCCTGCACCACCAGTTCGCCTGGCATCAGACGGTTGCCACAGTGACGGATGTCAGTTCCTACAGCGAAGCCCAGGGTAATGGCCTCACCACGAAAGGCATCAACGTCGCTGTCACCTATGTCGCGAACGATGCACCGATGACGTGGTCCGGCAAGGGAAAGGACATCGGCCTCTACACGGCGTCGAAAGGCGACGCGGTGGAGTTGTATTACAACCCTGCCAATCCATCGATCCTCGATACCGCGGCGATGAAGGGCTGGCGCGGCGGGCTGTTGCTCCTGGCCGCTACTGGTGGGTTCACTGTTTTCTACGTGTGGTTCTTCTGGCTGCGCGGACGCACCGCACCGCCGGCGTCACCGATGATGCCTTCGGCAGTTCGCGTTGCGGGCGCGAGCGCCAAGCCGCCTCAACAGCAGCGTGGTACTTTCGGCCGGCGTTAGCGCCAATCGCCTGGGTAGCGCTTGCCTAGCGTCCGTGCCTCTGGATAGAAGTGGGCATGAGACTTCTCTTCCTCGGCGACATGGTGGGCAAATCGGGACGTACGGCGGTGTGGGAACAACTGCCCGGCCTGATCTCGGATTTCAAACTCGACTTCGTCATCGTCAATGGCGAGAACGCCGCCGGCGGCTTCGGCATCACCGAAGACATTTTTCGCGACACCATCGCCGCCGGTGCCGATGTCGTCACCACCGGCAACCATGTCTGGGACCAGCGCGACGCACTGATCTTCGCGCCGCGCGAGGAGCGCTTTTTGCGCCCGTCCAACTTCCCCAAGGGAACGCCGGGGCGCGGTTCCGGCGTCTATATCGCCAAAAACGGCGCGCGCGTGCTGGTCGCCAACATTATGGGCCGGGTGTTCATGCATCCCGAGCTCGACGATCCGTTCCAGGCCGGCGAGCGCGAGCTGGCCGCCTGTCCGCTGGGCGAGCAGGCCGATGCCGTGGTCATCGACTTCCATGCCGAAGCGACCTCGGAGAAAATGTGCTTCGCGCATTTCGTCGACGGCCGCGCCAGCCTCGTCATCGGGACCCATACGCACCAGCCGACGGCCGACCACCAGATCCTCAGTGGCGGCACGGGCTATATGTCCGATGCCGGCATGTGCGGCGACTATGATTCCTCGCTCGGCATGGACAAGGAAGAACCGCTCAACCGCTTCCTGTCGAAAGTGCCGAAGGGCCGCTTCGAAGCAGCGACCGGACCGGCGACATTGTGCGGCGTCGGCGTCACTATTTCCGACCGCACCGGCCTGACCGAGAAGATCGCGCCTTTTCGTCGCGGGCCTCGGCTTGAAGAAACCGCGCCATCCTTCTGGTCGTGACATTGATATGGTGGAATATAGTACCTAACTGGCGACGAAACTGCTCTAGATCGTAGAGGGGACGACCTCCATGCAGCTCGTTGACTTCCTGGCGCCGCATTTTCAATTTGTTTCCGATCCAACCGCGTGGGTCGCGTTGCTGACGCTGATCGTGCTCGAGGTCGTGCTCGGCATCGATAATCTGATCTTCATCTCGATCCTGACCAACAAATTGCCTGAAGCGCAGCGCGCCCGCGCCCGGCGTCTCGGCATCTCGGCGGCGCTGATCATGCGGCTGGTGCTGCTCGCCACCATTTCGATCATCGTCCAACTGACCACACCGGTGTTCACCGCTTTCGGCCATGGCTTCTCCTGGCGCGACCTGATCCTGATTGCCGGCGGCCTGTTCCTGGTCTGGAAGGCGACCAAGGAAATCCACCACACCGTCGATCCCGACGACCACAAGGATACGATGATGGGCGAGACGCTGCAGATCTCGCTTGCCGGCGCCATCTTCCAGATCCTGCTGCTCGATCTCGTCTTTTCGATCGATTCGATCATCACCGCCGTCGGCATGACCGACGAGATTGCCATCATGTACATCGCCGTGATCGTGGCGGTGAGCGTGATGATGCTGGCGGCCGGGCCGCTGGCCAACTTCATCGCCAAGAACCCGAGCATCGTCATGCTGGCGCTGGGCTTCCTGCTGATGATCGGCATGACGCTGATCGCCGACGGAATGGGCTATCATGTGCCGAAGGGCTACATCTACGCCGCCATGGGTTTTTCCGCCCTGGTCGAGGGCCTGAACATGCTGGCGCGGCGGCGCAAGAAATCCGGCGGCGGGCATTGAGGCTGGCGCCGCAGGGGCGGCCCTAGCGCCCCGGCACGCCGTTTGGGTAGCGGTCGCCGATCAGGCCAAGCGACAGGCCCTGTTCCAGCCATGCCTTTGCGCCGGCAAGAACCAGTGCGAAGCCGTCGGTCGAGCCGACCGCCTGCTTGACCTGGTCGTCGGCGGTGCCGGCGAAGCCGAAATTGCTGACCTCAAGAAAGGTCGCACCGTCAGGCGTTTCGGCGCCGGGCATCTCCGTGAATGTCCAGACCACAGTGGTCGGCGGATCGCTCCATTGCATGACGATCTTCTTGTTCTCGACGATCTCGCTGACATTGACCATCGCCGAGGCGCCGTACATGCGCCACTCCCAGCGAACCTCTTTGCCGCTATCCAGCCGGCCGCTACTGTGGGTAAACCAGAATTTCGTGGTGATGGCCGGGTTGACGATCGCCTCGAAGACCTCGTCGACCGGCCGCTTAATCAGCATGCCGGCTTCGGCAGTCGGCGTTTTGTGAATTTCCATCGATGCTCCTTCTTGTCCGGTTTGCGCTCACCAGGCGTCAGGCTCGCGCACCATGTGAACGATGCTGGCCGGGTTGGCGATCCAGAAGCCGCGAAAGCCTTCGCCCAGGGGCTCGACCGCGTCGCAACGGACGACGCCGGCCTTGGCGAGATGATCCGCAATGGCTGCAGAATCGTCGGTGAAAAGCTCAAGCCAGACTTCGGCCTGGCTCAGCATCGGCGCCTCGTCGATCCACAGACGGTTTGGGCCAAGCTCGAAGCCGATGGCCGGCGTCTTGGCGGTGACTGGCTTCAAGCCGACGACATCACGATAGAAGGCGATCGTCGCCTCGTACTGGTGCGGCGGCACCTTCATGGCGATGTTGATGCCACCGGTGATCTTCGCGGTCATTGCGGGCTCCGTTGCGCGGTTCATCTGTTTGTCTCGTTGGCCGGCTCGCCCCTCATCTCGCCGCGGTAGTAGCCGTCGCGCAGGTTGATGCCGTATTCGACATAGGCCTTCATGCAAGCCAGCATCTGCGACCAGCCCTCGCAATTGAGGTAGGATTTCTGCAGGCCGACCACGCCTTCCGGCCAGCCGGATTCAGCAATGGTCACAAGGGTGCCGCCATCGTCCAGCGGCTCGAAGTTCATCTCGATGCGTGTCTTGTAGGCCGGCCTGTCGTCGGCATCTGTGGCATCCCAGCGCAACACGATGCGGCTGTCCTTGACCACTTCATCGACCTCGACCGGCACTTTTCCCCACCAGACGACACCGATGCCGGCTTCCAGCGGGGCGCTGGCGCCGCCGATGGTGGTGAAATAGCCGCTGAGCTTCTCCGGATTGACGACTGCGTCGAAGACTTCTGCGACCGGTTTGCCGATGCGCCCGGAAACTCTGAATCCAAGAGACATATCCACAGCTCCTTTCTTGATTGGCTCGACGATATGTTATAAAAACATAACATGTCAAGCCAAACCGCGGACGATCACGTTTTCAAGGCGTTGGCGCATCCGCGCCGTCGCGAATTGCTGGATCGGCTGAAGGATGCGCCGCAGACGACCGGCATGTTGTGCGAGGCGTTTCCCGACATCGATCGCTGCACCGTCATGCTGCATCTCAAGGTGCTGGAAGAGGCCGGGCTGGTCGTGGCAAAGCGCGAAGGGCGAGAGCGCTGGAACCATCTCAACGCGCTGCCGATCAAGCATATTCATGACCGCTGGATCAGCCAGTATGCCGGCCATGCGCTCAGGATTATCGACCGGCTGAAGTCCGATCTGGAGGGCTGAACCGGCGCGGCTGGACGAATTGAGCCGATTTATCTATAAGCCGGCCATTCCGACAGAGAACGCCGTGCATCCATCGCGTTGCACCTTGGACGGCTCTGAAAATTTGAATTCGAGTACCCGGGAGGACGAGGTGAGACCACCTCGCTCCGGGATGCTCTAGCCGAAGACGACAGGGGTGCCATGGCTGGCCATTCACAGTTCAAGAACATCATGCACCGCAAGGGCCGGCAGGACGCGGTGCGGTCGAAAATGTTTTCCAAGCTGGCGCGCGAAATCACCGTCGCCGCCAAGAGCGGGACGCCCGACCCATCGATGAACCCGCGTTTGCGCCTGGCCATCCAGAACGCCAAGGCGGTGTCGATGCCGAAGGACAACATCCAGCGCGCCATCAACAAGGCGTCGATGGGCGATGCCGAGAATTACGAAGCGGTGCGCTATGAAGGCTATGGGCCGGGCGGCGTGGCGCTGATCGTCGAAGCGCTGACCGACAACCGCAACCGCTCGGCCTCGAATGTGCGCGCCGCCTTCACCAAAGCCGGCGGTGCGCTTGGTGAAACCGGCTCGGTGTCGTTCATGTGGAACCGCGCCGGCGAGATTTACTATCCGGCCTCCGCCGGCAGCGCCGACAAGGTGATGGATGCGGCCATCGAGGCCGGCGCCGATGACGTCGAGTCCGACGAAGAAGGCCACACCATCTACTGTGCGTTCGAGAGTATGGGCGAAGTGTCGAAGGCGCTGGAAGCCTCGCTTGGCGAGGCCGAATCGGTGAAGCCGATCTGGCAGCCGCAGAACAATGTCCCGGTCGACGAAGAGCGGGCGCAATCGCTGATGAAACTGGTGGCAACGCTCGAGGACGATGACGACGTGCAGAGCGTCTACGCCAATTTCGAGGTTGACGACGAGACTATGGCCAAGCTCAGCGCGGCATGAGTTTCTGACCGTCACACGGAAGTGTAGGCGAACGTCGTAGCCAAGGACTCCCCACCCAACGTATAGATCAGTCAGTGATCGACGGGAGGGGAGATGACCGGCGAAGGGATTCCACTTGCCGCTGCGATGGCTTGGCCTCGCCGCGGTGGCTTCTGGCGTCGGTTCCTTGCTTCGTTTATCGACTACCTTGTCGTGTTGATACCTCTCTATTTTCTGGTGGCTGGCTTGTTCGCGCTGACCGACGGTGGGGTGAAAGGTCACTTCTGGCTCTTCCTAAGAATATGCAGCTCGGCCAAGGTGCACGGCGGTCCGTCGCTTGGACGGTACGATTGGCAGGTGTGCAAGTCGTCTCTCTTCGGCTTTCCAGTAGCCGATCGGGCAGTTGGCACCGGACCCAATCTGCGAAGCCCGAGACGGTTTCAATCGATCTTAATTCGAAGGGGAATTTTCGACCTACGGCGTTGGATCTGGGTTTCCTCCAAGTACCCGCTCTGGCGATCTATCTTCTTCTTATGGAGATGGCCTCGGGCCGATCAGTCGGCAAGCGGGTTTTGGTGCTCGTCGTTTATGACGAGAATGACTGGCAGAGAAGAGGCTTGCCCTTGCGAAAGGCGTTTCGTCGACAGGTGATCAAGTTTCTCGGCACTTTCCCCGTCGTACTGACAGGGGCCTGGTTTGCCTTTCAGACCTGGGGGAGCTTTCCGCGACCTGCGCCGAGCAATGCCTGGTTGGAATTCGTGCCCGCCTTGGTCGCGATCGGCTTGTCTTTGGTCTGGCCGGTCTGGATCGGAATAACGATAGCGTCGGGCAATGAGCCGATCCATGATCGGGTTGCCGGCACAACCGTTCGCACCCGCGAGACACATGAATGAGCCTCCCTGATAAACCTCGGATCGTCATCACCTATTGCACGCAGTGCCAGTGGCTGCTGCGGGCCGGCTGGATGGCGCAGGAGCTGCTCTCCACCTTCGGCACGGATCTCGGTGAAGTGACGCTGGTGCCGGGCACAGGCGGCATCTTCACCGTTTCCTGCAACGATGTGCTGATCTGGGACCGCAAGCGCGACGGCGGCTTTCCCGATGCCGCCAAGCTCAAGCAGCTGGTGCGCGACGTCATCGATCCGGACCGGGATCTAGGCCATTCCGACCGCAAGGGTCACACGCAAAACGACCCCTCTTGAGGCGAGGTCCTTGCGTTTGCGAAGTGACATTTTTCATAGCAATGCGAAGATGAAACAGGCCATCGACACGATGGCGGTGATGGTGCGGACGTGGTTCCACATCACCCATTGGTTCAGATGGTTCGCCCACACGGCTGCGCCATTGGCGCTGGCCGGGTCGACGGCGGCGAGCGCATCGTTGAGCGGCACATTGAAGACCATGGTCACGATCGGGTTGCCGATCAAATAGATCACGGCACCGGCAAGCAGCCAGTATAAGCCGGACTGGCTCCACCCCATGAGAACGGCGGCGATAAGCACCAGACAGAGCAGGCCGGTGCCGAACAGCGCCGTCATGAAGGCGGGCGTGATCACCGTGATGTTGATCGAATTCATCGCTGCGATGCCTTGGGGGACCGGCAGCCGGGCAAGCGCCGACATGATAAAGTTGGAAAAGGCGAAGAACACGCCGCCGACGACGCCCGAGCCGATGGCGGCGATGATGGTGAGGGTGGGAAGAAGCTTGATCATCTCAGTTGCTCCAGATGCCGGTTGCAGCGGTTTCATTTGCGTAGGCGGAAAAGTCTTTCGGCGCGCGGCCGAGCACACGCTGGACGCCGTCGGTCAGCGTCTCGTTGCGGCCGTCAAGCACTTCGGTGAACAGCTCGTTGAGCAGCCAGGCGATTTCGGGCGGCAGTTCGTATGCCGCCGTCGCGGCGGTGAATTCGTCATGCGAGATCTTGATATAGCGGATGTCGCGGCCGGTCGCCTTGGCGATCTCGGCAACCGCGTCGGCGAAGCTTAGCAGCCGCGGCCCGGTCAACTCATAGAGCTGGCCGACATGACCCGGTTCGGTCAGCGCAACGAAGGCAGCATCGGCGATGTCGTCGACATCGACGAAGGGCTCGCCAACAGGGCCGACAGGCAAAGCCACTTCGCCTTGCCGCAAGGACTCGACGAGAAAACCTTCGCTGAAATTCTGCGAAAACCAAGCGCAACGCAGGATCGTCCAGTCAGCGCCCGAGGCTTTGACCATCTCTTCGGCGCGCTGGGCTTCGGTCTCGCCGAGGCCGGAGAGCAGCACCATGCGGGTGACGCCATTTGCCACCGCAAGCCTGGCGAAGGCGCCGACGGTCTCGGCGGCGCCCGGCACGGCGATGTCGGGATAGTAACTGATGTAGACGGCGCCCACGCCCTGCATGGCAGGCTCCCAGGTCGCCGGAACCTCCCAGTCGAAGCGAGGGCTGCCGGAACGCGAGCCGATGCGCACGGGAATGCCCTGTGAGGTCAGCCGCCCGGCGAGGCGACGGCCGGTCTTGCCAGTGCCACCGAGGATCAGGACTGGTTTGGTGTCGGTCATTGTGGTTTTCCTCTGTTTACAAATATGAGTAATCCTCACATTTGCAAAACGTGATAAACCCTCGTATTTTGGGAGTCAAGCCGTCTGTTGGCAGATTTTGTCGAGACCGGAGGCCGTCATGGAAGACACAGCAACGCCCGCATCTGCCCAGGAGCAGGTCGCATCGCCGCGACGGGCGCCCACCCAGCAGCGCAGCCGCGAGCGGGTCGAGCGCATGCTGGCCGCAGCCTCGGCGCTGATTGCCGAGCAAGGCAGCGACGCCATGCGCATGGGCGAGGTGGCGGAACGGGCCGCGGTGTCGATCGGCTCGCTCTACCAGTTCTTTCCCGACAAGCGGGCGATCGTCTGGGCGCTGGCCGAGCGCTACACCGCCGAAAGCCAGGCCTGCATCTCCTCGGCGCTCAAGGATGTCGTCGACGCCGAGGGCCTGCGGCAGGCGTTTTCGGAGCTGGTGGATATCTACTATCAGCTGTTCCTGGCCGAGCCGGTGATGCGCGACATCTGGTCGGGCACGCAGGCCGACAAGGCGCTGCGCCAGCTCGAACTCGCCGACAGCCGGGCAAATGCCGAATTCCTGACCATGGTGCTGAAGCGGCTGCATCCCGGCGCCGATCCGGTGGCGCTGGAGACCACAGCGTTTCTGGTCTGGCAGATGGGCGAGGCTGCCGTGCGGCTGGCGATCTCGGTCGACCGGCAGGAGGGCGACAGGCTGGTCGCCGCCTACAAGCGCATGGCGCTGCGGGAATTGGTGGACGGGTAGGCTCGCACCACTCTGGGAAGGGTCGCTTCGAAGCAGCAGGGTGGAGGCGTCGGACCGCACCCGACCCTTGGGCCGACCTCCCCACAAGCGGGCGGTATCGGCGCGTAAGCTTGAAGCGACTGACTTTGGCGGCAACAAAAAACCCGCCACAAAGGCGGGTTCTTGATTCAGCGATACAGGTAAACTTTAAAGGCCGAACCCTTCGAAGCGCTTCTTGAACTTCGACAGGCGGCCGCCGCGGTCGAGCAGGGTCTGCTGGCCGCCGGTCCAGGCCGGGTGCGTGGTCGGGTCGATATCGAGGTTCATCGTATCGCCTTCCTTGCCCCAGGTCGAACGGGTCGAGTATTCGGTGCCATCGGTCATGACGACCTTGATGGTGTGGTAGTCGGGATGGATATCGGCCTTCATTGTCGTGCTTCCTGGCTTGTGGCGCTACAGACTGGCCCGCGGCCTGCGTCGATGCGCCCCTTTTTAAAACTCGAAGCCGCAGCTATTGAAAAGCCACGGCTTCTAAAACGGTCGGCGAGCCTATACATCAGCCGGAATTGAATCACAAGGCCACGGCAGGCGCATATTGAACGCGCCCACCTGGAAGCGGCCAGAGGAAACGGTCATGGCGGACATCAGCGGCGAGCAAGACGGGCGCAGGCGCTCGCTCGGGCCGCTCAGGCGCCTGTATCCCTATATATTCCGCTACCGCAAACTGGTCATAGGCGCCCTCATTTCGCTCGCCATCGCCGCGGCGACGACGCTGGCGCTGCCGCTGGCCGTGCGGCGCATGATCGACCACGGTTTCAGTGCTTCCGGCACCGTCTTCATCGCCGAATATTTCGCCGCTTTGGTGGCGATGGCAGCCATTCTGGCGGCGGCGTCGGCCGGACGCTACTACTTCGTCATCACGCTCGGCGAGCGGGTCGTCGCCGACATCCGCAGCGACGTGTTTTCGCATGTCACGACGCTTTCGCCGTCCTTCTTCGACACCGCGCAATCGGGCGAGATCGTCTCGCGGCTTGCCGCCGACACCACGCAGGTGAAATCCGCGGTCGGCGCCACCGCCTCCGTGGCGTTGCGCAACGTCATCCTCGGCCTTGGCGCGGTGGCGATGATGGTCGTCACCAGCCCGAAACTGTCGGGCCTGGTGATCGCGGCCATTCCGCTCATCGTGCTGCCGCTGGTCGCGTTCGGCCGTTCGGTGAGGCGCCGGTCACGGCAGGCGCAGGACACGCTGGCGCAAGCGACCGCCTATGCCAGCGAGCAGATCGGCGCGGTGCGCACGCTGCAGGCGTTCACCAACGAGACGCTGGTCACCGGGCGGTTCTCGGCCGCGGTGGAAGCCGCCTTCCAGGCGGCGCGCTCGTCGATCTTCTCCCGCTCGCTGCTCACCTTCTTTGCCATCTTCATGATCTTTTCCTCGGTCGTGGCGGTGTTGTGGTTCGGCTCGCGTGACGTGCTTGCCGGCACGATGTCGCCCGGCACGCTCGGCCAGTTCCTGCTTTACTCCGTGTTTGCCGCAGGCGCGCTGGGCGCACTGTCGGAAGTCTGGAGCGAGCTTGCCCAGGCGGCGGGTGCGGCCGAAAGGCTGACCGAGATACTCGACGAGACGCCGGCGATTCAACCGCCGGCCAATCCGCTGCCGCTGCCCGCCAAGGCGACAGGCGCGATCAGTTTCGACGACGTCTCCTTCTCCTACCCGGCAAGGCCGGACCGTGCCGCCGTCCACGGCTTGAGTTTTCAGGTCAAGCCCGGCGAGACGGTGGCGATCGTCGGCCCGTCGGGCGCCGGAAAGAGCACCGTCTTTTCGCTGATCCTGCGCTTCTACGATCCAGAAACCGGCCGCATCGCCATTGACGGCGTCGACGTGCGCGAAGCCGATCCGGCTGAAGTGCGGGAGCGCATTGCGATCGTGCCGCAGGACGTCACCATCTTTGCGGCAAGCGCGCGCGACAATATCGGCTTTGGCCGGCCGGGCGCGACGAATGCCGAGATCGAGGCCGCCGCCAGGGACGCGCTGGCCGACGAGTTCATCCTCAGGCTCGACAAGGGCTACGACAGCCAGGTCGGCGAGCGCGGTGTGACCTTGTCCGGCGGCCAGCGCCAGCGCGTGGCGATCGCCCGCGCCATCCTGCGCGACGCGCCGATCCTGCTGCTCGACGAGGCCACGTCGGCGCTCGACGCCGAAAGCGAAACGCTGGTGCAGACGGCGCTGGAACGGCTGATGCAGGGCCGCACCACCATCGTCATCGCCCACCGGCTGGCGACCGTGCTGAAGGCCGACCGCATCCTGGTCATGGATGGCGGCCGCATCGTCGAGGAAGGCACGCACCAGAGCCTGGTCGCCAAGGGCGGAATCTATGCAAGGCTGGCCAAGCTGCAGTTCGAAACCGGAGCAAGCGCCTTCAGGGGTGCCGCGGAGTAGCAACCCGCAATCAGGCGGGACCATACCGCTTGCGGAGATGCTCGGTGAAATGCGCGGCATTCAGTTTCTCGCCCGTGGCGCGCTCAAGCAGTTCGGGCGTCGACCAGCGCGATCCCTGCGACCAGATATTGTCGCGGCGCCAGTCATTGATGGCGGCGAAATTGCCCCTGGCGAGATCGCTGTCGGCTGAAGGATGGTCGCGCGTCAGCGCAGCCCATTGCTGCGCCGCCATCATGGCGCCCAGCGTATAGGACGGGAAATAGCCGAAGGCGGCGCCCGGCCAATGCACGTCCTGCATCGGTCCGTCGGCTGGGTTGTCGATGGTCGAAAGGCCAAGATACTCCCGCATCTTGGCGTCCCACGCCTCGGGCAGGTCGGCCGCCTGCAGCCGCCCCGAGACCAGCTCCTGCTCCAACTCGTAGCGCAGGATGACATGCAGCGGGTAGGTGACCTCGTCGGCGTCGACGCGGATCAGGCCGCGCTCGACCCGGTGCACATGCGGCAGGATGTCGTCCAGCGACCAGGCCTCGCCGAGATGCTTTTCCACCACCGGCAGCGCCCAGCGCCAGAATTCGGGGTTGCGGCCGATCTGCTTTTCGACGAACAGGCTCTGGCTTTCATGCACCGCCATGCCGCGCGCCTTGCCCAGCGGCCAGTGCGCCCAGGCCTTCGGCAGGTTCTGCTCGTAGAGCGCGTGGCCGGTCTCGTGCAGCACGCCCATCAAAGCCGACAGGAAATCGGACGTTTTGTAGCGGGTGGTGATGCGCACGTCGCTCGGCACGCCGCCGCAGAAGGGATGGTGCGATACGGACAGAGAACCGTGGGTGAGGTCGAAGCCGACCGAAGCCATCATGGCGAGACCAAGCTCGCGCTGCCGGTCGATCGCATAGCTGCCGGAGAGCGGCTTCACGGGATGCCTGGCCAGGCGCGCTTCCTGCGCGGCCAGGGCTTCCGGCACGAAGCCCTTCAGGAATGTCTTCAGCTCGGTGAAGACCGGCGTGATGTCGGCGGCGCGGTTGCCAGGATCGTATTGCTCCATCAGCGCGTCGTAGGGATCGAGGCCGAGCGCGTCGGCGCGCAGGGCGGCTTCCTCGCGCACCAGCGCGATGACACTTTCGAGCGCCGGCAGGAAGCCTGCCCAGTCATTCTTGGCGCGCAGGTCGCGCCAGAGCTGCTCGGAGCGCATACGCGCTACCGTCTGGCGCTCGACGAATTCGACCGGCAGGCAGGTCAGGTTGGTGTATTGGCGACGCAGTTCGCGGACCGCCGCCTGCTGCTCCTCGTTGAGCGCCTCCTGTTCGGCGGCGGCGAGCCAGTCGGCGATCTCCGGCGCCGTTGCCCTGATATGCAGCATCCCGGCCAGGGACGACATGGCTTCGGCGCGCTTCTCGCCGCCGCCGACAGCCATGTGAGTCGCCTCGTCGGCGCCGAGGATAGCGAGCGCATGTTCCAGCGCTTCGAGCTTGTGGCCGAGATCATCGAGTTTGTGAAAGGACATGGCAGGTTCCGCGTTTTGGACGGCGGGAAAAGATACCAACGCGCCAGGATTGGCAACCCTCAAAGGTGGCTATCGCCGATGCAGCTTGCGCCGGTGAGCTTGTGCGCTGCGGTGGAACACCGCCGGAGGGGAGACTGAGATGATCGGCAATTTCCTGGTCGGGCTGGTGGCCCTGATCCACCTCTACATCGTCTATTTGGAAATGGTGGCGTGGGACACACCGCGCGGGCACAGGGCGTTCAACCTCAAGCCGGACTTCGCCAGCGCATCGAAGGTGCTCGCCGCCAATCAGGGGCTCTACAACGGCTTCCTTGCCGCCGGGCTGATCTGGGGCCTCTATCTCGGCGCGGCGGGATTCCAGATCAAGGTGTTCTTCCTGCTTTGCATCGCCATCGCCGGCCTCTATGGCGCGGCGACTGCCAGCCGGAAGATCCTCTATATTCAGACCGTGCCGGCGGTGCTGGCCCTCGCTGCGCTGTGGCTGGGCTGGTGACAAAAAAGACGCCCTCGGAGCCAGATCCGGGGGCGTCAGACAGTCCCTTCCTCATTCCTGGAGATATCAGAGCGGATCTCAGCCGTTCGGATAATTCCCGCCGTCGGAGCCATCGCCGATCATGAAGCCGCTGCCGGTGTCGGACATCAGCCTCTGATCGACATTGTCGAGGCGGCGCAGCAGATCGTGATATTGCGCGGCCGGGATCCGGCCATGGTCAGAAGCGGCGACCCGTTCGGCGGCCTGGCCGATATGCGCAGCACGCAGATGCAGCCACTGCGCTTCCGAGGTCGAGATGCCCTTCGTCTCGCGCGCATCCGTGATGCCCTGTTCGACGCCCCGCACCTGCTCGATCAGGCCGGTCACGCGCGGACCGGTCATGTCGGTCGGGTCGCTGGCGTCGAGGGCGCCCTTGTGATGTCCGGCGGCATAGGCGCCGGCGAGTGGAACAGTGATCAGAAGTGTCGTGAGGGTTGCGGTCCTGAGAGTCTTCAAAGAGCGCATGATGTGCGTCTCCTCCTGCTATGGAAGGGGCAAGCGCTTTCGCTCCGCCTTCCGGAAGCGGGCCGTCCGGTTCCGTCGCGTCGCGATGGGAGGCATCGCCGGCGGTTCTCGGCCCTGCGCGTCAAAGTAGGAGCCCGGAAACGCGAAGTGTAATTAAAGAAAGATAATGTTTTCAGGCCTTGCCGACTTGGCGTTGCGCCCTAGAGTTGAGCCGGCAAACAATTTCGCGTGACTGAAAATCACCGTTCGGTGAGCTTCAGTTCAATGCGTCGGTTCTTGTTGCGGGCGTCTTCGGTGTCGGCGGGGTCGAGCGGCTGGAATTCGCCGAAGCCGGCCGCAACCAGCCGGTTGGCGGGGACGCCGTTCTCGATCAGGAACTTGACCACCGAGGTCGAACGCGCCGTCGACAATTCCCAATTGTCGCGATAGCGGCCGGCGCCGGACAGCGGCTTGTTGTCGGTGTGGCCGTCGACGCGCAGCACCCAGTTGATCTCGGGCGGGATTTCCTTTTGCAACTCGATGATGGCATCGGCGAGCTTCTTCATCTCGACCTTGCCGGCATCGTTGATCACTTCCGACCCGGTCGGGAACAGAACTTCCGACTGGAAGACGAAGCGGTCGCCGACGATGCGGATGTTCTCGCGGTCGGCGAGGATTTCGCGCAGGCGGCCGAAGAAGTCGGAGCGATAGCGGTTCAGCTCCTGCACGCGCTGCGCCAGCGCGACGTTGAGCCGACGGCCGAGATCGGCGATCTTGGTGTTGGAATCGCGGTCGCGCGTTTCGGACACATTGAGGGCGTCCTCGAGCGCGCCGATCTGCTTGCGCAGTGCCGCGATCTGCTGGTTCAGGATCTCGACCTGGCTCAGCGCCTGCTGGCTGATCTGGCGCTGGCTGTCGAGTTCGCCGCCGAGCTCCGCGGCGCGCTGGTTGGCGGCGTCGCCGGCGCCGGCGCCTTGCGCCAGCAGCTGCTCGAGCCGGCTCTTCTCAGCTTCCGCCGCCGACAGCGACGCCTGCAGATTGGCCAGCGAATCGTCCTTGTCCTGCGCGCTCGAGCGCTCCAGCGCCAGCAACTGCGTCAGTTCGTTGATCTGCGAGTTGAGGCGCGTGAGCGCCGTATCCTTGCCGGAGAGTTCGCGTCCGAGCAGGAACTGCGCCAGCACGAAAACGGTGAGCAGGAACATGATGGCCAGCAGCAGCGTCGACAGCGCGTCGACGAAGCCCGGCCAATAGTCGATCCGGCGATCGGTGCGCCGGCCCCTGGCGAGAGCCATGCTAGTGGACCCCGGGTTTCTTCAGCGCGTCGGCGATCTTTTCCAGCGTGTTGCGCATCGCCTTCTGCTCGTCCGACTGGGCCTCGACCCAGTCGCGCATGATCTGCTGCTCGGAGCGCATGTTCTTGACCAGGCCGGAAATGCCGTCGGCGAGATTGGCCATGGCGGTGGCGACGCGCGGATTGGAGCCGCCGCCGCTTTCCTGCATGCTGCGCAGCCGTTCCGACAGGACCCGGATCTCGTCGGAGGATTCAGTCTTGGCCGGGTCGGCGACGGCGATGTCGGAGGAGAGATCGGTGACCGAGGACAGCCAGTTTTCAAGCTCGGTATAGAACCGGGTCTGCGCGCGGCCGGCCTGCAGGTCGAGGAAGCCTAGCACCAGCGACCCGGAAAGGCCGAACAGCGAGGACGAAAAGGCCGTACCCATGCCGGCCAGCGGCGCCGACAGCCCCTGCTTCAGCGAATCGAGCACGGCGGCGGCGTCGCCGGTGCCGGGATCGAGCGATTCGATGGTTTCGCGGATCGAGCCGATGGTGTTGAGCAGGCCCCAGAAGGTGCCGAGCAGACCGAGGAACACCAGCAACCCGACGAGATAGCGCGAGGTGTCGCGGCTTTCGTCGAGGCGGGTGGCGATCGAATCCAGCATGGTGCGCATCGAAGACGTCGAGAAGGCGACCGTCGAGGAGCGGCCGATCATCGCCTTCATCGGCGCCAGCAGCACCGGCTCGGTGGTTTCGGAACCGGCGCGGAAGGAATTGACCCAGCGCACTTCGCGAAACAGTCGTCCGACCTGGGCGAAGGCAAGCAGGATGCCGACCACAAGGACGCCGACGATCAGGCCGTTGAGGCCGGGATTGCTCCCGAAAGCGGTCGAGATCTGGCGGGTGAGGATGGCGGCGATGAAGGCGACGATGACCAGGAAGATGACCATGGTCAGGAGGAAGACCTGCGGGCTCGACAGTTTGTGCGGATCGTACATCAGGACATCAGAACGCCTGCCCACGCCGAAGGATCTGAGAAAAGCCATCCGTGCCCCGTTTCCGATGCTCTATTTGCCTTGACGCAATTCCGAACGGGAAGCCGCTCATACTTCCCTGGAACCGCTCCAGTGCCGCCGATCACGTAATTCGCGACTCTAAACGGAATTGTGACCAAAATGAATGGCGCTTGGCAATATTGCCCGACTGTCGGGCCGCACCACGCCGTTCAGAGGCGGTTGACGACCAGGCAGTCGACCATGGCGGCAAGATGCAGCCCGGCGCCGGTGACGACAAAGCCGTGCCAGAGGGCATTGTGAAAGCGCAGGCGTTTCCAGGCGAAGAAGATGACGCCGCAGGAGTACACGATGCCGCCGGCGACAATCAGCGCGATCGAGGTCGTCGGCAACGTCGCCACCAGCGGCTTGACCAGGACGACGCCGCTCCAGCCGATGGCGAGATAGAAGACAATGGCCAGACGATCGAAGCGGCCGGGCAGGAACACTTTCATGGCAATGCCGGTCAAAGCAGCGGTCCAGACAAGGACAATCATCGGCAGCGCCAGCGGCGAGCCGTCGAGCTGGGCCAGAAAGGGCGTGTAGGTCGCGGCGATCAGGAGGTAGATCGCCGCATGATCGAAGCGCCGCAAGATCCACTTCGCCGGCGACGTCACCGGCCACAGATTGTAGGTCAGCGAAATCGACAGCACAGTCAGCAGCGACACCACAAAGAAGGCGGCGGCGATGTATTCGCCGGGACCGGCATGGAAGGCGGCCAGTGCCAGCAAGGCCGAGCCGGCTGCTATCGCCAGCACGATGCCGACCGCATGGACGATGCCATCGGCGATCATCTCCGCACGCGAGTAGTGCCAACGCCCGACATAAGGGATTTCAACTGGCTGGTCTGGCTGCGCTTGTCGCGAGGATAGTGAAGGTATGCTCGTCATAAAAAATCCTGCGTCACCCTTATCTGGGCGGCCGCCGGGCAGTATTTCAAGCTTTGATTGCGGTTTTGCGACTCCGGCGCTTCAGCACGCCGCGCCGGCATGCCAAGTGATCAGCGCGCCGAAAGCGGCTTCTTCACCGCCTTGAGCAGCGCGCGCTGGATGACCTCGTTGCCGGCGACGAGCGAACCCGCCTCGAGCATATCCTGGCCTCCATCCATGTCGGAGACGAAGCCACCGGCCTCGCGGATCAGCAGCAGGCCGGCGGCAATGTCCCAGGCCGAAAGGCCGGTTTCCCAAAAGCCGTCCATGCGGCCGGCGGCGACATAAGCGAGATCGAGCGCGGCGGAACCCAGGCGGCGCACGCCCGAGACCTCGGCCATCACATTGCGCAACTCGACGAGGAAATTGCCGTGCTGGCCGCGGCCGAGATGCGGCACGCCGCAGCCGATGACGCAGTCGGTGAGCTTGCTGCGGCCGGCAACGCGCAGCCGGCGATCGTTCATGAAGGCGCCGCCGCCGCGCTCGGCGGTGTAGAGCTCATCCATTGCCGGATTGTAGATGACAGCGGCGACCAACTGGCCCTGTCGCTCCAGCGCGATCGAGATGGAAAAGATCGGAATGCCGTGCAGGAAATTGGTGGTGCCGTCGAGCGGGTCGACGATCCAACGGTGCTGGTCGTCGTCCCCTGCGATCATGCCGCGCTCTTCCATCAGGAAGGCATAGCCCGGCCGTGCCTTCGACAGTTCGGCAAACAGAATGTCCTCGGCCTTGCGGTCGGCTTGGCTGACATAGTCGCCCGGTCCCTTCATCGACACCTGCAGGTTCTGCACCTCGCCGAAGTCGCGCGACAGCGAGCGGCCGGCCTTCATGGCGGCCTGGACCATGACATTGAGAAGTGCGGAGCGTGCCATCGTATCTGTTCCTGCCTACGCGTCAGTCTGCGCGGCGCATGTAGGTGAGTTCGTTGGTGTCGACGACGATGCGTTCGCCGGCGCCGATGAATGGCGGCACCAGCACGCGGATGCCGTTTTCCAGCACCGCCGGCTTGTACGAGGACGCGGCCGTCTGGCCCTTCACCACCGGGTCGGCCTCGGTGATGGTCAGCGTCACCTGGTCGGGCAGCGAAATGCCGATCGGCCTGTCCTCATAGAGCTGGACCGTCACCATCATGCCGTCCTGCAGGAAGGCGGCACGGTCGCCGACGAAATCCTTCGCCAGCTCGAGTTGCTCGTAGCTCTGCGTGTCCATGAACACCAGCGCGTCGTCCTGGGCGTAGAGGAAGGAAAAATCCTTCAGATCGAGCCGGATCTGCTCGACGGTCTCGGCCGAGCGGAAGCGCTCGTTGAGCTTGGTGCCGTTGATCAGGTTCTTCAGTTCGACCTGGTTGTAGGCACCGCCCTTGCCGGGCTTGACGGTGTTGGTCCTGACCGCCACCCAAAGGCCGCCATCGTGCTCGATGACATAGCCGGGACGGATTTCGTTGCCATTGATCTTGGCCATGATGAGATTGATCCGGGATGCTAGCAACGGCTTGGCCGTTGGTATGGGGATGGTCGCTGGACAAGCGATTTCGGGCCCCCAAGACCACAAATCGGCAGGAGAGGCAAGGGATGCCAGATCGCCCGACAGCGGCTGGTAGCCTCAAACCTGGGCCGCAATGACTTTACCGACGGCCTCGACGATGGCATCCGCAGCCTCAGTCAGCCGGTTGAGATGAGGCGAACGAAGTGCGGCGACCTGCAAGGAAAGGTCAACATCTTCCGTATTGACGAGCATGAGGCCGTCGGGAAGTCCGCGCCTTGCAAGACGCAACGGCATCAGCCCAAGGCCGTGCCCCCGACGGACCCATTCCATCTGCAAGGCCGGGTCCTGTATCTCCGCCGCGATCTCGAAATGACGCTTTCCGCCGACCAGAACGGACGTGAGCTTCTGGCGCGCGTCGCAAGGTGCCGGACTAAGCACCCACGGCATGGGTGTCCGGCCACCGTCTTCCGGATCGGCGACAGTGGACGCAGCTATGACGCCAAGACGTTCAGTGCCAAGCGCTTCCGGACCTGGCTTATCCGACGATCGCAGAACAATCGTCACATCGAGCTCGCCGCGTTCGAACTGATCGATCAGTTCGGCGCTCCAGCCGGTCTTGAGCCGTAGCGACACTTTCGGGAACGCCGCCGCGGCGTTGGCGATGGCCCCGGCGATGTCGCGGTCCGAGAGGCCATGGGCGAGACCCAGGCGGAACAGTCCTTCCGGCTCGGTCTTTCCGGCGAAGGATTTCAGCGCTTCTACGGAAGCGATGATATCGCGGCCGCGCGCCAGCACTTCCAGCCCCGTCGGCGTCAGTCGCGGCGGCTTTTGCCGGCGGTCGAGCAGCGTCGTGCCAAGCATGTCCTCCAGCCGCTGGATCTGCCGGGTCACAGCGGGCTGGGTCAGCGGCAGGCGCCGGGCGACCTTCTGGATCGAGCCCTCCTCGGCAAACAGGGCGAGCGTGCGCAATTCCTCAAGCATAGCCAGAACCATGTCTCGTAGGCATAATCATTGTAAACATTATGAATTTGAAATCCATCGCCTGGCAAGCAATTTTCCTTTCAAACGAAAGGACGACGACAATGAAGGCAATCGAACTGCAGAAGCCGGGCGGCATCGACAATCTCAAGATGGTCGAACGGCCAATGCCGGAACCCGGCCGTCAGGAGATGATCGTCAGCGTCAGGGCGACGGCGCTCAACTATCGCGATGTCGAGATCGCGCGCGGCAGCTATCACACGACATTCCCCTTGCCGCTGGTGCCGCTTTCCGACGGCGTCGGCGAGGTCGTTGCGGTTGGCTCCGAGGTCAGCCGCTTCAAGGTCGGCGACCGGGTCTGTGGCACGTTCTGGCAGCGATGGGTCGGCGGCAGCTTCGCCATGGCCGAACCCTCATACCAGCGCGGTGGCCCCATCGATGGGCTGCTAAGCGAATTCGCCCGGCTGGACGAACAGGCGGCGGTCATCGCCCCGGCGCAGCTCAGCGATGTCGAGGCGGCGACGTTGCCTTGCGCCGCGGTCACTGCCTGGCATGCGTTGTTCACCGAGGGCAAGCTCAAGCCAGGCGAAACCGTGCTCAGCCTCGGCACCGGCGGCGTGTCGCTGTTTGCCGTGCAGTTGGCAAGGGCGGCCGGCGCGCGCGTCATTGTTACGTCGAGCAGCGATGAGAAGCTTGCCCGGGCGAAGGGGCTTGGCGCGCATGATGGCGTCAACTACCGCGACGATCCGGATTGGTCGTCGGCCGTGCTGGCGCTGACCGATGGCCGCGGCGCCGATCACATCATCGAAGTCGGTGGTCCCCAAAGTTTCGCGCAGTCGCTCAAGGCGTCGGCGCGCGGCGCCCAGATCAACGTCATCGGTTATCTCGGCGGCAGCGAAGGGGTGATCAATCCGCTCGACATCTTCCGACGCCAGGTGAAAGCACGCGGCATACCGGTCGGCTCGCGCGAGTCCTTCGAAGCGATGAACCGGGCGCTCGCCGTCAATCGGCTGCGGCCGGTGATCGACCGGGTCTTCCCATGGGCAGAGGCAGCGCAGGCCTTTCGCCATCTCGAACACGGCTCTCCCTTCGGCAAGGTCGTGCTGGATCATACACAGTGACGTTGCGTGTCAGGGCAGGCGGTTGGCCTTCTGCAAGGCTTGCTTTGTCTGATCGTCGGTCAGCCCTTGCAGGAAATCGTCCATCTCCGGATCGATAAGGCCGGCGCGGCGGGCGACCACATACCAGGCCCCGGCCAGGATCAGGTCGGGGTCGGTTCCGATGCCGCCCATATAGAGCTTTGCCAACCGGTTCTGGGCAGCGACATTGCCGCCTTCAGCTGCCTGCTTCATCCAGTTGAAGCCGGATTTCAGGTCGCGAACACCGCCGCGGCCCTCGATCATCCAGGCGGCAAGATCGATCTGCGCGGTGTCGTAGTTCTGCCTGGCAGCCTGTGCCAGCAAGCTGCGCGCCTTTGCATCGTCTCGCGTCTTGCCGCCGACGCCATTGGCATAGACCTGCGCCATCGCATACTGGGCGTCGGCAAGCCCTGTCGCCGCGGCACGCTCATAATAGGGCACAGCCCTGGGGATGCCGGCATCGCCAGGATCCTGCTGCACGAGCAATTGCGCGAAGTTGAACTGCGCCAGCCGGTTGCCGGCCTCGGCGGCGGCCTGCATCAGCGCATAGGCTCCCTTTTCGTCCTTTTTGACGTAGCGGCCGTCGAGCAGCATCAGCGCATACTGGAACTGCGATTCAGGAATTCCCTGCTCGGCGGCCTGCGCGTACCATTTGGCCGCCTCTGCGGGATTAAGCGGTACGCCCAACCCGCGCGACAGGATCTCGGCCACCAGCGTTTGCGCCGCCGGGTCGCCATTCTGAGCCCGCACCAACGCCAGATTGTAGGCCGTCTTGTAAAGGCCGCGCTGGAAAGCGCCATAGGCGGGGTCCGCCGGCTTGGCGCCGAAACGTTCGGGGTTGATCGCGTCGGCCGACGGCAGCGGCGCCGTTGTCGCCGGCTGCGGCAGCGGGGTGTCGATCGGCTTGTCGATATGGACGCCGGAATCCGTGGCACCGGCTTTTGGGGCACCCACATCGGGGGCGACCGCATCCGGCACGCTGAGGGCGGGCGCGCTGGTGTCCGGCCTCGGCTGCGGCAGCGGAACGGTCTCCGCCGCGATCGCTGCCCCGCTCATCAAGGCCGCAACGAGAACCGCGAGAGGAAGTCCATGTCGGCGCACGTCAGCCCTCGAAGCGCGGCGCGGTTTGGTCGAGCAGCGCATTGGCGGCGGCAATCGCCGCCTTCGGATCGGCGCCTTCGGCAAAGACGGCGCTGGACAGCGCCACGAACTCGGCGCCAGTGGCGGCCACCGCTTCTACCGAGGCGATGGCGGAACCGGCCATGACAATGCAAGGGATCTCAATCACGTCCGCCCACCATTGCCCGAGCGACAGGTTGCGCGGATGCGGTTCCGGCTTGTTGTCGTAGCCGAAGCGGCCGAAGAAGATGTAGTCGGGTCTGGTTTCGCCGAGTTCCAGCGCGTCGTCGCGCGTCTTGGCGCCACCGGCGCCGACCATCATCTTGCCCTGGAAGTGTTCGATGGTCTCGGCGAGCGCGTCCTTGGAAACCTCGACATGAATGCCGTCGGCCTGGACACGGCCGGCAATGCGGGTATCGCCGGCGATGATGACGGCGATGCCGGCCGCTTGCGCGGCCGGTACGATCTGTTCTGCAAAGGCTTGGAAGGCAGCCTCGTCCATGCCGCTCTCAGGCAGGATCAGCGAAGCGATATCACCGCCGTCGAAGGCAGCCGCAATGCGCTGCGCCGGAGCGTCCTTGGGTGCGATCAGCACGATGCGGCAGCGGTTGGGGGGTGTTGCGTCGTTCATGGCTTTCGATCCCGGGTTTCGCCTATGCCGGGCGAAGATGGTTGCATTGCGGCATAGAACAAAGCGCCCGCCTTGAACAGGCGGGCGGGGAACGATGCGCTGGCTTTGGTTTACGATCGCCGGCGAGCCGACGCTCTGCGGCTCATTTGACGGCTTGCGGGCTTTCGGCCGGCGATTTGGCCCTCCACAAAGTCCAGCCGAGATTCATGCCGGCGGCGGCGATCAGGATGGCGGCTGCGCCGACGAGCTGGGCCGGACGCAGCCGGTGGCCGAAAGCCATGACATCGACCAGGATCGCAACGACAGGATAGATGAAGGACAGCGACCCCTGCAGATGCGTCGGCAGTTTCTGGATGGCGGCGTACATGAATATGTACACCAGGCCCGTGTGAACGACGCCAAGCGTGGCCAGCATGGCCCAGCTCCAGGCATCGGCGGGCAAATGCGAGAGGTTGGCGAAGGGCGCCAGCATGACGACGCCGACGCAGACCTGGATCAGCGCGATCAGATGCGGCGGGGTGCCCTTGAGCTTCTTGGCGACGATTGCCGCGACAGCCCAGAAGAAGGCCGCTCCGAGCGCCATGACGATGCCGATGACATAATCTGTGCCGGTTATGCCGGAACCGACACCCGCATCGGGCCCTGTCTGCACGATCAGCAGCATGCCGGCGAAGGCGATGCCGAGCCAGGTCAGCTTGGCCAAGGTCAGCCGCTCGCCGAAGAACAGCGCGCCGAAGCCGACCAGCATGAAGGGCTGCGTGTTGTAGACCGCCGTGGCAATCGAGATCGAGGCGCGGGAGAAGGCGCTGAACAGCAACAGCCAGTTGATGACAATGGCCGCGCCGCCAAGAGCGGCGATGGCAACAATGCGCAGCGTCAGCCTGCCGCGCAGCAGCCCGAGTGCCGCGCAGGTGATCAGCAGCGCCACCGCGCCGAAGGCGCAGCGCCAGAACACCACGTCCATGACGGGCTGGCCCGACATGACGACAAACCAGCCGATCGTGCCGACGATCGTCATCGCCGCCGTCATCTCGATCGTGCCGCGTACCGTGTTGTCCATGACAATACCTCTATCTGTTGAGGCCATAATCTCATGCCGTCTTGAGGGTTTATATGCCCTATGAAAGGATATAAGGGGACAACACCTTATTTAATAAGGCGCGCGCTGCCCTTTTGCGAGGAGATGAAAATGCTGGACGAGTTGGACAGAAAGCTTCTCGACATCCTGATCCTGGATTCGCGGACTTCGTTGAAGGATCTGGCGCAGCAGGTCGGGCTGTCGTCGCCGAGCGTCTCGGAACGGCTGCGGCGGCTCGAGGAACGCGGCGTCATCCGCGCCTTCACCATCGAGATCGACCCGGAGGCGCTGGGGTTTCCGCTGCAGGCGATCGTGCGGGTGCGGCCACTGCCGGGCAAGCTGCATATCGTCCAGAAGCTGATCGAGGAGATCCCGGAATTCGGCGAATGCGACAAGGTCACCGGCGACGACTGTTTCGTGGCCCGGCTCTACGTGCGCTCCATCGGCGAGCTCGACAAGCTTCTCGACCGCATCGCCGACAAGGCGGAGACCAGCACCGCCATCATCAAGGCGCAGCCGATCCGGCGCCGTCCGCCGCCACTGAATTAAGCTCCAGCTTGTAGCCGATGTGGCTGGCCTTGAAGCCGAGCCGGTCATAGAAGCGATGCGCGTCCTGGCGGCTCTTGTTGGTGGTCAGCTGGACAATCTTGCAGCCGCGTTCACGGCACTGTTCGATCGCCCATTCCAGCAGACGCTGTCCCAGCCGTTCGCCGCGGCGGTCTGCGACGACGCGCACAGCCTCGATCTGGCCGCGCAAGGCGCCCTGCAGCGACAGCCCGGCGAGATAGCTGATCTGCAACGTGCCGATGACGCGGCCGCTATCCGTCATCACGGCAAGAAACTGGTTGGGGTCGGCGTCGATGGCGGCAAAGGCGTCGCGATAGGCCTTGGCGAGTGGTTCGGTCGCATCCTCGCGGCTGCGGCCAAGCGGATCGTCGGCGAGCATGACTACGATGGCAGACAGGTCGGCCGCTTCGGCGCGGCGGATGTGGGGTTCGCTCATTGTCAAAAACCTGGGGGTCAAAAACCTGGGGCCAAAACCTGATGCAGCGGGGACGGCGCCCTTATGCATCGGCGACGATCTTGCCGCAAATCCGGAACCGTCGCTTTACGCACAGTTGATCGACACGGCCGGCATTTTCCCGGTCGCGGCGCAAGGGTTTCTGGGCTATTGCAGGGCAACCGTCTTCCCTCCAGCTTTTCCAGTTCATGTCAGGTCTGCTCGCCGATCCGTGGTTTTATGCCGCCGCCATTCCGGCGGTGATACTTGTCGGGCTGTCGAAAGGCGGCTTCGGCGGCGCTGTCGGCTTCGTTGGCGTGCCTTTGATGGCGCTGGCCATGCCGCCGGTGCAGGCGGCGGCCATCCTGCTGCCGATCCTGTGCCTGATGGACATCGTTTCGGTGTGGACGTGGTGGGGCGTCTACGACAGAAAGATGCTGGTCGACATGATGCCGGGCGCGGTGATCGGCATTGGGCTCGGCTGGCTGACGGCAGCGCTCGTAACCGAAGAGATGGTGCGGCTGATCGTCGGCGCTGTCGCGCTGATCTTCGTGCTGCGCTGGCTCTATCTCCAGTTCCGCCACGGTTCCGACCATGCGGCGGCGGCCAACCGCATCGCCGCCGCCTTCTGGGGCACCGTCGCCGGCTTCACCAGCTTCGTCGCCCATGTCGGCGGGCCCCCCTTCCAGGTCTATGCGCTGCCGATCCGGCTCGATCCGAAGGTGCTGTCGGGGACATCGGCGATCTTCTTTGCCGCCACCAACGCGCTGAAGCTGATCCCCTACTTCGCGCTTGGCCAGTTCGACACCGCCAACCTGACGGCGTCGGCCGTGCTGATGCCGCTGGCGCCGCTGGCCACCATCGCCGGCGCCTCGCTGGTGCGGCGCATGCGGCCGGAGATTTTTTATCCCTTCACCTACGCGACCGTGGCCGTGGTCGCGGTCAAGCTGCTTTGGGACGGGATCGCCGGCCTGCTCTAAATCCCGCTCAGGCGGCTGCCGGTTTGGTTCGCGGGGCGCTCGCAAAGGTCAGCGATGCACCACCCATGACCACGACCGCCATTGCGCCGAGAGTGGCGATGTTGTGCGCGGTCGGCTTCAGCACCATGTCGGCGACGACGACGATCATGATGACGAAATCGAACTTGACGATCCGTATCATGCGGCGCCCAAACGCTATGGCAGCCGGGGTCATGCCGTCTGCGGCAAGCATTGTGGCAAGCTTTTCGAACGAAGGCTTCAGCACGAGGATACCGGTCAGAAACGCGGCGGCGTAGCCGCAAAGGCCGATGACGACCCAAAGGTCGGAGAAGCCGGTCCATAGCGAAGTCAGCACCAGGCCAGAAGCCAGGGTCGCGACGGACGCCGGCACGAACAGACGCAAGCCGAGTTTGTCCGTCGTTCTCAGCATGACCATCAGCGTCTCGTCGTCGCCGGCGCGATCGGCGAGTATCGAAACCAGCAGCATGGCGAAACCGCCGCCGAGCCAGAGGATCGCTGCCATGACATGCAGGAATTTGAAGAGAGAATACCAGTCCATTGCCGCTCCTTGTGCATCGTTCCGGGGGTAAACGCTGCTTTCGCGCGTCTGCTTCCGAAGGAGGGCGGATTATCTCCGTACATGTATCCAGAAGATGCCGCGTGGGTGCCGGCTTGTTGCGGTGGCGCCGTCGCCGGATTTTACCGCAGCCCGCACAATACCCGGCATTTGCCGGATGGACGCCGTGTCGGCATTGGCTGGTTTCGCGGCATGATCCTGAAACCTGCGGGGACTAAGCCGCTCGCGACGACGCTCCATTTTGGCCGCGCGCGGTCGGACCAAGTCTGCAACAACCATCGAGGGTATCCCATGCAAGGCGTAGCACGAAATTTCTTCACCCTGGCCGTCATCTATTCCCTGTGCGGCATGGCGCTCGGCCTGCATATGGCGATCTCCAATGACCATGGGCAGATGCCGACCCACGCGCACACCATGGTGGCGGGCTGGCTGATGTCGGCGGTGTTTGCCTTCTTCTACCACCTGTTTCCAGCGGTCGGGCAAAAGACGATTGCCGTCGTGCATTTCTGGCTGACGGCAATCTGCGGCATCGCACTGATGATCGGGCTTTACTTTGAACTTGCCGGCCATCCGGAGATCGAGCCGGTGCTGGCTTCCTCCTCGATGGGGTTTTATGCGGCAATGCTGCTGTTCGCCTTCATTTCCTTGCCGGCTGTGTGGAAGAAGGCATGAACAAGCTGACGATCAGGCTTCGGGGGCCGTTGTGCTGATACGGCACAGAAGGGCAGCGGTCGATCAAGAAATATCCGCGCCGTTAAGGGTTCATTAAGCTTTACAGGTGTTTACTATGTCCATCCAGTGATCTGGATTCTTACCGAGTGGTTGGAGCCACTTCGTTTGACGCCTCCCTGTTAAACTCCTGAGAGCCGCCTTATCCGCGGCTCTTTTTTTGTCTGCTTTTGGTCCGCTTGGCGCCCCTGCGCAGGCGTTAACCGTTTGTTAAACATGTGCTTGCCTTCGCCGGCGGCGAAGCGCATTTTCAGTCATCTAGGGTGCCGGCGTGACGGCGATGAAGCCGAATCAGCCGACGGGGCAGTGCAGGGGCGTATCGATGAACGAGCCTTCGAAGGGCAGCGCGAAAACCATCAAGCTGGCGGAACGCCGGGTTTTCTCCCAATCCTTCAAACCGCTCTACCAGGAAGGCATGGGCCTGGTTGAGCAAGCAGCGGAATATCTCGACGGCAAGGGCCGGGCCGAGGCCAAGAAGCTGTCCAGACTGGCGGCGACGCTCTATGCGGCCGAATCGATGCGGCTGACCACAAGGCTGATGCAGGTCGCCTCCTGGCTGCTTTTGCAGCGGGCGGCAAATTCCGGCGAGATGACCCGCGACCAGGTCGCCTCGGAAAAATCCAAGGTGCGTCTCGACACCGCCTCGGCGCATGACGAAGCGGTCGGCTGGGGCGAACTGCCGAAGGATTTCCTCGACCTCGTCACCCGCTCGCTGCGCCTGCAGGCGCTGGTGCGCCGCATGGACGAAGAGATCTATGGCGGCGCGTTTGCCGAGACGCCGGTAACAGGCCGCCGCGCCAATCCGGTTTCCGACCAGATCACGCTGCTGAATACGGCTTTCGCTCGAGGTTAAACGCTTCCCGTTTCCGGTTTGTTCACATTTCCCTGACATCGCTGTGCGCCGGAGGTAGACTTCGCGCATGAGGGAAGCGATTCGCATTATCGGTATCGATCCGGGGCTGAGGCGCACCGGATGGGGCATCGTCGAGAGCCTCGGCAACTCGCTGCGCTTTATCAGTTCCGGCACTGTACGCTCCGACGACAAGGCGGCGCTGGCGACACGGCTCTGCCAATTGCATGACGGGCTGGCCGAGATCCTGCATGCGGCCATGCCGCAGGAAGCGGCCGTCGAGCAAACCTTCGTCAACAAGGATGCGGTGGCGACACTGAAGCTCGGCCAGGCGCGCGGCATAGCCATGCTGGTGCCGGCGCTCGCCGGCCTTGTAGTCGCCGAATATGCCCCCAATGCCGTCAAAAAGGCGGTGATCGGCGTTGGCCATGGCGACAAGAAGCAAATCCACATGATGGTCAAGGTGCTGTTGCCGAAAGCCGTTTTCGACACCGAACATGCCGCCGACGCGCTAGCTATCGCCATCTGCCACGCGCATCACCGGCAAAGCGTCGCCTACAGGATGGCGCTGGCATGAGGGATCACGCATGATCGGCAAATTGAAAGGCACGCTGGACGAGATCGACGAGGATTTCTGCCTCGTCGATGTGCACGGCGTCGGCTATGTCGCCTATTGCTCGGCGCGCACGCTGGCCGCGCTGCCTTCGCCCGGCGAGGCGGTGGTGCTGTTCATCGAGACCTATGTGCGCGAGGACATGATCCGGCTCTACGGTTTCCAATCGGTGCTTGAGCGCGAATGGTTCCGGCTGTTGATGAGCAATGTGCAAGGCGTCGGCGCCAAGGTGGCGCTGGCCATCCTGTCGACGCTGGCGCCGGCCGACCTCGCCAATGCGATCGCGCTGCGCGACATCGCCATGGTCAGCCGCGCGCCCGGCGTCGGCAAGAAGGTGGCCGAGCGCATCGTCACCGAATTGAAGAACAAGGCGCCGGCCTATGCCGGAACCGCCTCCGGCGCCATCGGCCTGAAGCAGGAACTCGGGGAAGGCGTGGCGCCGGCGCCCATCACCGACGCCGTCTCGGCGCTGGTCAATCTCGGCTATTCGCGCGACACCGCAGCCAATGCTGTCGCGGCGGCGCTGAAGACGGCCGGCGAGGACGCCGATGCCTCGAAGCTCATTCGTTTCGGGCTGAAGGAACTGGCGCGGTGAGTGATTGCTTGTCCGGTCCTTTGCCCTGTGCGAGGAAGGCCGCATGAGCCTTTCACCCCGCCTCATTGCCCCGGAAAAGCGCGGCGAGGATGCTGAGCAGACCTTGCGGCCGCAGACGCTCGCCGATTTCGTCGGCCAGGCCGCGGTGCGGGCCAACCTCAAAGTCTTCATCGAGGCCGCCAAGGGCCGCAGCGAGGCGCTTGACCATGTGCTGTTCGTCGGGCCGCCGGGGCTTGGCAAGACAACGCTGGCGCAGATCATGGCGCGCGAGCTCGGCGTCAATTTCCGCTCGACCTCCGGTCCGGTGATCGCCAAGGCCGGCGATCTCGCCGCACTTCTCACCAATCTGGAAGACCGCGATGTACTGTTCATCGACGAGATCCACCGGCTCAATCCGGCAGTCGAGGAAATCCTCTATCCGGCGATGGAGGATTTCCAGCTCGACCTGATCATCGGCGAAGGTCCGGCGGCACGCTCGGTCAAGATCGATCTTGCCCGCTTCACGCTCGTCGCCGCCACCACCAGGCTCGGCCTTTTGACCAACCCGCTGCGCGACCGTTTCGGCATTCCGGTGCGGCTCAATTTCTATTCTGTCGAGGAACTGGAGCAGATCGTGCGGCGCGGCGCCCGCATCCTGCAAATGCCGCTTGGCGACGATGGCGCGCTGGAGATCGCACGTCGCGCCCGCGGCACGCCGCGCATCGCCGGCCGGCTGCTGCGCCGGGTGCGCGACTTCGCCTCCGTTGCCGGCGACGGTCACGTCGACAAGCAGGTTGCCGACGAAGCCCTGACGCGGCTGGAGGTCGACGCGCTCGGCCTCGACGCGCTCGACCGCCGCTATCTCTCGATGATCGCGCGCAATTTCGGTGGTGGGCCGGTCGGCATCGAAACCATCGCCGCCGGCCTGTCCGAGCCGCGCGACGCCATCGAGGACATTATCGAGCCCTATCTGATCCAGCAGGGTTTCATCCAACGCACGCCACGCGGCCGCGTGCTGACCGCCAATGCCTGGCGCCATCTCGGCCTCGACGCACCGAAGGATCTGGCGCAGCAGCAGATCAACCTGTTCCAGGAAGAGTAACGGAGATTTGTCCTCCGGAACGGGCTGTCTGCGCAGAATTTCCTCAAGCCTGCCAGCGTGAAGGCGCATTCCTGGATGCTATCGGGCGTCGTAGTGTCGGCGCGAACTGCTCCGATCAAGCGTCGGAGCCAGAAAAGTGATCACCAGACGCGGGTTCCTGAAATTCGTCGGGGGTTCGTTCCTCTCGCTGGCGTCGCTCAGTGCCTATGCGGTCGGCATCGAGCCGATGCTGTTGACCCATGTGAAGCGCTACCGGCTGACGCCGCCGCATTGGCCGGCGGGCTTGAAGCTGCGCGTTGTAGCACTTGCCGATATTCACGCCTGCCGCCCCTGGATGACGCCTGAGCGGATCGCTTCGCTCGTCGAGGGTGCGAACGTGCTGCAGCCCGATCTGATCGTACTGCTCGGCGACTATATCTCAGGCATGTCCCTGGTGACGAACCGGGTGGAGGCCCATGAATGGGCGCCGGCCTTGTCAGGACTGAAGGCGCCGCTTGGTGTCCTGTCGATCCTCGGCAATCACGACTGGTGGCACGATCCTTTCGCGCAGCAGGCCGGAGCGGGGCCGACTGTGGCGCGCAAGGCATTGGAGGAAGCCGGCATCTCGGTTCTGGAGAACGACGCTGTGCGTCTGGAAAAGAATGGATACGGCTTCTGGATCGCCGGACTCGCCGACCAGCTGGCCCTGTTACCGAACAAGGCCGCAGGCCGCGACAAATTTGAAGGCCTCGACGATCTCGACGGCACGCTGGCCAAGATCACCGACCAGGCACCGATCATCCTGCTTGCGCATGAGCCTGACATTTTCCCGAAAGTGCCGTGGCGGGTTTCGCTGACGCTGTCGGGCCACACACATGGCGGGCAGGTCAGGCTGTTCGGCTATTCACCGGTGGTGCCGTCCCGCTTCGGCAACCGCTTTGCCTATGGCCATGTCGTCGAGAATGACCGCAATTTGATCGTGTCAGGCGGGCTCGGCTTCAGCATCGCGCCGGTGCGCTTTGGCATGCGGCCGGAAATCCTGCAGATCGACCTCGGTTAGGGCATGCCGGTATTCAGGTGATGCCGGCCTGCAAATGAGGTGTTCCTGCGCTTCCGGTAGTCACGGACCAAAGTCCGCTCCCTTCCGGTTCTCGGAACCCCTCATTTCCGACTCGGCCTGACCTGAAATCTCGACATGCCCTAGGGCTAATGGAGCGAGCGGATTGCATCCATCACGGCGGGTTCGGCCTTTTCGCCGTTGAAGGCATCGACGATGCCGAAGGCGCCGCCAAAACTCCACACCGACCATGAGAAGCCATGCGCCTCGGCGCGCGCGATCATGTCCTTGACATAGGCCGCGCGGTATTTGGGCGGCATCACATAGGGGTTGCCATACTCCTGGCGGATCATGCCGAACTCGCCCAGCGTGATGTTTTCCGGCTTGATGGCGTTGGCCTTCGCCCAGGCTTCGACCTTTTCGAACGGCGCATCCATGACGCCGAGCAGCTTTTCGTCCGTGTCCATGCTGGCGACTTGTTCATCGAGATAGGCGAGCAGGCCGTTCCGTCTGGTCCATGGCGCCTCGGCTTCTATCTTGGCGCGGATTGCATCCAGCGTCGCATCGAGCTCGGCGCGCGGCACCGCGGTCAGCGGATAGGGCAGGCCGGTGACATAAGGGATGAAATCGCCGGCCCAGGTCGCGCCCTGATGGGTCAGCAGGAACGGGTCGTAGGAGTGGAAGGTCCAGATGATGTTGTCGTCGGGGATCGACTTTGGGTCGATCCTGACCAGCGAAGCCGCATTGGAATAACAGGCGCCGGTCAGGATCAGCGTCAGCCTGGTGGCCGAGGCGCGCGCGGCCGCGAACAGCTTTTGCTGACGCTCCGGCCACAGGTTGGTGCCATCGCTGTCGCAGTCGACGATAGGCTCGTTCATCGGCTCGAAAGCGACCTGCGCCGGGTCCTCGGTGGCCAGCGCGCGCGCCATTTTGCGGATCACCTCGACATAGGCGTCGAAGGTTGCGGGATCGCCCATCACCTGGCCCATGCCGATCTCGCGGCCGCCGCCGGCGGGGATCAGGTGCATGTCGACGATCACTTTCAGACCGGCCCGGTTGATCATGCGCGCCGAGTCCCGCACGCTGGCATAAAGGTCGTCGCGCAGCGCCAGTGTCTGATCAGACATAAACGGCGAGGGATCGACCGGCATGCGCAGAAAGTCGAGACCGGCGGCCTTCAGCGCCTTGAGGTCATCCTCGTTGAGTAACTTGCGCCATTCCGGATAGGGCAGGATGGCTTGTCGGTCGTTCCATTTGTCTTCTCCGACCCAGGTCGTCCACTGGTCGAGGTTGAGGCCGCGCTTTATCGAAAAGCTAGCGGCCTGACCGGGAAGCGCAGACGCCGCCAGCACCAGCAGCGCTGCCATCACGGTCTTGATCATCGCCGTCAACAGTGCCATCCGGTTTGCTGCGCTGGTGATTTTGGCAAGACAGGTGCCCCGCCGGGGGCAAAAAGGAAAGCGCGATGGACGATCATGGTGAATCGGCGGCGCTTGCTGCCGGGCTTTCCGGAGCCTTGACGGAATTCGGCCATCGGCTGATGGCGCGGGTCTACTATGCCGACACCGACTTCTCCGGCGTCGTCTACCACGCGCGCTATCTCGAATTCTTCGAGCGCGGCCGCTCGGACTATCTCAGGCTGGCGGGCGTCCACCACACAGAACTTCACGAAGGCAAGCACGGCGAACGGATCGTCTGGGTGGTGCGGCGGATGGAGATAGATTTCCGCTCGCCTGCCCGCATGGACGACATCCTGACCATCGACACATCAACGCAGGATATTTCCGGCGCCCGCATCGTCATGGCGCAGCAATTGAAACGCGGGACAGAGGTTCTGGTCGAAGCAAAGGTCGAGGCGGCGATCATCGGCGAGAACGGCCGGCCGAAGCGCTTTCCGAAAGAATGGATCGCGGCCTTTCTACCAGGAGCAAGCTGATATCCAGGCCTGCCGGCCGGCAACGAGCGGCCA
The DNA here is from genome assembly GCF_040320535.1 of Mesorhizobium sp. M0676. Lineage (NCBI taxonomy): Bacteria > Pseudomonadati > Pseudomonadota > Alphaproteobacteria > Hyphomicrobiales > Phyllobacteriaceae > Mesorhizobium > Mesorhizobium sp. M0676. The sequence continues at coordinate 81,402 of NZ_JAMYPU010000022.1, forward strand.
ATCGGCAGCGCATTCGATTGTGGATGGATGGCCCGCGTCGTGCCTTGGCGCGGCAATGCGCCGCGCCATATTTCCTAACCCATCCTTAACCATAACGGTTCATGAAGAGATCGGTGAAGATTGGAAGAATCCGCGCGCCTTCCTTTCACCAATATTTGCCCTGAAAAGGCCGCCAACGGTGCATTTGGGGTTAATCCGGAAGCCAAGCGCGAACGGACCACAAGGGATGCCCATGGGCCAGCCGCCAGCGATGCCCGGAAAATCTTAAGGACTGAAGCATGGAAACTACCGCACTCGCCGATCCGGCAGCGCAATTGTCGATTTGGGCGCTGTTCACACAGGCCAGCTGGGTGGTCAAGCTGGTCATGATCGGTCTGCTCTGCGCCTCGGTCTGGACCTGGGCGATCATCGTCGACAAGCTGGTCAGCTATGCCCGCATGCGTCTGTCGCTCAATCGCTTCGAACAGGTGTTCTGGTCGGGGCAGTCGCTGGAAGAGCTCTATCGCACGCTTGCCGACCGCAAGACCACGGGCATGGGTGCGATCTTCGTTGCGGCCATGCGTGAATGGAAGAAGAGCTTCGAGAAGGGGGCCAAATCGCCGCTCGGCCTGCAGACCCGCATCGACAAGGCGATGGACCTGGCGTTGACGCGCGAGATGGAGAAGCTGGAGGGCCGTCTCGGCTTTCTCGCCACCACTGGTTCGGCCGCACCCTTCATCGGCCTGTTCGGCACCGTCATCGGCATAATGACCTCGTTCCAGGCGATTGCCGGTTCGAAGAACACCAGTCTCGCGGTTGTCGCACCCGGCATTGCCGAAGCGCTGCTGGCGACGGCCATCGGTCTGCTCGCCGCCATTCCGGCGGTTATCGCCTACAACAAGCTGTCATCCGACGCGAACAAGATCGCGGTGCGGATGGAAGGGTTCTCGGATGAGTTCTCCGCCATACTCTCGCGCCAAATCGATGAAAAAGTAGCGCCTAAGGGCTGAGGTAAGAAGATGGGTATGTCGGTTGGCATGGCAGGACGCGGCGGGCGCGGACACAGGCGGCGCGGCCGCCACCATGCATTGATGTCGGAAATCAACGTCACGCCGATGGTCGATGTGATGCTGGTGCTCTTGATCATCTTCATGGTCGCCGCACCTATGTTGACGGTCGGCGTGCCGGTCGACCTGCCGGAGACTAAGGCCAAGGCTATGAACGCCGACACCCAGCCGATCACCGTTTCGATCGACGCGGCCGGCAAGATTTTCCTGCAGGAGACCGAAATCCCAAGGGAAGAGCTGGTCGCCAAGCTGCAGGCGATTTCCAAGACCGGCTACGAAGAGCGCATCTTCATCCGAGGCGACAAGGCGACCAACTATGGCGCCGCGATGGAGGTCATGGCCCTCATCCAGGCCGCCGGCTACAAGAATATCGGCCTGATTTCACTGCAGCAACAGGATCAGTAGACGCACGATGAAGACCGGCCTCACCACATCGGTGATACTGCATACGGTGGCACTGGCTTTCGGCCTGTTCACCCTGTCGGCGCCGGCCGCGCTGCCGTCCACGGATGTCGAGTCGATAGCGGTCGACATCGTTCCCATGGAAGCCATTGCGCAGACGCTGCAGGGCGACAAGAAGGCGGTGATGCATGAAAAGCCGGCGCCGATGCCGACCAAGCGTCCCGACATCGTGCCAGATGCACAGAAGATCGGCGAGAACAGCGTTGATACCGACAAGCCGGTGACGGACGAGCCCAAGCCGAAGCCGGTGGAGAAAACAGCGACGGCTGCTCCGGCTCCGACGCCGACCGAGAAGCCGAAACCCGAGGACGCGCCGAAACCGAAGGAAGTGCCGAAGCCGACGCCGGCGACGGAGGTGGCACCAACGCCGCAGCCGAAGGAAGAGGTCAAGCCCGAGCCGGTGAAACAGGTTGAACCGAAGCCGACCCCGGTGAAGGAGCCGGCACCAACACCGCAGCCGGACACGACCGCCGCCATAGAGCCGAAGCCACGCGTGAAGCCCGACGCGGTCGCCGAAGCCATATCGGATCAGCAGCCTCTGGAAGAAGCGCAGCTTCCGACTTCCGCTCCTGCTCCGGAAGCACGGCCGAAGCCGCAACCGGCGCAGGCTGAAAGCGCGAAGGCTCCGGACCGCAAGGACGCCGACAAGCCGGTCAAGGAAGCCTCGTCGAAGCCGAAGTCCGAGGAAAAGCAGTTCAATGAAGGTGAGATCACTGCTCTGCTCGACAAGCAGAAGCCTTCTGGCGGCGGCGCCAAGCGCTCGACGCAGCAGGCGTCGCTCGGCGCCGACAAGACCCAGGGCCAGAAACTGTCGCAGGCCGAAATGGGCACTTTGTCGGATCAGCTGGGCAATAGCTGGACCCTTCCGGTGGGGGTTGAGGGCTCGGAAAACTTCGTCGCCGTGATCGTGTTCAATCTCGATGCCTCCGGCAAGCTCGAAGGCCGTCCGACCGTCGAAAAATCGAGCGGAAACCGCCAATTCGACGAGAGTGCGGTACGTGCCGTCCAGAAGGCAAACATGGCTGGCCTGCAAGTTCCTGCCGGCAAGCATGATATCTGGGCCCAGGTTCGAGTCACTTTCGACCCCAGGGAGATGCTGGGGCTCTAGGCCTGGTATCCACAAAATCAGTTACGAGAAGCGAGAAGACATGAAATCCATCCTCAAGCCGCTCCTGACGATTGCAGCCATGGCGCTGGGCATGACTGCCGTTGCCACCTTGCCGGCGCGAGCACTCGTCGAGATCAACGTCAACAAGGGCAATGTCGAACCGTTGCCGATCGCAATCACCGATTTTCAAGGTGAGCTTGGCGCCCAGATTTCCGATATCGTCAGCGCCGACCTGAAACGCTCAGGCCTGTTCGCACCGATAGACAAGAACGCCTTCATCGAGAAGATCGCCAATCCGGATGCGCAGCCGCGCTTCGACGACTGGAAGGTGATCAATGCGCAGGCGCTGGTTACCGGCAGTGTCGCAAAGGAGGCGGACGGCCGCATCCGCGCCCAATACAGACTGTGGGATACTTTTGCCGGCCAACAGATGTCGGGCGAACAGTTCTTCGCCAATGATGCCAATCAGCGCCGCGTCGCCCACATCATCGCCGATGCGATCTACGAGAGGCTCACCGGCGAGAAGGGCTATTTCGACACCCGCGTCGTCTTCATCGACGAATCCGGCGCCAAGAATGCGCGCAAGAAGCGGCTCGCCATCATGGACCAGGACGGCGCCAATGTGCGCTATCTCTCGGACGGCCGCTCGATCGTGCTGACACCGCGTTTCTCGCCGAACCGGCAGGAAATCACTTACATGTCGTACGAAAGCGGCCAGCCGCGGGTCTATCTGCTGCAGATCGAGACCGGACAGCGCGAACTGGTCGGCAACTTTCCCGGCATGACCTTTGCGCCGCGCTTCTCGCCCGACGGCCAGAAGGTGATCATGAGCCTGCTGCGCGATGACGGCAATTCCAACATCTTCGCCATGGATCTGCGAAGCCGCTCGACCACCCGGCTGACCAACTCGACCGCCATCGACACCTCGCCCTCTTATTCGCCCGACGGCAGCAAGGTGGTATTCACTTCCGATCGTGGCGGCCGTGCGCAGATTTATGTGATGGGCGCCGACGGCTCGGGCCAGACCCGCATTTCGTTCGGCGACGGCGTCTATTCGACGCCGGTGTGGTCGCCGCGCGGCGACCTCGTCGCCTTCACCAAGCAGACCGGCGGCGAATTCCAGATCGGCGTCATGAAGACCGACGGTTCGGGCGAGCGCATCCTCTCCTCGGGCTTCCAGCAGGAGGGACCGACCTGGGCGCCCAACGGCCGCGTGCTGATGTTCTTCCGCGACTCCGCCGGCGGCCCAAAACTGGTTTCCGTCGATCTCACCGGCCGCAACGAACAGTCGATCCCGACCGCGAATTTCGCGTCGGATCCCGCCTGGTCGCCGCTGCTGGAGTAGGTTCGGCCGAATTGCCACACCTGCTAAAAAGGGGCCCGTTTGGCCCCTTTTCCATTCATTAGTCGCGTTTCGGCCGCATTTCCGCCTAGGGTCCGCGCCAACTGTGACCGTGGATTTGAAGGTCGTGGACGGACGATCGAAACCAAACATTAACCGTATTTCTTGAATGCCGGTTAACCCAAACGTGGTTACTGGGTGATCAACGAAATCACTCGAAATACGATCACTCGAATACGAAGGAGAGGCGGCATGGGCCGTATTGCAGCACTTACCAGAAACCCGGCGATGATCGCCCTGATCGCGATGCTCGCCATCACCGGTTGCGCCTCGAAGAAAACCCCGAACAACGCTGCCGATCTCGGCCTCAATGGCGCGGGTGCCGCAACGCCGGGCTCGGCGCAGGACTTCACCGTCAACATTGGCGACCGCATCTTCTTCGACACGGACTCGACCGCAATCCGCGCGGATGCGCAGACGACGCTGTCTCGCCAGGCGCAGTGGCTCAACCAGTACAAGCAGTACGCCATTGTCGTCGAAGGCCATGCCGACGAACGTGGCACACGTGAATACAATCTGGCTCTCGGCGCCCGCCGCGCCGCCGCCACTCGCGACTTCCTGGTCGCCAGGGGCGTCTCGGCGAGCCGATTGAAGACGATTTCCTACGGCAAGGAACGTCCGGTCGCGGTCTGCGACGACATCTCCTGCTGGTCGCAGAATCGCCGCGCGGTCACCACGCTCTCCGGCGCCGGCTCCTGATAGGCAAGACGGCGGCGCCTTAGTCGCATAATTGCAACACCTCCATGCGAAAGGCGGCCTTGTGGCCGCCTTTTCCACTTTCGGCCCCGGAAACAAACCCGGAAACAAAATTTGGCCGAAGTCTCGCCTCCTGCTAAGAGCCGAGGGCGTCGTGCCGGTCCCACTTTGATCGGAAGGCGCGAACAGGCTCACGATTTTCACGGCGAGAGGCACATGCATTTCAGATCGGTCTTGAGCGGCACGCTTGCGCTGCTGCTCGTATCAGGCTTCGCGGCTTCTGCGAGCGGCACCGGACAACCCGCGGATAGCGGCTTTTCCTTCCATCTGCCGACGCTCGGCATTTTCGGCAAGAAGGAGAAGCCGGAGCAGCAACAGATCGCGCAGCAGCAGGACGGCACCGCCGCCGCGGGGCTGGAAGATCAGCTCCGGCAGATGAACGGCAAGCTCGAGGAACTCAACTTCCAGATCCTGCAGATGCAGGAGCAGATGCGCAAGCAGCAGGAAGACAACGAGTTCCGCTTCCAGCAGTTGGAAGGCGGCTCCAGCGGGCAGCCGCCGGCCCAGAAGAAATCGGAGGCCGCGCCGCAGGACGGTGGCGCGGGCACCGGCGTCGCCGAGGCCCCGGCAGACCAGGCGCCGGCCGATGCCGGCGCGCAGCCGGATGGCGGCCAGAGCGTCGGCGAGGTCATCGTCGAATCGCAGACCGGCGATCCCGGCAAGGTGATCAACGGCACGCCGCCCAAGACGTTCGGCACCATTACCGTCGACAAGAACGGCAATGTAATCGACGCCGGCGGCAACACGCAGGCAGCGGCGCCGGCGGAAGGTGCGGCTCCCGCCGCCGAGGCGCCGGCTGCCGGGGCTAAGACCGGCAAGTCGGACGGCACGGTGGTGGCGGCGCTGCCTGCCACCAACAACCCGGAAGAGATCTACCGCAACTCCTACCAGTTCATCCTGTCGGGCGACTACAGCACCGCCGAGCAGGGTTTTCGCGACCACATCGCCCGGTTCCCGAAGGACGCCAAGGCGGCGGACGCGCATTACTGGCTTGGCGAATCGCTGCTTGGCCAGCAGAAGTATCATGACGCTGCCGAGGTTTTCCTCTCCGCCAGCAAGGACTATCCGAAGGCCAAGAAGGCGCCTGACATGCTCCTGAAGCTTGGCGTGTCGCTGGTCGGCCTCAAGCAGAAGGATGTCGCCTGCGCCACCTTCGGCGAGATCGGCAAGCGCTATCCCGATATTTCGGCCGCGCTCAAGGAACGCGTCAAGCAGGAGAGGGCGCTGGCGGCGTGCTAGTCTTTGCCGTGTTGTCCCAGAACCGGGACCACTTTTGCGCGACATGCACTGATGCTCGATACCGAGCCTGACCTTTCGAATTTTTCGCAGATCGACTTTACCAACGGCGCGCTTGCGGCCGTATCCGGCGGCAGCGACTCGACCGCCTTCCTTCTTCTCCTCAAGGCTCACCTCGACCGTAGCGCCCCGACAGCCCGGCTGCTGGCGGTGACGATCGACCACGGCCTGCGTCCGGAAGCAGCAGTCGAAGCGCGCAGCATGGCAAAGCTCTGTGCGGAGCGCGGCATTGCGCACCGGACGCTCAACTGGTCCGGCGCCAAGCCGTCGACCGGCCTGCCCGCGGCGGCGCGCGAGGCGCGCTACCGGTTGCTGGCCGAGGCAGCGCAGGCGCAAGGCATTGGTGTGATCGTGACCGGCCACACCGCCGACGACCAGGCCGAGACCGTCCTTATGCGAGCCGCGCGGAATGACGGGCGAGAGCTTGCAGGCCGAGGTCTCGCCGGCATGGCGCCGGCCACCCTCTATGACTGGCGGATCTGGATCGCGCGGCCGCTGCTCGGCGTACGGCGCGCGGCGTTGCGCGCTTTCCTGCAGCGCGAACATGTCGGCTGGGCGGAGGATCCGACCAACATCGACACGAATTTCGAACGCCCGCGCATCCGGGCCGTGCTCGGCGAAGACCGGAGCGGGCAGCGTTTTGCCGAGGCAATCGGCCTGGCTGGGCGGGCTGCCGGCGATCGCGAGGAACTCGGTCGCCGTGCTGCCGCCCTGATTGGTGAATTTGCCAGCCGGCCGGCGAGGGGTCTCATCCGTCTCGATCTCGGTTTGGCGGAAGCGGATGACACGCAAGCCGCGGTCTATGCGCTGCGTGTTCTGCTGGCGGTGACGGGCGGCACCGCCTTGTTGCCGGACCAGGCGCGCAGCGAAGCGCTGTTCGAGCAAATGCGGGCCGGTCGGCTTTGCGCCACATTGTCGCGGGCGGTCGTCGATATCAGGCGAAACGGCATCTTCCTGCGCCGTGAATCGCGCGACCTGCCGCGTTCCGCGCCGGTAGCTGGCACTCTGCTTTGGGACGGTCGCCGGCGGATCACGCCACACATCGAAGCCGGGGCGATCACATTGGACGACAGTCCGGGTGCATGGTTGATCGCGCCGCTTGGCGCCGCTGCCGCCGCCAAAACGCCGATTGCCGGGGATGGCGCGCCGCCAAGCCTTGTGCGCGCCGCCCTGGCTGCGGAACCGGCGCTGTGGCGCGGCGGCGAATGCCGTGGTTTTGCAGGGGATGTAGCGGCGGCGCCGGCAATCGCCGTCAGCCCGGTCGTTGCGCCCTTTGCCCGTTTCCTGCCGTGCTTCGATCTGGTGTTGGCGCAGGCCGTCGCCGAGTTGATCGGCGCACCGCCTGTTCCGGCTTGCCCTTTGGCCGCCACAGTGCCGGTTGATCATGGCGCGAAAGCTTAACCCAGACGTGCTGTTATGCTTGGCAAGGGGGGGCGCTCTCCCTATGTTAGGCGCAAGTTTCCTCTCATGACGCGTGTCCCAGCGGGCACCAACGGGACAATTGATGAATCCGAATTATCGCAATCTCGCGCTCTGGGCGATCATAGCGGTCCTGCTCATTGCTCTCTTCAATCTGTTCCAGACGCCACAGACGCGTGGGGCCTCCACCGACGTCCCCTACTCGCAGTTCCTGCAGGAGGTCGCGGCGGGCCGGGTCAAGACGGTGGTCATCACTGGACCCCGCATCACGGGCACCTATAGCGACAACGCCAACGGCTTCCAGACGTATTCGCCTGGCGATCCGCAGCTGGTCTCGCGGCTGCAGGACAAGAACGTCACCATCAATGCGCGCGCTGAGAACGACGGCTCGGGCGGGTTGATCAGCATGCTCCTCTCGTGGCTGCCGATGATCCTGATCCTTGGCGTGTGGATATTCTTCATGCGCCAGATGCAGTCCGGCTCCGGCCGCGCCATGGGTTTCGGCAAGTCGAAGGCCAAGCTTCTCACTGAGGCGCATGGCCGCGTCACCTTCCAGGATGTCGCCGGCGTCGACGAGGCCAAGGAAGATCTGGAGGAGATCGTCGAGTTCCTGCGCGATCCGCAGAAGTTCCAGCGCCTCGGCGGCAAGATCCCGCGCGGCGTGCTTCTGGTCGGACCTCCCGGCACCGGCAAGACGCTGCTCGCCCGCTCCGTCGCCGGCGAAGCGAATGTGCCGTTCTTCACCATTTCGGGTTCCGACTTCGTCGAGATGTTCGTCGGCGTCGGCGCAAGCCGTGTCCGCGACATGTTCGACCAGGCCAAGAAGAATGCTCCCTGCATCATCTTCATCGACGAAATCGACGCTGTGGGCCGCCATCGCGGCGCCGGCCTGGGCGGCGGCAATGATGAGCGCGAACAGACGCTGAACCAGCTGCTGGTCGAGATGGACGGATTCGAGTCCAACGAGAGCATCATCCTTATCGCCGCCACCAACCGGCCCGACGTGCTCGATCCGGCGCTGCTGCGTCCGGGTCGCTTCGACCGCCAGGTGGTGGTGCCGAACCCCGACATCGTCGGCCGCGAGAAGATCCTCAAGGTGCATGTGCGCAACGTGCCGCTGGCACCGAATGTCGACCTCAAGGTGATCGCACGCGGCACGCCGGGCTTCTCGGGCGCCGACCTGATGAACCTTGTCAATGAATCCGCTCTGATGGCGGCGCGCCGCAACAAGCGCCTTGTCACCATGGCGGAGTTCGAGGACGCCAAGGACAAGATCATGATGGGCGCCGAGCGCCGCTCGTCGGCCATGACCCAGGCCGAAAAGGAACTCACGGCCTATCACGAGGCCGGCCACGCCATCCTGGCGCTCAACGTGCCGTCGGCCGATCCGCTGCACAAGGCGACCATCATCCCGCGCGGTCGCGCGCTCGGCATGGTCATGCAACTGCCGGAAGGCGACCGCTATTCGATGAGCTACAAATACATGATCTCGCGGCTTGCCATCATGATGGGCGGCCGCGTCGCAGAGGAGTTCAAGTTCGGCAAGGAGAACATCACCTCCGGCGCGTCCTCGGACATAGAGCAGGCGACAAAGCTGGCGCGCGCCATGGTCACGCGCTGGGGCTTCTCCGACAAGCTCGGCCATGTCGCCTATGGCGACAACCAGGAAGAGGTTTTCCTCGGCCATTCGGTGGCGCGCACGCAGAACGTCTCGGAAGAGACCGCGCAGATCATCGACGCCGAAGTGCGCCGGCTGATCGACGAGGCCTATGTCACGGCGAAGTCCATTCTGACCAAGAAGAAGAAGGAATGGATCGCTCTGGCGCAGGGCCTGCTCGAATACGAGACGCTTTCGGGCGAAGAGATCAAGCAGCTGATCGCCGGGCAGAAGCCCGCGCGAGATTTGGGGGATGACACCCCCACAAGCCGCGGCTCGGCTGTGCCGAAGTCCGGCCGCCGCAAGAAGGGTCCCGAGCCCGAAGGCGGCATGGAGCCTCAGCCGTCGAGCTGAGCTGACATCACTTGATGCAAGAAAACGCCGCAGCTCAATCCGCGGCGTTTTGCTATTCAGGGTCTCTCAAAGAGCATGCGGGACGGATGCATTTGCTTTGCCGGGGCGCACACCGTCAGTCCGGCCAGCATGTTGCTTGCCCCATCTGGCCAGCGGGATCAGGGCATTGTCCAGCTCGATGCCGAATTCGGTAATCGAGTATTCGACCCTCGGCGGCACCTCGGGAAAGATTTCGCGATGGACGATGCCGTCGGCCTCCATTTCGCGCAGCTGTTGGATCAGCATCTTTTCGCTGATGTCAGGCACCAGCCGCTTCAGCTCACCGAATCGTGCCGGCGCCTTGTGAATCTGCCAGAGCAGTAGCGCCTTCCATTTGCCGCTGATGACCTCCAGCGCCGGCCCCAATCCGCAACTATCTGGCTGTTTCTTTCCCATGTTTCATCCAATTCTGAGCAATCGGTGGGTAGCTTACATTTTTGTCGGTACTTGAGAAAAACCAAGCCGGTCCATAGCTTCAAACCAGCTCGCCGGCATCGGCGAACACCACAACATCATATCGGTACCTCGCTTCGACCTGCAAAGGCCGTCGGCGGCCGGATTTTGTCAAAAACGGATGGATCATGACACGATACGCAAACAAGAAGGCCGTTGTCATCGGCGGGACGCACGGCATGGGGCTCGCCGTTGCCGAAGCCCTGATCGAAAGCGGCGCCGAGGTCCTGGTCACCGGCCGCGACCAGCGCAACATCGAGGCCGCGCGAGCCAAGCTGCTTTCGCGAGCTCATGTCGTGCGGTCCGATATCTCAGACATGGCCGATATCGTCACGCTCGGTGCCGAAGTGGGGCAGAAGCTTGGCCAAATCGACTTCCTTCACGTCAATGCCGGGGTGGCCAATCTCGAACCCGTGGAGCGGGTCACCGAGGACAGTTACGATCGCACCTTCGACATCAACACCAAAGGCGCTTTCTTCACCGCGCAGCGCCTGCTGCCCCTCATCAGGGATGGTGGCGCCATAGTCTTCACCTCGTCGATCGCCGACGAATCCGGCACTGGCGGCATGAGCGTCTATTCCGGATCGAAGGCGGCACTGCGCGCCTTCGCCAAGGTCCTGGCCGCCGAGCTTCTGCCGCGCCGCATCCGCGTGAATGTGGTCAGCCCTGGTTTCATCGATACGCCGACGATGGGTGTGGCCGACGCCTCGGCCGAGGAGCGGGCCGCCTTCATGGCGATCGGCGACGCGGTCACGCCGATGAAGCGCCACGGCACGATGGAGGAGGTGGCGCGCGCAGTGCTGTTCCTGGCGTTCGACGCGACCTTCACCACGGGCGCGCGGCTGACCGTGGACGGTGGCCTTGGCCAGGACCTGAGCCCGACACCGGCGTAACCGCGCAACCAAACCAAGGAGAAGCAGAATGAGCGACATAACAGTAATCGGTCTCGGCGCCATGGGCACTGCGCTTGCCGAAGCCTTTCTGAACCAGGGACATGCGGTAACGGTGTGGAACCGTTCTCCGGCAAAGGCTGAGGCTTTGGCAGCCAAGGGCGCCATTGTGGCCAAGAGTGTCGAGGAAGCGGTCAGATCGAGTCCACTGATCGTGGCGTGCCTGCTTGTCTATGACACCGTTCGTGAGGTGCTCGGCCCAAGCCGAGCCGCGCTGTCGGGCCGCACATTGGTCAATCTCACCAACGGCACGCCCGAGCAGGCGCGGGCAATGTCGGGCTGGGCGGTGGGCCAGGGCGCCAGCTATATCGACGGCGGCATCATGGCGGTGCCGCCGATGATCGGCGGGCCGCACGCCCTGATTCTCTACAGCGGTTCGCGCCAGGCGTTCGATGCCTGTTCGGGGCAGCTCGGAGCGCTCGGCACCAGCAAATATCTCGGTGAGGATCCAGGCCTCGCGCCGCTCTATGATATTTCGCTTCTGACCGGCATGTACGGCATGTTCGCGGGCGTTCTGCAAGCGTTGGCATTGACGGGCGCAGCAGGAATCCCTGCCGGCGAGTTCATGCCGCTGCTGGCCTCCTGGCTTCAGTCGATGCAAGGCCTACTGCCGAAGTGGGCGGAACAGATCGACAGTGGCGATCACACCAGCAATGTCGTTTCCAACCTGGGCATGCAGGCTGATGCCTACGTCAATGTCATCGATGCCAGCAGGTCGGCTGATGTCAGCACCGAACTCGTCTTGCCGATGCAAAGCCTGATGAAGCGCGGGGTGGCTGCCGGCCAGGCCATTGCCGATCTTACAAGCCTGGTCGCACTGCTCTCGAAACAAGGCGCTTGACGGGGCAAGACCCAAGAGAAGGCCCGCCAACCCTGCGGTTGGGGGCCTTCGATCTTCAAACGCTGCTGGTCGATCAGCTCTTCAGCTTGGCGTTGCAGAGGCTGTAATAGCCGCCGCCCTTCTGGATCCAGCGAAGGCCGTTCAACGTACCCGCGTCCTTGTTGCCGTGGTAGCCCTGCAGGCAGGTCTTCATCCGCGCCTTTGAGGGCTTCTCGGTCTTGAATTCAGCGGCGAGGGTGGTCGGGAATGTCACGCCCGTCGGCGCTACAGCGGGGGCGACCGCCGCGCTGGTTTCCTTCTGCGGCTGCGGCTCGGTTTTGACCGCATCCGCATTGGCACTCTCCGCAGCTGACGTCGCACACTTCTCTGTGCGGAAAGCGGTCCAATCCATGCCGTTCAGAGTGCCGCCTTCCTTGGCTGTGCGATAGGCCTCGCCGCATTCCTTCATCGACAGTGCGCTTGCAGGGGCGACGCTCCACGCAATCCATGCCGTCACAGCCAATGCCGCCAATTTCAATCTGGACATAAGACCCTCCTGGTTGACAAAAGTTCGATGTTCTTTTGTATACCATTTGTTCTGCATATGTTCAATTGGAATCTTTGCGAACCACCGATATGTCTGGGGTGGGCAGTGCGGGCGAATAGATGATGCCGACAGCTTCCGCGATATGTAGACGCGATCAACGCCGGGTGTGTTCGAGCGCAATAAAAAGGCCCGCGCATGCTGCGATGCGCGGGCCCTTGTCGGGAGAACATGGCTACGCGATCAGCTCTTCAGCTTGGCATTGCAGAGGCTGTAGAAGCCGCCGCCCTTCTGGATCCAGCGCAGGCCATTGAGCGTGTTGGCGTCCTTGTTGGCATAATACACCTCGAGGCAGGTATGCATGCGGCCCTTGGCCGGCGTCTCGCCGGCGTATTTCTTCGAGATCGCGGCCGGGAACTTGACACCTTTGGGAGCGCTGACCGAGGGCTTCTCGGGCTCGCTGGTATAGGTCGCCTCGCTCGGAGCCGGCACGGTGTCGTCGTCATCTGCGCCGGCGCCGCATTCGGCCTTGCGGAAGTCGTTCCACTTCTTGCCGCCCAGCGTGTTGGCAGACTTGGCAGCCTGGTACTTGGCGCTGCAATCGGCCATGCTCAGGCCCTTGCCGCTGCTGTCGGCAGCTGCCTTGGTGGTTGCCTTGGCGGGTGCTGCCGCGGCCGAGGCCCCGGCGGCGCATTCGGTCTTGCGGAAGTCGTTCCACTTCACGCCGTTCAGTGTGCCGGCGGCCTTTGCCGCCTGGTACTTGGTGCTGCATTCCTTGGCCGTCAGGCCCTTGGCGCCATCGTCGGTTGTGGCTGCGGCCTTGGTCGTGGCCTTGGCGGGTTCTGCCGCGGCGGATGCGCCGGCGGCGCATTCGGTCTTGCGGAAGTCGTTCCACTTTGCGCCATTGAGCGTACCGGCGGCCTTGGCAGTCTGGTATTTAGCGCTGCATTCCTTGGCCGTCAGACCCTTGGCGCCGTCATCAGCAGCGGCGGCGGCCTTGGTCGTGTCCGTCTTGGCCGCAGCGGCCTTCTTGGACGCCGGCTTTGCGGTCTCGGTGGTGGCCGCCGCGTCGGTGCCGCACTCGGCCTTCCGATACTGATTCCAGGTCTGCCCGTTCAGCGTGCCGGCGTCCTTGGCGGCATTATACTTGGTACTACACTGGGCCATGGTCAGCGCGCTGGCGGGCGCCGCCATGAACAAGGTTGCGACGGCAAGACCCGTCAAAGTTGCAAGTCGGTGGATGAGCATGGCGTTCTCCCGTTGCTGCGTCCATAGGTTGTATCTGTGTCAATCAATAGCTCTCAACGCTAGGCTGCGCCAGATGCTAAACGGCGTTCTCCCGATAAGGTGATGGACCCTTGCGATCTGCCCCTCCAACAGTCCGGCTTACCGGCCCAATCTGCGCAGTGTGGCCCAGTGTGAATGCTATATTGCGGCAACACCGTGTCATGATACGCTGCCAACACTCCGAACAGCCTGCTACAATGATTTTCTAAGAATTGGTAATATACAATCACACAATGTGATAGTCGGGCTCGGACCAATTGTGGCATTACGAGCCGGCTGAAAACCGACGGGGATTCTGGCAAGCATGGCAGGACGTTATTTTGGCACCGACGGCATTCGCGGGCGCGCCAACAAGTTTCCGATGACGGCTGAGATCGCGATGCGGGTCGGCATGGCCGCCGGCCTCTCGTTCCAGCGCGGCAGCCATCGCCACCGCGTCGTGCTCGGCAAGGACACCAGGCTGTCCGGCTACATGATCGAAAACGCCATGGTGTCCGGCCTGTGCGCGGCCGGCATGGATGTGTTCCTGCTCGGCCCGATCCCGACACCGGCGGTCGCCATGCTGGTACGCTCGCTGCGTGCCGATATCGGCGTCATGATCTCGGCCTCGCACAATCCCTATTACGACAACGGCATCAAGCTGTTCGGTCCCGACGGGTACAAGCTCTCCGACGAGATCGAGGAGCGCATCGAGAGCATGCTCGACAAGGATATCGAACTGGCGCTCGCCGATTCCGACGGACTTGGCCGCGCCAAGCGCGTCGACGGCGTGCATGACCGCTACATCGAATTCGCCAAGCGCACGCTGCCGCGCTCGATGTCGCTGTCGGGTCTCAGGATCGTCGTCGATTGCGCCAATGGCGCAGCCTACAAGGTGGCGCCCGCCGCACTTTGGGAACTGGGCGCCGAGGTCATTGCCATCAATGTCGATCCGAACGGTTTCAACATCAACAAGGAATGCGGCTCGACCCATCCGGCCGGCCTGCAGAAGAAGGTGCATGAAGTGCGCGCCGATATCGGCATCGCACTCGACGGCGATGCCGACCGTGTCGTCATCGTCGACGAGAACGGCGCCATCGTCGACGGTGACCAGATCATGGCGCTGATCGCCGAGTCCTGGCACCAGAGCGGGCGACTGGCCGGCGGCGGCGTCGTCTCGACGGTGATGTCCAATCTCGGCCTCGAACGCTTCCTTGGCGACATGAAGTTGCAGCTGCATCGCACCAAGGTCGGCGACCGCTATGTCGTTGAGCATATGCGCGCCCATGGGTTGAATGTCGGCGGCGAGCAGTCGGGCCACATTGTGCTGTCCGATTTCTCGACCACTGGCGACGGGCTGGTCTCGGCGCTGCAGGTGCTGGCCTGCATCAAGCGGCAGAACCGGCCGGTCAGCGAATTGTCGAAGAAATTCGAGCCGGTGCCGCAGCTGTTGAAGAATGTCCGCATCGCCGGCGGCAAGCCGCTTGAGGAAGCCACGGTCAAGGCGGCGATCGAAGATGCGCGCAACCGTCTTGGCAAGGCCGGCCGCCTGGTCATACGGCCCTCCGGCACCGAGCCGCTGATCCGCGTCATGGCCGAGGGCGACGACCCACAGCTGGTCGAGGCCGTGGTCAACGGCATCGTCGACATCATTTCGGAAACGCGCAGCGCCGCCTGATTGCGCTGCCTGCAACGGCAGGGGCGAACTGCCGGCTCAAGACTTCAAGCCCGCCTGCAGGCGGGCTTTTTGTTTCGGCCAGGGTTGGTCCCAGCGTCATGCCGGCGGAGGCCGTTTGCTAAAATGTCGAGAATTCGTGGTTAATCGACAGGGTTAAACGCCTTTTAACTTTTCCAATTCATTATCCACAACTGAGGTCAATCACATTCGGGCAAGTTGGACTTTCCCGACGGTTCTCAGGGGTGACAAACATGTTCAATACAGCAAAAAAGGCCCTCCTTGCCGCGCTGTTCGCAGGTGTGGCCGGGCCAGTATTCGCCGCCGATCTGGCGGAGCCGCCGGTGGTCGAAGAGGCGCCGGCGCCGATCGCCTACGAGCAGCCGGCCGATTTCGGCGGCTGGTACATCCGCGGCGACATCGACTATCATAAATCGGATTTGCGCGGCATCGACTATATCACCTACGGGCCGCCTCCCGGCAGCAATGTTTTCGATTCCGGCGAGCTTAAGGGCGGCTTCTCACTCGGCGCCGGCATTGGCTACAAGATCAACGATCATTTCCGTACCGACCTGACAGCCGACTATTGGTTCGCTTCGGACTTCAACGGATCAACCACCGATGGCGTTACGACATCGGTCGAAGTGTCGAAAATGAGCGCATTGCTGCTCTTGGCCAACGCCTATTACGATATCGGTACCTGGCACGGCATCACGCCTTATGTTGGCGCTGGCATCGGCGGCGGGCACGTCAAATGGGATACCGTCCACGACCCGAACACAACCGAGACCAACCCCGGGTCGAAGAATTGGCGCTTTGCCTACGCGCTCATGGCCGGCGCGTCCTATTGCCTTACCGACAGGGTGATCCTGGATGCCGGCTATCGCTACTCTCACATTGAGGGGGGCCGCATGTTCGACTTCGACGTGAGCAGTTCCGGGCCCGGCTTCGACCATGGCATCAACACACATGAGGTACGAGGCGGTCTGCGCTATCAGTTCGGCGGCAATAATGGTTGCACATCGCCGGAGCCCTACGTTCCAGAGCCGGAGCCGATCTACACCAAGTAGTCGCTTCGAAATCCAGGAATTCGCGAACCGCCCGGTCTTGCCGGGCGGTTTTCGTTTGCCGATGCTTGCGCGTTTTCAACCGGCCGCGTGTGCCGAAGAAACCCAATTGAAATCAATTCGGTACGCCGCGTTATCCTTAACCCGCACTTAACCACTATGGTTAACAATGCCTACTGAAACGGCGCTTGCGATCAAAATGACGGGCGCCAATTTCAGGAGCCGGGGACCCATGAATTTCAAATCGCTGACAGCGCCGGCGCTCGCCGCACTCGTCCTTGTGCCGCTGACGCCGGCGCAGGCCGCGGACTACGATCCGCCGATCTATGTCGATCAGGCGCCGGACTATCAACCGGTCGAGGTCGGCTCGGGCTGGTATCTGCGCGGCGACGTCTCTTATCTGGCGCAGAAGAGCTACGAGGATCAGGATTTCACCTTCGCCCCCGCGAGCTTCAGCGAGAAGCAGGATCCGGCCTTTGCCAGCATCGGCTTCGGCTACCACTTCAACGACTATCTGCGCGGCGACGTCAATCTTGGCTATCTGCCCGGCAACAAGATCGGCGTCGGCTTTGACGATTCGGCGACGCCGCCGCCGGGTGGTGCGACCATCGCGTCGGCATCGCTGCAAAATTATTCCCTGTCGGGCATGGTCAATGGCTATGTCGATCTCGGCACTTATGTCGGGATCACGCCCTACCTCGGCGCCGGCATTGGGCTGGTCCGGAGCAAATACAAGCTGTCGGCGAGTTACTTCACCGACAATGTCGACCCTACGGATGATTTCGTCCGGAACGACAACAAGACCCAGTATTCCCTCGCCTACACGCTGGATGCGGGCCTGGCCTATCAGGTGACCAAGAATGTTTCTGTAGATCTCGGCTACCAGTACTTCTCCGCGCCGGATGCCGAATATGTCACGGCCGAGAGCCTGACCTCCTATCCGATCCGCAAGGGCATCAGCAATCATCAGGTCAAGCTCGGCCTGCGCTACGACCTCTGGTAGGAAGCTTGCTGTTCGGAAGCCCAACGGCGGATCTCTTCGATCCGCTGTTTGCGTTTTAGCCCACGACATGCTGATCCCGTATCGCCGGTATCCCGCCAGCGACAAAAACTTTCCTCTTGACGCCTGAGGGCTGAACGCATATCGCCGTCCGTGGGCCACCCCTCCCCAACGAGGGGCCACTATCTGGAAGGATAGACCACGATGACGACGCATACGAAGCCCGGACTCCGTCCGGCAAACCCCAATTTCTCCTCAGGTCCCTGCGCAAAACGCCCCGGCTGGTCGGTCGAGGCACTGAAGAATGCTGCGCTCGGCCGTTCCCACCGCGCCAAGATCGGCAAGACCAAGCTCGAACAGGCGATCGAGCTGACGCGCGAGATTCTCCAGGTTCCGGCCGATTACCGCATCGGCATCGTGCCGGCGTCGGACACGGGTGCTGTCGAGATGGCGCTGTGGTCGCTGCTCGGTGAACGCGGTGTCGACATGGTGGCATGGGAAAGCTTTGGCTCCGGCTGGGTGACCGATGTGGTCAAGCAGCTGAAGCTAGTCGATATCAGAAAGATCGAGACAGGCTATGGCGAGCTGCCGGATCTCACCAAGATCGATTTCGACCGCGATGCGGTCTTCACCTGGAACGGCACGACCTCAGGCGTGCGCGTGCCGAATGGCGATTTCATTCCAGCCGACCGCAAAGGCCTGACCATCTGCGACGCGACCTCGGCCGCATTCGCGCAGAGGCTCGATTTCCAGAAGCTCGATGTCGTCACCTTCTCCTGGCAGAAAGTGCTGGGCGGCGAGGGCGCACACGGCATGCTGATCCTGTCGCCTCGCGCCGTCGAGCGACTGGAAACCTACAAGCCGGCGTGGCCGCTGCCGAAAATCTTCCGCCTGACCTCGGGCGGCAAGCTGATCGAAGGCGTCTTCAAGGGCGAGACCATCAACACGCCGTCGATGCTGTGCGTCGAGGACTATCTCGATGCGCTTCATTGGGCGAAGTCGATCGGCGGTCTCGATGCGTTGATTGCCAGAGCCGATGCCAATGCCGCCGTGCTCGATGGCTTTGTCGACAAATCGTCCTGGCTCGGCCATCTCGCGGTCGATGCGGCGACACGGTCCAACACGTCCGTATGTCTGTCCTTCACCGACGCCGATGTCGCGGCGCTCGACGCCGACGGGCAGGCGGCTTTCGCCAAGGCGATCGTCTCTGTGCTCGACAAGGAAGGCGTCGCGTACGACATCGGATCCTATCGCGATGCACCTTCCGGCCTGCGCATCTGGTGCGGTGCCACCGTCGAGACATCCGATCTCGAGGCGCTGCTGCCTTGGCTCGACTGGGCCTTCGCCACGCAGAAGGCTTCGCTGAAGGCCGCAGCCTGAGATTTCGTGGTGGCCTGCGGGCCGCCCTTTCCCGACAATCCAGTTCAAGGAGGCCGCCATGGCGCCCCGCGTTCTCGTCTCTGACAAACTCTCCACCACCGCCGTCCAGATATTCAAGGACCGCGGCATCGAGGTCGACTATTTGCCCGATCTCGGCAAGGACAAGGAAAAGCTGCTCGAAGTCATCGACCAGTATGATGGTCTTGCCATCCGCTCGGCGACCAAGGTCACGGAAAAACTGATCAACGCAGCGACAAGACTCAAGGTCGTCGGCCGCGCCGGCATCGGTGTCGACAATGTCGACATCCCCGCGGCGAGCCGCAAGGGCATCATCGTGATGAACACGCCCTTCGGCAATTCGATCACCACGGCCGAACATGCGGTGGCCATGATCTTTGCACTCGCCCGGCAGATCCCGGAGGCCAATGCCTCGACCCATGCCGGCAAATGGGAAAAGAACCGCTTCATGGGCGTCGAGATCACCGGCAAGACGCTGGGTGTCATCGGCTGCGGCAATATCGGCTCGATCGTTGCCACGCGCGGCGTCGGCCTGAAGATGCATGTCGTTGCCTTCGATCCGTTCCTGTCGGACAAGCGCGCCGAGGAACTCGGCGTCGACAAGGTCGAGCTGGACGAGCTTTTCGCCCGCGCCGATTTCATCACGCTGCACACGCCGCTGACCGACAAGACGCGCAACATCATCGACGCGGCGGCGATCGCCAAAATGAAGAACGGCGTGCGCATCATCAATTGCGCGCGTGGCGGGCTCATCGTCGAAGCCGACCTGGTCGCGGCGCTGAAGAGCGGCAAGGTGGCGGGCGCCGGCGTCGATGTGTTCGAGGTCGAACCGGCGGAGAACAACGCGCTGTTCGGCATGGAGAATGTGGTGGCAACGCCGCATCTCGGCGCCTCGACAGCGGAAGCGCAGGAAAATGTCGCGCTCCAGGTGGCCGAGCAGATGGCCGACTATCTGATCAAGGGCGCGGTTTCGAATGCCATCAACATGCCCTCGATCACGGCCGAGGAAGCACCGCGGCTGAAGCCGTTCGTCAAGCTCGCCGAAGTGCTCGGCGCCTTTGTCGGCCAAGTCACCGAGGACCCGATCAACGAGGTCGAGATCCTGTTCGACGGCTCGACCGCGACGATGAACACGCGTGCCCTGATCAGTGCCGCGCTTGCCGGACTGATCCGGCCGCAGGTCGCCGACGTCAATATGGTGTCGGCGCCGATCATGGTGAAGGAGCGCGGCATCATCGTCGCCGAGGTGAAGCGCGACAAGTCGGGCGTGTTCGACGGCTACATCAAGCTGACGGTGAAGACCGAGCACATGACGCGCTCGATCGCCGGCACCTGCTTCTCCGACGGCAAGCCGCGCTTCATCCAGATCAAGGGCATCAATCTCGACGCCGAGGTCGGCCAGCACATGCTCTACACAACCAATGCCGATGCGCCCGGCATTATCGGCCTGCTCGGCACGGTGTGCGGTGAGAACGGCGTCAACATCGCCAACTTCCAGCTCGGACGCAACCGGCCGGGCGGCGACGCCATCGCGCTGCTCTATCTCGACGCGCCGTTCCCGGAGAAAGTGCTGGAACAGGTCAAGGCGCACAAGTCCATCGACTCGGCCAAGCGGCTGCAGTTCGACGTCAACGCAATGTAGTTGACGGCGTGGCGGATGCGGCGGTCCTCCCCCCATCATTGGGCGGCCGTCGCAGAGGCCGGTTCAGGTCAATTCGTCTGAGCCGTCGGAGACGCCCACGCGATGCCGATAGACCAGTTCCCAGCCCTTCCACCCTGTAAACAGCAGGATCAGAACCACGATCAGCGAAAAGATAAAGCCGGTCGGGATCACAGCCGCCGCTCCACCGACATAACGAGAGTACCAGTTATAAAGCTCGATCAGCACGACGAGCACGTTGCCGCCGGCATGGAGCCATGCCGTCGTGAGATTGCGGATCTGAACATCGCCGAGAACATCCGTGAGGCCGGTAAGAGCGGCCAAGGCGCCCATGATCAGGCCGGCGCCGAGAAGCCAAAGCGATCCGGTGACCCACCCAGGATCGGCTGTTTGCCAGAAAATCAGATCGCAAACGAAGGTGCCGACAAAGAAGGCGATCGGAAACGGAATCAGCATTGGATGAATGGGGTGACCGGCAATGCTTGCCGTGCTGCGAGGGTTATGGCTCATCTTGTTGCCTCCCACGCAAGCAAACTCCGCCAGAGGTAAAATGTTCCAGGTCGGCGCGCGGCAGCAGTTATCGCGACGGCGGCGCAGCGCGGCAGCAGCCAAATGTTATCCGCGGCGGTTCGGTGCCGCCATCTTGCGCCCGCTGTATTCGGCGAGCGAAATGCCGCCCAGCACCAGGACGAGCGCCAGCGCCTGGTAGAGCTGGAATGTCTCGCCGACGATCAGCACTGACAGCAACGTGCCGAAGATCGGCACCAGATTGATGAACAGCCCGGCACGGTTGGCGCCGATCAGTTCGTTGCCCCGGATGTAAGTGATCTGCGAAATGACCGAAGCGCCGATCGCGGTATAGACGATGACCACCCAGCCGCTTATATCGGGGACGATAACCTTGCCGGCGGCGACCTCCCACAGGAAGAACGGCAGCGAGGTGATGAGGGCAGCGATCGCCAGGGACAACATCAGGCTCTGCCAGCGCATCACCGGCTTCAGCCGCAGCCCGACCGAATAACCGCTGTAGAGGACGACCGCGACCAGCATGATGGCGTCGCCGAAATTGAGTTCCAATGTGAGCAGCCGGCGCGGATCGCCGTGGCAGGCAGTCAAGATGACGCCGAAGATGGTCAGCACCACGCCCGCAATCTGAGCCCAGCTCACGCGCAGGCGGAAGAAGAAGAAATTGGCAATGATGATCAAGACCGGCATCGCCGCCTGTTCGATCGAGACATTGATCGCCGTCGTGTAGTTGAGCGCGGTGTAGAAAATGGTGTTGAACAGAGTGAAGCCGCTGGCGCCAAGTGCAGCCAGGACGAACCAGTGTTTGCGCACCACCGGCCAGTCCTCCCTGATCGTGCGCCAGCCGATCGGCAGCAGGATCGCGACGGCCAGCACCCAGCGCAGGAAGACCAGCGTCATCGGCGAGACGTGATCGGCCGCCAGCTTGCCGGCGACGGAATTGCCGCCCCACAACAAGGTGGTCAGCAGCAGGAACAGGTAGGCGCGTCGATGCATTGCGGGATTCCGGCCGCCTGGGAAGTTGTGTTTGCCGGCCTATTGCCCCCGCCGACGCAAGTAAATGATGTCAAAGCCGAAAATTGTTGTGCCTCAGGGCATTTTCGGCGGCAAAGAAAGGTCGCGCTTGCGAGGTCTTGACGCTATAGAGGCCTGTCGTTTCGAACCATATCCAGGCCGCCAGGGCGGCATCTCAAGGGAAAAGAAACATGGCCAATGTGGTGGTCGTCGGCTCGCAATGGGGCGACGAAGGCAAGGGCAAGATCGTCGACTGGTTGTCGGAGCGCGCCGACGTGGTCGTGCGCTTCCAGGGCGGCCACAATGCCGGCCATACGCTGGTCGTCGACGGCAAGGTCTACAAACTGTCGCTGCTGCCGTCGGGCGTGGTGCGGCAAGGCAAGCTGTCGATCATCGGCAATGGCGTCGTCTTCGACCCGCACGCCTTCGTCGCGGAAGTGGCAAAACTCAAGGCGCAAGGCGTCGAGGTCACGCCGGACCGCCTGAAAATAGCCGAAAACACGGCGCTTATCCTGTCGCTGCACCGGGAGCTGGACGGATTCCGCGAGGACGCCGCCTCCAATTCCGGGACGAAAATTGGCACGACGCGTCGTGGCATCGGCCCAGCCTATGAAGACAAGGTGGGCCGGCGCGCGGTTCGGGTGATGGATCTGGCGGATTTGGAAACGCTGCCTCTCAAGGTCGACAGGCTGCTGACGCATCACAATGCGCTGCGTCGCGGGCTTGGCCATGGCGAAGTCACGCATGAGGCGATCATGACCGAGCTGACCTCGGTCGCCGATGAGATCCTGCCCTATATGGACCGCGTCTGGAAAATCCTCGACGACAAGCGCCGCGCCGGCGAACGCATCCTGTTCGAGGGCGCGCAAGGCACGCTGCTCGACATCGACCACGGCACCTATCCGTTCGTCACCTCGTCCAACACCGTTGCCGGCCAGGCAGCCGCCGGCTCGGGGGTGGGCCCCGGCGCCATCGGCTATGTCCTGGGCATCACCAAGGCCTATACGACGCGTGTCGGCGAAGGCCCGTTCCCGACCGAGCAGAAGAACGAGATCGGCGAATTTCTCGGTACGCGTGGCCACGAATTCGGCGTCGTCACCGGGCGCAAACGCCGTTGCGGCTGGTTCGACGCCGTGCTGGTGCGCCAGGCCGTCGCCGTCAACGGTATCAAGGGCATCGCCCTGACCAAACTCGACGTGCTCGACGGGCTGGATGAGATCAAGGTCTGCACCGGCTACCGTCTCGACGGCGAAACGATCGACTATCTGCCGGCCAGCCAGGGCGCGCAGGCGCGTGTCGAGCCGGTCTACGAGACGCTCGAAGGCTGGAAAGGCACCACAGCCGGCGCGCGCAGCTGGAACGACCTTCCCGCGCAGGCCGTCAAATATGTCCGTTACATCGAGGAGCTGATCGGGGCACCCGTCGCGCTCCTTTCCACCAGCCCGGAACGGGACGACACGATACTTGTGACCGATCCGTTTCAAGATTAGTTTTCTGAAGCCTTTCCGGGCATCGCGGCCGATTTGCGGGGGCCGGCGCGGAAACAAAATACAGGTCGACTGAAGCATGGCAGATTTCGTTGCTATTCTGAAAAAGGCGCTCGACAAGCACGGCGACGAAACGCCGGAAAAGCGTACGCGGATCTATGAAAGCGTTCGTACCATGCTGGCGAAGAAGCTTGCGGAGTATTCGCCGCCGCTGGCCGCCGAAGCCATAAGCACGCAGAAGCGATCCCTGGAAGATGCCATCTCGAGCGTCGAGCGCGACTATGCCAGGGCGGTGCCGGCATCCGATCCGCTGGCGGAGCTGGAGCACATCTTCTCCTCCATAGACCGCAACAAGAACCAGTCCAGTCATGTAAAGCCTTCCGCCACGCCTGCGCCGGCCTGGCAGCCGGCGAAACCCGTGCAGCCGGCGCCGACCGCCAGGACAGAGCCGAGCTGGCAGAGGCCCGCGCCGACACCGCCGTCGCCTGCGGCGCGTGCAGAAACCATCGACAAGCAAGCCGTGGAGCTGGACGCCGACGACGACAGCGCCGATGTGTTCGCCAATGACGAGCAGCCGGTCGCGGACACGTTCCAGCGCCTGCGCCCAGCCGAGCGCAGGCGCAGCTATGGCGGGTTGATCGCGGCTGCCGTCGCGCTTCTGGTGGTCGCCGGCGGCGGCTATGGCATCTGGCTGAACAAGGATGCCTTTGGCTCGATGCTGGGCCTCGGCGGCGACACCAAGACGGTCTCGACCGAACCGCTGGTAAAGCCGGCGCCGGCCAAGCCCGCGGCCGATGCACCGGCACCGGCCGCTGCCGGCGAGGGAACGAAGTTCACCCAGCGCCTGTCGCCCGAAGGCGGTGAAACCGACCCCGGTCCCGCGGCCGGTCAAAGCGGCATCGGCGAGGGCGAGTCCGTCGCCGCGCTGACCACACCGCCACCACCGGCTCC
>NZ_JAMYPU010000023.1:0-103347 GCF_040320535.1 Mesorhizobium sp. M0676
CCGCCTTACAGCCCCGACTTTAACCCGATCGAGAATGCCTTCTCCAAGCTGAAGTCGATCCTCAGGAAAGCCGCCGCACGCAACATCCCCGAGCTTTGGGACGCAATCCGCGACGCCTTGCCACGCTTCACCGCCGAGGAGTGCTCAAACTACTTCTGCGCCGCAGGATACGAGCCTGAGTGATCAGATTCTGCTCTAGCGCGATCAGAACGTCCACAGTGTCCCTGGCCCTGTCCGCTTTGAAGCGAACCGGAACGCCCGTGGAAACAGCCGATCCGTACCGGCCACTGACCGTCCGGTAGCTCATGGTCAAGGCAGCGCCTTCCGGTAGCGAACAGCCGGTCCCGCACTCACCGCCTGTGCCGCATGTACGATGGCGTTGGTGTCCAGGCCGTGGTGACGGTAGAGGTCCGCAATAGTCCCCGTCTGGCCGAACTGCTCGACCCCGAGCGCCTTCACGCGATGCCCGTGAACCCCACCGAGCCACGCGAGCGTCGCCGGGTGGCCGTCGATCACGGTGACGATGCCGCAGTCACGCGATAGCGGCGCGAGCAGCCGCTCGATATGACTCAGGGCGCCAATCGCGCCACGCTGCCGGGCTCGTTCCGCCGCCTGCCAGCCCGCATTAAGCCGGTCCGCGGAGGTGATCGCGAGCAGCCCGACATCGCGCCGGTCCTCCGCCAGAAGACCCGTCGCGGCAATCGCCTCCGGCGCGACAACGCCTTGATAAGCAATGACGACACTCGCGTTCGGCCCGGGCGGACGCAGCCAATAGGCGCCATTGACGATGTCCCGCGCGAGCGCCGGGTTCATGTCGCGCAGCGGCTGCTCGAGCGGCCGGGTTGACAGGCGAAGATAGACCGATCCTCCGGTCTGATCACGCAGCCACGTCGTCTCATCCGGATCCCCCTCGCCATTACGTTGCATGTAATCGAAGGCAAAGCGCATGATCACGGACAGTTCGTCGACGAAGGCCGGTTCGAAGGCGCAAAGCCCATCCTGCGCCATGCCGATCAATGGGGTGCCGATCGACTGGTGTGCCCCGCCCTCGGGCGCCAGCGTCACGCCCGAGGGCGTTGCGACCAGCATAAAGCGCGCATCCTGATAGCAGGCGTAGTTTAGCTGGTCGGCCGATCGGTAGATGAAGGGATCATAGACTGTCCCGATCGGCAGCAGGCGCACGCCATTGATCGAGTGCGAGAGACCGAGCGCCCCGAGCATGATCATCAGGTTCGACTCGGCGATACCGAGCTCGAGGTGCTGCCCCTTCGGCCCAAATTCCCAGGTAAAGGTCGACGGAATGCGTTCGGCCTTGAAGGTGTCCGCCATGGTCTCCCTGGCGAAAAGGCCGCGCCGGTTGACCCAGCCACCGAGATTGGTCGAGACCGTCACATCGGGCGAGGTGGTCACAATGCGGTCGGCAAGCAGACTGCGCTCGCGTGCGATGTCGTTCAGGATCTGGCCGAAGCCCATCTGGGTCGAGAGCGGCTTGCCGGGCTGCCCCGGTGACGGAAGGGTTTCGGGCACCGGCACCGAAGGCGCAGACAGCCTCCTACGCCCCTCACTGAAGAACGGCGCTTTTGCGAAGAAGGCGTCAAGTTCCGCTTCCGGCAAGGTGGCGGCCGCCCATTTGTCCCACTCCTCACCCCGCTTTACGCCCATCTGCAGGCGGTAGTCTTCCATCTGCGTGGGCGTCATCTGCCCCGCGTGGTTGTCCTTGTGTCCGGCAAGCGGCAGACCGTAGCCCTTGATGGTGTAACAGATGAAGCAGACGGGACGGTCATGCCTGGACGCCGCCTCGAAGGCTTCGAGGAGGCTCGGCATGTCATGCCCGCCAAGGTTCGTCATCAACGCCTGCAACTCGTCGTCGGAGCGGCGTTCGATCAGAGTGGTGACCGGCCCTTGGTCTCCGATCTCGTCGAGCAGCCGCTTGCGCCAGGCAGCCCCCCCTTGGAAGGTCAGCGCCGAATAGAGCTGGTTCGGACAGCGCTCTATCCACTCGAGCAGCTTCTCGCCCCCCGGCTCGGCAAAGGCAGCCTCTTGCAGAGCGCCGTGGCGCAGGACCATCACGTCCCAGCCGAAGTTGCGAAAAATCTGCTCGAACCGCTGCCAGAGGCCCTCCCGGATCACGGCGTCGAGCGACTGGCGATTGTAGTCGACCACCCACCAGCAGTTCCTGAGCCCGTGCTTCCAGCCTTCGATCAGGGCCTCGTAGATGTTGCCCTCATCCATCTCGGCGTCGCCGATCAGGCTGACCATTCGGCCCTCGGAACGCTCCTTCATCCAGCCGTGACCCGAGAC
Source organism: Mesorhizobium sp. M0676 (assembly GCF_040320535.1). NCBI lineage: Bacteria > Pseudomonadati > Pseudomonadota > Alphaproteobacteria > Hyphomicrobiales > Phyllobacteriaceae > Mesorhizobium > Mesorhizobium sp. M0676. Next base: position 2,302 of record NZ_JAMYPU010000023.1, read on the forward strand.
GTAGTCCTGCACCAGCGACGAGAACAGCGTCTGAGCAACGCCGAGACCCACCGACCCGGTCGAGAAGTCGACATCGTCGACATCCTTCGTCCGCGAAGGATAGCTCTGCGCGCCCTTGTAGCCGCGGAAGTTCATGAGCTTTTCATGGGTCTGGTTGCCCGCCAGATACTGAAGTGCATGGAAGATCGGCGCCGCATGGGGTTTGACCGCCACCCGATCCTGCGGGCGCAGGACCGAACCGTAGAGCGCGGTCATGATGGTGCTCAGCGACGCGGACGAGGCCTGATGCCCCCCGACCTTGATCTCATCGCCCTCGCGGAGGTGGTTGGCGTGGTGGATCGTCCAGGCTGCGAGCCAGGAGACGCAGCGCTCGATCTCGTTCAGATATTCCAGTTTCCTCGTCATTCAGTTTCCCGCAAATCAGCTGCCGGTCTCACAGGACCCCCGCCCAAATGGTCAAAGATCGAGCTTCAACACACCTGTCGCGCGCGACACGCAGGGGATGAAGCGGTGGCCGCGTGCCTCTTTGGACAGGACGGCATCCCGATGGATCGGCTGTCCCGCCAGCATTGCGCATTCGCAGGTCCCGCACACCCCGTTCTCACACGAGGCCATCAACGGCACACCGGCCGCACGCAAGGCGGCCAGTGCCGTGGTCTCAGCCGAAACCTCAACCACCCTGCCCGCACGGAGTTCTATGACGAATGGTTCCGGTGGCGCGCCATCAAACTCGGGAGGCTGGAAAGTTTCGAAATGAACCGTGCCCTCGGGCCAGGGTTCAGCCGCCCGCCCCACGGCGGCCATGAATCCGGGCGGCCCGCAATAGTAAACCTGAGCCTCGGCCGAACGGTTCGCCAGCAGCGCGGCGATGTCCTGGCGGGTCGCCGGCTCGTCGTCGAAATGGAACCGAACATTATCGCCAGGAAGATCGTCCTCGATTACCTCCAAGAGTGGCGTGAGCGCCCGGCCGCGGGTGAAATAGTGCAACTCGAAGGGCTTGGCCTGCCGGGCGAGCGCGCGCGCCATGGCCAGAACCGGGGTGATCCCGATCCCCCCTGCCAGCAGCAAAGTCGGCCCCTCGCCTGGCTTGAGAGCAAAATGGTTGCGTGGCGTGGAGACAGGCAGTGTGGAGCCGACGACAATGGTTTCGTGGATCCACGCCGAGCCGCCACGGCCGTCATTCTCGCGCTTCACCGCGATGATGTAGCAGCTGAGCTCGGTCGGGTCGCCGCAAAGTGAATACTGACGTACCTTTCCTTCGGGAAGATGGACATCAACGTGAGAACCCGCTTCGAACGCCGGCAGCACAGGTTTGCGTGGGTGTTTCAGGTCGATGACCAGCACGTCGCCCGGCTCCTTGCGGACAGCGGTCACGGTCAGCTTCATGATAATACGCGGCGAGGCCATGGCGTTTCACTCGTCGATGGGCAAGATCAGATCACCGGGGCGGATCACGCCCCCGACCTCGATTGTGCAGTTCAGGCCGGAGCGGTTCAGAAGCCCCTCGTAGAGACCCGGAAGCCCCAGCAACTCCTCGATATACTTGCACGGCACATTCATCCGGGCGGCTCTGAGGATCGTTTCCCCGACCCGGAAGCGTTTGCCGACAAGATGGCCAAGCGGAACGCCTCGTGTCGTCAGATTGCGCCGGTGATCTTCGGGTGCGAGCTTGGCCTTGAAGCCCGGAATCCTGGGCTCGCCCTTCGCGATGGTGTCCAGAACTTCAGCTTCGATCAGTGTCACCTCCCGAACGTCAGGACGCGCCGAATAGGTCCCCGTCCCCAGGTAGTAGCGGTCTCCGACAATGCCTTGGCCGGCAATAAGCTGCGCCTGCGCCAGCTCCTCCATTTCATAGGAGGCAGCGGGCGCGATATGGATGTGAAGCAGCTTTCCTTGCCAGATCATGCATCGCTCTCGGAAATTCGTCTCGCACCAAAATCTGCCGCCAAACTGGCCTGATCAACAGCACCAGTTGCATGGCGTTTTCCCAGTCCAGTTGGCTTTGCCACGAAATGTGGGTGGGCCTTAGGATTGCTTGCAGCGCCAGCTTTCGACGTCCCCCGTCTCAGTTGTTCCGCACCGGCATCGCGTCTTGCACCTGCTTGACAACCTCTCGCAGGACCTCAACGCCCTTCCCGATCTGCCGAATGCTCAAGGCGGCATAGCCCATGACAAGTCCGACGCGATCGGTGCGGCCTTCGTCCGATGGCCGTTCGTAGAGCGGCGAGATCAGGTGTAGCCCCAGGCCAGCGTCGCGGGCGGATTCGACCAAGGCCGTTTCCCGCGATCGTGGCAGGTCATTGAACCAAATCGCGACGTGCAGTCCCGCATCAGCTCCCTGGACAGTGATGCGATCCCCGAAGCTGTGCTGCAAGGCATCCAACAACATTTCCCGACGCTCGCCGTTCAGCCTGCGCACACGGCGCACATGGCTTTCGTAGCCGCCGCTCTCGACCAAAGATGCCAGCGCTTCCTGTTCAGCGACCGGCGAATGCCGGTCTGCGAATTGTTTGGCGTTTGCGAAGACCTCCTGCAATTCGGGTGGGACGACGAGGTAGCCGATGCGCAGCATTGGCGAGAGCGTCTTGGATATCGTGCCGAGATAGATGACAGCCCCGTGGTCCTCGAGACTGTGCAGCGGTGGAACCGGATTGATGTCGTAGCGATATTCGCTGTCGTAGTCGTCCTCGATCACATAGGCGTTGTTGTGCCGCGCCCATTCCAAGAGTTGGTGGCGGCGCGCAATAGGCATAACGCCACCCAGCGGAAACTGATGCGATGGCGTGACATAAGCCAGTCGTGCCCCGATCCCCGCCAGCAACTCGGTCTTCATCCCGTCTTCGTCGACGATGACCGGGATGGGTGAGGCACCCGTACTGGCAAAGACCTGACGCGCCATCCTGTAGCACGGATCCTCGATGACGAAGCGGTCGGCGGGATCGAGAAGCAGGCGCGCGCACAGATCAAGGCCCTGCTGCGAACCGCTGACGATGATGATCTGGTCGAGGTCGCAGCTCAGGGTCCGGGCGCGCCAGAGATATCCTTGAAGCGCCTGGCGGAGCCGGCGCGAGCCGCGAGGATCGTCATAGGCAAGACGCAGCGGGCGCTGCCCCATCGCCTCGTTCATCGCGCGTTTCCAGACCAATGATGGGAAATCCGACGGTGCCAGGTCCCCATAGCGGAACTCGACCTTCAGCCCAGTCGGCAGATAATCTGGCCAGGGTGACGTCGCGCGCAGCCGCTCGCCATATGCGGACAGGTGGATTGGGCCGACCCGTTTCGCGTGAGTGCGGCCCGTCTCATGGCCAATCAACGAAGACGCAACGCGAGGTCGCGCGCCTTGACGGGCTTCGATGAAACCTTCCGCAGCCAGTTGCTCATAGGCGACCGTTACCGTGGTTCGCGAAACGCCGAGGTCATTTGCCAGGGCCCGGGAGGATGGCAACTGACTGCCGGTTTCGTAGACGCCGCCGAGGATTTGCTCGCGAAGGGCTTCGTATATCTGGCGTGCACCCATCGCGTGCGAGCGCGCTGCAGACCCGGCACTTGAAGACTGGACCATCTCTTTCATCGCCAACTGGATATTTCACATCGGCCAGTTTGCCGTCAATGTTTTCGGAGCCCAAGAAAGATCTCAGAGGCCGAATGACCCGCAAATATCAATCCGAAACCGATGCTCCAACGGGGTCTCTCAACCGCACCAGCCCCGGATTTGCCACCCGGGCGATCCATCATGGCTACGATCCGGCCGGCTTTTCTAATGCCGTCCAGCCGCCAGTGTTCCTGACGTCAACCTATGGGTTCGAAAGCGTGGCAGCAAACGAGGCCGCCGCCGCTCTTGGTGGACGGCTCTATGCGCGCGAATACAATCCGACGACCGAGATCCTCGAGCAGCGGCTCGCCAATCTGGAAGGAGCCGAGGCGGGGCTGGTTGTTGCCTCGGGGATGGCGGCCTTCGGCACGCTGATCCTGTCGCTCCTGTCCCAAGGCGATGAACTCATCGTCCACAAGACGCTTTATGCGAACACGCTTGCCATGGTCGAACAGGCGGTCCCCCGCTTCGGCATCAAGGTCGTCGCGGTCGATCTGTCCGATCCCCAAAATCTCGATGCCGCGATCACCGAGCGGACGCGGCTGGTTTTCTTCGAGACGCCGGTCAATCCGCTGAGCCGCATCCTCGACATCGCGGCAATTGCCGAGCGCGCTCACGAGCGCGGTGTAAGGGTTGCAGTCGACAGCACCTTCGCCTCGCCCGCGCTCCAGCGACCGCTTGAGCACGGGGCGGACATCGTGCTCCACTCGCTGACCAAGTACATCAATGGTCATGGCGATGCCCTTGGCGGAGCGCTTCTCGGCGACGCGCAAACGCTCCGCACGCTGCATGAAACCGGCCTGCGCTACATCACCGGCGCAGCGCTCTCGCCCATGTCAGCTTTCCTGATCCTGCGCGGTCTGAAGACGCTGACGCTGCGCATGGAACGGCACAGCGCCACGGCCCTTGCGGTGGCTCGGGCGCTGGAAGCGCACCCGGCAGTGGCATTTGTGAGTTATCCCTTCCTCGACTCGCACCCTGATCAGGTGACGGCGCGAAAACAGATGTCCAACGGATCGGGCATGTTGGCCTTTGGCCTCCACGCTGGATACGAAGGAGCGCGCCTGATGATGGACCGGCTCAACCTGATCACTCGCGCCGTCAGCCTCGGCGATGCCGACAGCCTTATCTATCATCCAGCAAGCCTCACCCGTGCTCGGCAGCCGATCCGCAAGGATGCCCATTTGGCCGATGGAGTGGGCGAGGACCTCATGCGTCTCTCGGTGGGTCTTGAAGACGCCGATGACCTCATCGCAGACCTGCGGCGCGGTCTGGACGGCTTATGATGACCTGTCGTGTGGCCACCCTTGCGCTCACGCATGAACCTGGAGCCTTGCCATGGCATTCCTGAGCGGTCTTTCCGCGTTCCCCATTACGCCGACCGATCGTGACGGCCGTGTCGATAGCGTTGGTCTGCGCAAGCTGATTTCTCGGCTTGGCGCCGCTCAGGTCCATTCAATCGGTCTTCTCGGCAGCACCGGCACATACATGTATCTGTCGCGGGAGCAACGGCGGCGGGCGCTCGCCGAGACCTTGGACGAAACCGCAGGGCGAATGCCGGTCGTGGTGGGTATAGGCGCGCTGCGCACCGACGAAGCCGTGAGGCTCGCGCAGGACGCCAAGGCCCTTGGAGCTGCCGCGGGTTTGCTTGCCGCCGCCTCCTACACCCCGCTTACTGATGACGAGGTGTTCGAACATTTCTCCACTGTGGCGCGCGAAAGTGGCCTGCCGATCGTCGTCTACGACAATCCAGGAACGACGCATTTCCATTTCAGTCCACCCCTTGTCAGCCGCCTGGCAAAGGTGGCTGGGATTGTCGCCATCAAGAATCCGACAGACAAAAGCGATGCGATCAAGAACCACCTGACCGCCCAGAGGCGCACACTGCCGGAAGGGTTCTCGATTGGCTACAGCGGCGACTGGAACGCCGCCGAGGCCATGATCGCCGGCGCCGACACATGGTACAGCGTCCTCGCGGGCATCCTGCCCGAGGTCTGCATGACGATCGTCACAGCGGCGCAACAGGGCGATGCGGCCGAAGCGCGACGGATCGATGCCGCGCTGGTCCCGATCTGGAGCCTCTTCAAGGAGTTCTCGAGCCTTCGCGTCGTCTATGCACTCGCTGAATTGCTCGACATTTGCCGCGCCGACCCCCCGCGTCCCATCCTGCCTCTGCCCCCAGCAGCGAAGCGCCAGATCGCCGCCGCGTTGGAACGCTTGCCATCGGATGCCAGCCGGTGAACAGCAAACCCCGTTCGGCAAGTGAAAGGAAGTGTCATGTATTTACCCGCTCATTTCGAGAACTGATCGAAAACAACGCACTCGGCGTGCTGATAGCCATGGCTGGAGCGGTCTCGACGCCAATCACACTCCCTTCGAACTCGACAATCGACTGCGGAGGTACAGACTGCGCAGGGCACTCCGCCCATGCCGCACCGTTCGCCTTCAAACTAGGAATCGGTGGTTTATCCATTGGAATGGCATCGAGCCGGCGCTTTACTTCCGGCCCGGTGCGCGCATTGAAGCCGGTGCCAATGCCGCCGGCGAACACCAGATTTCCGTCCTCGACATTCGCCAGAGCACGCTTCCCGACCGCCGTAATGTTGCCGGGTTCGCAGCCGATGACGATGAACTCATCACTCAGCACGCATTTTGTCTCACCCATTCTTGGCGCCGGCCGGATCGATATGGACTGACACGCAGCTTGGAGACGATGCCGTCGAGGCCGAACTGGGAGACTTGCGCGAGAATGTCGCTGCCGCCGCTGATCTCGTCGCTCAGAACGATGCCGTTTGGCGGCGTCTCAGCAGGTTAACTAGCGGTTTGCGCCGATCGACGAGTGGCCGATCGCGAAGACCCTCGCCGTCGATCTTGAGCAGGTCGAAGCCGGCAAGCATGGTCCTGACGTCTCCCGCCGCGGCCAAGAGCCCGCTGAAGACTAGGAATGCGCGACAAGCCTTCTGGTCAACGACGAACGCCTCACCGTCTATTATCGCGTCCGAGGCGCCGAGCTCGGCCACCGCCCGGGACGATAGCCGGAAACCTGAGGGTCCAGTCGTGGAGGTTGCGGGTCGAGGTAGGCCCCCATCGATAGTCGTCCCATTTCATTTCGTGTAGCCAATCAGGGCCCTGCCGGACGCGGCCGACCAGCGGTCGATGTTCGCGACGACCCGAATGTCCAGTCTCGTGTAACCCAGCCTAAAGCGGCCTGTCCGCCCAAAAAATGACATTCAGTTGCCTCCAGCCTTTCGACACGACCCACTTCACGATCTCGTAACTCGCCAACCTAGCGGCTTGTTGCTTGAGCTGCGCGTTCCTAGGGTGTGGTCGGCTAGGCCTCAGCAACAAGAGCTCGGTTGCCAGGCGGGCGGAGGCTCAACGAGATAGCCAGCTCAGGACAAGGAGAGCAAGCAATGGTCGCTTTTACCCTCAATGGCGAGGCGCGAACACTCGACGTCGATCCAGAGATGCCGCTGCTCTGGGCGGTCCGTGACGTCATCGGACTCACGGGAACGAAATTCGGTTGCGGGCTTGCCCAGTGCGGCGCTTGCACGGTTCACGTTAATGGCATGCCAACGCGCTCGTGCCAGACCGCAGTCGGCGACATCGAAGGAGCCTCGATCACCACCATTGAGGGTGTGTCGGGCAAGATAGGCGAAACGGTCCAGGCCGTATGGGCCGAGTTCGACGTACCTCAATGCGGCTATTGCCAGTCTGGCCAGATCATGTCGGCCGTGGCCCTCCTTACAGAGACGCCTAAGCCGTCGGACGATGATATTGATTCGGCGATGAGCGGCAATCTCTGCCGCTGCGCCACCTATCATCGCATCCGCGCGGCCATCCACGAGACCGCCAACCGGCTGGAGACTTGAGGCATGTCGCAGTTTCTCTCGAAGCATAACTCCGTGCGGCCCACGCGCCGCCGGTTCCTCGTCGGCGCGGGTGTCACCACCGCTGGCCTCGCCGTGGGCTACCGGCTAGTGCTGGCGGCGTCCGACATCGCACAAACGACTACTGCAAAGGTTCAGGCGAACCCCTTCCAGACCTATGTCGAGATCACAAAGGAGAACCGAATCATCATCTACTCCTCGCAGTTCGAGATGGGACAAGGCTCCTATTTCGGCATCGCCACCCTGGTTATGGAAGAGCTCGACGGCGACTGGGCGCAGGTGGACGTGGTCGGCGGATATGGCAATACCGCGCTCTACGGCAATCTCGCCTGGGGCGGGGCCGCACAGGCAACTGGTGGCTCCACGTCGATGAGTTCGTCGTGGGAACGCTACCGCAAGGCGGGTGCTGCCGCACGGGCCTTGCTGGTGGCAGCCGCGGCGCAGCGGTGGGATGTGCCAGCCGGCGAGATCAAAGTCGCTTCCGGGGTCGTGTCGCACGCCTCAGGGATGCAGGCGCGCTACGGTGACCTGGCTGAAGCCGCAGCGGGAATGCCGGTTCCCGACGACGTGCCGCTAAAGCCGCGCGACAAGTGGGTCCAGATCGGATCGGACAGCCTCAAGCGCTACGATTCCGCCGGCAAGACCAATGGCGCGCAGACCTACACGATCGACCTCATGATGGAGGGACTCCAGACGGCCGTTATGATCCATCCGCCGAAGTTCGGCGCCGAGATCGAGAGCTTCGACGCAACCAAGGCCAAGGCACTCGACGGCATTGTCGATGTCGTCCAGACGCCGCGAGGCATTGCCGTGGTTGGCAGGGACACCTGGACGGCGCTCAAGGGCCGCGACCTCGTGGAGGTGACCTGGAACGAGGAGAAGGCCGAAGGGCGCGGCACGGCCGAGATCATGGCCGAATACAACAAGGCAGCAGACGATCTGGGCGCGGCCACCGCGCGCGACGACGGTAACACTCCCGCAGCGTTCGCCAGTGCTGAGAAAATCATCGAGGGGCACTACGAATTCCCCTATCTTGTCCATGCTTCGATCGAGCCACTCAACGCGGCCGCCCGAATCAACGAAGACGGCACCATCGACGTCTGGGGCGGACACCAGATGCCCGACCTTTATCAGGCGGCTGCCGCTCAGGTAGGCGGCACCACGCCGGACAAGGTGAGGCTGCACGTGATGAAGACCGGCGGCAGTTTCGGCCGCCGCGCGGTCTTGGATGCAGATGTCATTATCGAAGCTGTTTCCACAGCGCGTGCACTGGGACGCGGCAAGCCAGTGAAGGTGCAGTGGACCCGCGAGAATGACATGCGGGGTGGGCGGTACCGGCCGGCCTATGTGCACGCAGTCAAGGCGGGGCTCGACAAGAAAGGCAATGTCGTCGCTCTCCATGACCACATCGTGGGCCAATCGGTCTTGGGCGGTTCGACCTCTGCGGCGATGATCAAGAACGGCATCGATCCAACCTCCGTAGAGGGCGCCACCAACCTGCCCTATGCGATCCCGAACCTGAAGGTCGAGCTGACCACCACGGACGTGAACATCCCGGTGCTGTGGTGGCGTTCGGTAGGCTCCACCCACACCGCTTACGCGGTGGAAACCCTGATCGATGAGCTCGCCGCCGCTGCGAACCGTGATCCGGTCGACTTCCGCTTGTCAATGCTCGGTCACCATCCACGGCATGCCGCCGTGCTTAAAGTGGCTGCTGAGAAGGCAGGCTGGGACAAGCCTCTGCCGGAAGGCCGTTTCCGCGGCGTGGCCCTGCATGAAAGCCTCTCGACCTATGTCGCCGATGTGGTGGAGATCACCCTCAACGATGAAAATGGTTTCAAGGTCGACCGCGTCGTCTGCGCGGTAGATTGCGGCACCGCGATAAATCCTGACCAGATTCGCGCTCAGATGGAGGGCGGTATCGGCTTCGGGCTAGGCGCGATCCTCCAGGAGGAGCTGACCCTGAAGGGCGGTGTCGTAGACCAAGAGAACTACGATACCTATACACCGCTCAGGATCGAGCAGATGCCGCGAGTCGAGGTGCACATTGTGCCGTCCGAGGAGCCGCCCACGGGAGTTGGTGAGCCAGGTGTGCCGCCGATCGGCCCGGCCGTCGCCAACGCGCTACGGGCGGCGACGGGCAAGACTATCCGCAAGCTGCCGATTATAAAGAACATGTCAGGAATGACACCATGAAACAGCCGCGATGAAGATCGCGCCGTTTTCGAACGCCTCCTGACAGGCGCTCATCTCCATGGGTCAAATTCCGGCGGCTGCCCGCTCCAATATCCGGTTTGGAGACGGCACCCCGTGTTCTGAACGACCACAGACGGGCCTTGGCGCCGGTTCCACTGAAGAACCGCTTTCGAGACGCAAATGCGTCCACTCCATGAAGAGCACAACCGTATAGCACCAGGAAGGCTAGCTACCTCCATCGCTTCGGAGACCCAGGAACCCTCAGAAAACCGAACCTCCCGAGCTCAGAGGCGCTCGTGATCACAATCGCGCTGGTGCGTGGATCATTGTTCAAGGGTTTGCCGATAGGCAGGCGAGATGGCCGATCGACATGATCTTCGCCCGATGCCCTACAAACACAATGCCAGCCGCTGTCACGGAGTCGCGAAGACGAAGGCAATGAGGGTCGACGCCGATACTCATCGTTTAGTTGACAGAGCGCTTGGAATGCCATGCGCTTCACATCGGAGTAGCCATCCGGGAAGCCTGAAGCGCTTTGAAACGCATTTGCTGCGGCTACTATTCATAGCGTGGATGACTTTGATCAAAACAATCGATTTCATCACTCTTCCGGAATCGTGCATGGACAAAAAAGAGCCTCACGCACCAATCACACGCTGCTCTATCGCGTGACGAAAGCTGCCTTAGGAATAATCCAAAGGAGAAAATCTTCGATGCGCCCTGACGTGCAGTGGAGGTCGTGCCGAGAAAGTGAGTTGCAACTGGCCGACAAAGTCGGGCGGTGCGACCATGGTCGCTTCGGAGAATGAAATCGGGCCAGTTCACGGGGGCGGTACTGTTATTCGTCGACGGCCGCCCTTCCCAAGAACAGGCGGCATCGCTAGTTGGTTCTGCCGATGAAAACGACATCGCCGGATACATGTCAGCAGCCGCTCAGGATTGGATGATCCAGCCAAGCTCTCGGCGTGATGGCACTGTAGGCGTCACAGTCGAAGCATCTCATTGATCGTTTATGAGGCTTTCTTCGATGCCGCTGATGCCTGACGGGCGGTCGCAGCTGCAGGCGACAACACGGCCTATTTAGTTGGAAACAGTCGAGGTAAGCCAATTTGGCTTCCCGTTACTATTTGGAGAAAGAAATGCTGTGCCTAGGAATCAGCGGCGGACTTGACCAAGTCCATGAAAACCGATTCGAGCGTCCGAACGCCTTTATGCACGATGGCGCCGCGGTGCTCGTCCGAGACGGAAAGGTGATAGCCGCCGTAGAAGAGGAACGCCTCAATCGAATCAAGCACTCGAACAAGCTGCCAAGTGGTTCGATTCAATACTGTCTCTCGACGGCCGGGGTTCAGCTCAGCGACATTGATCGTGTCGCGGTCTACGCCAGCGAGCCCTATGCCAACGCCATGCTTGAAGGTATGTCCGCTTCCCAACCGGACATTCTCTCCACTCCGTTGGATGCTAAAATGTTGGTGCAGAACCTGTTAGCGCGTGAGTTCGGCACTAAGTTGGACAGTTCGCGTATTTCATTCGTAGGTCATCATCAGGCGCACGCCGTGAGCGCCTTTGCAATGTCGGGCTTCGAACAAAGTCTCATTCTAGCGATTGATGGCTGTGGTGATTTCCTGTCGGGCCTTGTGGCGGTAGGGTCTGGCACAGAAATTACGCAAATCGAGGCTTTCCCGGAGGACAATTCTCTTGGGCTGTTTTATCTCGAGACGATCCGCTGTCTCGGCTACGGCATGTTCGACGAGTATAAGGTAATGGGACTCGCGCCCTATGGCGACCCCGCTCCCTATCGCGAGCTCTTCGAGCAGTTCTACGAGCTCTCCGCCAACGGTGGCTACCGTGTTCACCTCGACCGCATCGGTCCGGCGTTGCTCCGCAACATCGAGATCAGGCGAAAGGGAATGCCTTTCACCCAGCAGCATCGAGATGTGAGTGCGTCACTGCAGGAAGCGCTTGAGCGGATCGTGTTCCACATTCTCCGGCACCACCGTGAGGCCACCGGCATGAAGCGGTTGTGTCTGGCGGGAGGGGTAGCCCACAACTGCACGATGAACGGCAAGCTGCTGTATTCAGGGCTTTTCGAAGATATCTTCGTGCAACCCGCGTCTCACGACGCTGGCTGCGCATTGGGAGCTGCGCTGATAGTCTCTAACGAGATGGGCCGCCCCGCGCCGCGTGAGCGACTGCAGGAGGTCTATTGGGGTCCTGATCTCGGGAGCGACCGCGCCGTGGAACAGGAACTGAATGCATGGTCCGGACATCTCGAGGTTGAACGCTCTTATGACGTAGCGAGCAGTGCAGCCCACTGGATCACCAACGGCGCCGTGATCGGCTGGGTGCAGGGTCGTTCGGAGTTTGGGCCACGTGCGCTGGGCAACCGCAGCATTCTTGCCGACCCTCGGCCCGCTGCAAACAAGGACCGGATCAATGCCATGGTCAAGAAGCGCGAAGGCTATAGGCCTTTCGCACCATCTGTGCTGGAAGAGGATGCGAGCGAATTTTTCGACCTCCCGGACGGTAAGCACGAATTTCCATTCATGAATTTCGTCGTTCGCGTGCGTGACTCAAAGCGCGCCTTGTTGGGTGCCATTACGCACGTCGACGGTACGGCTCGGCTGCAAACAGTATCGCGCGATGCCAACCCCGCTTACTGGGAGGTCATCAATGCGTTCAAGAAGCGGACAGGCACTCCAATTCTGCTCAATACGTCCTTTAACAACAATGCTGAACCGATCGTGGATACGGTTGCAGACGCGATTGCCACATTTTTGACGACAGAGCTGGATGGACTTGTGGTCGGGCCCTTCTTGGTAAAAAAACGGGCTGCAACGCTGCAGGATTGGACTGCGCTTGCGATTTCATTGCCTCCCTCAGTCTCCCTCCATCAAACCCGTGCTTACACAGCGCGAGATCATCAGGAGACTGTCTGCGAGATTATTCCGAACCACTCCAGCATTGACAGTGTGCGAATTTCAAACGACCTGTTTAATCTGCTGATGCGGATTGAGGGCGAAGCCGTGTTAAGCGATCACCTCAATATAATTGCGCCGGATCAGGCTAAGCATGAAGCTCTGCTGGAGGACCTGCGAAGACTGTGGGAGCAGCGCCTGGTTCGGCTGCATCCCTCACAAGCTGCTCGGATGGATCATGGGTCCGATAAAACGCCGGACCAGCCTAATAGGCTATCAATGTGATAGAGATGCCGCTCAAGCTCGGCCAATCAATAGTGTTCATCGACCCCGCCTGCGAGCTCACCGCTGTGATTAGGGGGGTCGAGGTCGCCCTGGCCAGTATGCTTAGGAATGCTATTGAATGGGTCGTGTGCCTGGGTTGGAAAGGCGGGTCTGGCCTCACCGGACTTCTGTGTCGAGAGGTCCAGCCCGCAAAACTTTAGAAACTGGCGATGATGACCTAAGCGGCGAAGATCGCCGGCTTCGGCAATGACGGTCAATGCCTCGATCGGTCCGATGCCCGGGATTTGTCGCAGGAGCTGATAATCCTGGCTGTGCCGCAGCAGATCGTCGGCCTGTGCTTCGATCTCATTATGTTGCCGGATCAGGCTGCGTGCTTCGTCAATGACCATCTGGAACATGCGAATGGCAGGCGCATCAAGTCATCCAGTGGCAGCGGCAATCCGATCGATGGGCGCGCCGTCTCGAAAATATCCATCAGAATCTGTGTCTTGCTGACCTTGCGGCCGACGGCATCCCAAGCTGCTGCCACAAACTCCTCCTTCGTCAGCGCCGTGATGCTTGCTGGGGTCGGAAAGGCATGGAGGAAGGCAAAGAACCGATCGCTGCGGCTGTTCCCCCGGAAGCGATCGATCTCGGGAAAATACAGCGGCTGGTAGTGTGTCAGCATGCGGTGCTGGATCTCGGTCTTGGCCCTGGCGATCGCTTCATGTGTCTTCGACAGTTCATGCACTTCGTTGATGCCGGCTCGCAGCGGATCATGGTAGACCTGCGTCGCCTGTATCCTGAGCATGTGTAGGATCACCTGGGCATCGATCTTCTTGCCGAATATGACGCCGAAGGCCTTAAGAAGCCCAGGCATCTGTTCGCTGACGAGAAGGTCACGTGCCGACAGCAGCACCCGCACGACACAGGTGCCGTGGCTCTTGATGCGAACCTGCTTAAACCATCGGGTCCGTCCGATCTGAGCAAGGCCCGCCGCTCGTGGCGGCCCGATTTGTCCGGCATCATCGAGAGGGCGGCGCTTGACACGATCGGAAGTCCGCGCTTCCTTAACTCGTTCCAGAGCCAGATCGCAAGCGGTCACGGCTCCATGCCGATCCGCTCCGTCTCCGCAGCTCCACAGTCCCGCCCGCATCTCCCAGTCGCGCCCGGGTAGCCATTGCGCTGCAAGGCGGGTCTGATCGCTACGGCGGCGCCGCCACCATCTCCATCAGTCGGTTCGGCGACAAAGCCAATCATCTCCCGTAAGAGAAGTGCTTTCGGGCAAGTTCCGCAGGTTCAAGGAGATCGTTGACGGGGCCGCACTTGGAGCTGCGTCGAGCGCATGGTCGAGCTTGCCGCCCAAGGTACGTGGCTTCGAAACGCGTGCGATTGCGCCTCATAAACCGCTGCGCGGCTGGTCGCGGACATACGAGGGGGCGCAGGCGCCTGAAACGAACCCGTCGGTCACGACGGAGCAATCCTGCCGCCTGACCAGGCGCGTGGAAAAGTATCACAACGGTGACCACAGCGTCGCTTCAGGCCGTCAAAAGCTATTGCCGTGCGTCAAGGCGGGCTAGGTGACCCGTCGGAAGCCGGCACCAGCGGCTTTGTCGGGACAAGACACATGCTATTGGGATTTGGCCGCCGCAGCCGCGAGCATCGCTTCTCCCATCGCAATGGCCCCTTGGGCACGCAGCATTTCACCAGGGTTCTGAATGTCGCGCAAGTCTTTGTTCTGGCTGAGTTTTGATTTTCCAACCAGGCCGGTGATCTCGATCTCCAGGGCGACGATTGCCTTAACCATCGTGTCGATGAAGTCCTTCGGCGCGTCGCCCATCTTCCACGGGGCAGGCTGCGAGGCTTCTTGCATATGAGTGAGCTTCGCCACGTTACGGCGTACATACCGCTCATCATCCCGGACAGTGATGCGTCCGTGGGCGTGGACGACGAGATAGTTCCACGTCGGCACCTGCTTGTGGAGTTCGTGCTTGCTTGGATACCAGTTCGGCGAGATGTAAGCGTCGGCCGCACGGAAGATTACGAGAACCTCATCGCCATTGGCGACTTCCTCCCAGACTGGGTTCTTGCGAGCGACATGGCAATTGAGAACGCCCTTGTCTCCCTTCGAGCGGTCAAGCTCGAAGGGGAGGTGGTTCGCGTCCAGTGTGCCTTTGCTTTGGGTGACGAGGATACCAAGCGGGTGTTTCTCGATAAGCTCGAACAGGGCGTTCTGATCAGGGACGGCAAAATGAGGCGGAACGTACAACGGTTTATCTCCTGTCGCGAATGTGCGGTTGCTAGTAATCGGCGGAGCCTTACGGAACGGGCTCCTGAATCTTCGCTGCCGTCGACGAGTGCCCCGGATCTCGGTGTCCACCACGCTCAAGAACCGCCATCGAGAAATGGGCGGGCACATCAGATGCCGCCGCGTATGAGTGCGGTTGGTCAGTGACAAGCCGCGCACTCTCGCCTTCGCTTAAAATTACCACATGGGTACCTACCACAACGCTCAGGGCACCCTGACTGACCGAGATCAACTCGCGCGTATCCGGACTATGAGCATCCGCGGAAAACACGTCGCCCGGCATAATGACCCAGCTCCACAATTCGAACATCGTGCGTCCCGAGGTCGACGAATGCAGTTGTGCAGAGCTTCCCTTGGCGCTCGTCCAAAGCCTCCTGGTCTCTGTCCGCTCGATGGGAAGGCACACCGTGGAAGGGTGCTCGTTCAACAAATCGGCCACCGAGAGCGAAAACGCCGCCGCCAGCCGACACAGTATGCCGATACTGGGGTTCGCCCTACCCTGCTCCAGCGCGACCACGGTTCCCTTGGACAGGCCGCTCAGTTTTGCCAGTCGATCCAGGGTCAGATTTTGGTCGCGCCTCAAGTCTCGGATTCGAACCGCTATCGCTTTGCCAAGCACCTGCTCGGAACCCATCGCTGTCGTAACATCGGTCATTATATTGACTTAGGACCTCGGCTCACCTATTGCGGTCAGTATAATGACCGGGGCGAAATTGCAACTGCCCGTTAGGAAGGAAATAACCGATGCGTTTTGAGACGAAGGCGATACACTGCGGCCGAGGGGTCGACGAGTCCACGGGGCCGTATCCATGCCGCTGCACACCAGCACGACGTTCGAACGCGGTGTCAACGGGTCATTTCCGTCCGGCTTCGAATACACAAGGGATGGAAATCCTACACGCAATGCGTTCGAGGCGGCCATGGCGATGCTTGAGGGAGGGGAAGACGGCATCGCCTTCGCTTCGGGCATGGCCGCAATCGCTGCAGTTTTCGAGAGCCATCCGTCGGCGGGTCGGATCGTTCTGCCGGATGACATGTATTTCGGCATTCGTTCGCTGATCGAAGAGACCGACATTGGGTCTCGCTTCGACTTTGCCCCAGTCGACATGCGCGATTTGGACGCTTTGCGCGCCGCGGTGACATCGAAGCGGACTGGCCTCGTCTGGATCGAGACGCCGTCAAACCCGATGATCCGCGTTGTCGACATTGCGGCCATCTGCGCAATCGCGCACGAGGCCGGTGCCTTGGCGGTGGTGGACAACACCTGGGCCACCCCAGTGCTTCAACTGCCACTCGAAATCGGGGCAGACGCGGTAATGCACTCGGCGACAAAGTACATTGGCGGCCACTCGGATTTGATGGCCGGAGTAGTCATTGTCCCAAACGCGTCACCCCTCGGTCGCCCATTGCGGATGGTCCAGAAACACAAGGGCAGCGTCGCAGCGCCCTTCGACTGTTGGCTGGCGTTGCGGGGCCTGCAGACATTGCCGGTCCGCATGCGCGCCCATTGCGAAGGCGCCCAGAAAGTGGCCGAGGCCCTGGCGTCTCATCCGCGCGTCGAAAAAGTGCTCTTTCCTGGTCTGCAAACTGATCCGGGACACGATCTTGCTACGCGGCAAATGAGCCATTACGGAGCGATGCTATCCTTTATCGTCGAGGGCGGAGCCGATGCTGCAATGGCCGTGGCCGGCCGCCTGAAGATTGTTGTCCGGGCGACAAGCCTTGGCGGGACGCATTCTCTGATAGAGCATCGCGCATCCGTTGAAGGTGCGAAGTCCAAAGCGCCAGGCGGATTGCTGCGAATTTCTGTAGGGCTTGAACATCCTCAGGACATTATCGATGACCTGATGCAGGCCCTAGGCGAAACCTGCAAAGCGGGAGTCCAATGACGCGTGCAAGAACTCTGGCGCCGCTTTATGTGGCTGCTGGCGCAGCCGACGATCGGCAGAACAATGTTCCTGCTGAGCAGAACGCACGTCCTCTGGTGAACCGCTATCGCCGTGTCGCATCGTCTCGGGCGCGTGGTCGCATGGGTGATGAACGTCTTCGGGTTTCTGGACGATGGCCACGCGCTCGACCGGAAGCGGAAATACCCAGATTTGCCGTTGACCTACTGCTGCTCGACCTCGTCGGAGATCGCGTTCAACAGATGGGATGGATGTGCTGGCACTACGGCAGTTTGACAAGCCGGCCATCGGGGCGCTAGCACCGTCCAAAGCCAAGAGTCGCAGGGCAGAACCGACCGCACCAAGCGGGCTGCGGGACCCATCAGCTAACGGCCAGGTTGGTACCTCAACGCGCATCAGCACCGTGGATGCGACATTGTCCTTGTTGCGAGCGCGATCTCGGAACTTCGTTGTGACGCAGTCTGTGCAGAGAGCGCACCGCTGGTAAGCAAAATGAGCGGAAGAACGACACCCAGTGGAGGCGAGAAGTGATGCGGCGTCAAGATCCTCCGCGCTTTGCGGCAAACACACTGATCCCTCTTCACAACCCGGTCTTTCGTTCTATCTGGACAGCCACGCAGATATCCAGCCTTGGCTGGCTGGTGCAGAGCGTGGCTATAAGCTGGCTCATGGCCACGATTTCAGCCTCCGATCTGATGGTTGCGCTCGTACAGGCTGCATCGACACTGCCCGCGTTCTTCTTGTCGATCCTTGCTGGAGCCATTGCAGACAGCTTCAGCCGCCGTGGCGTGATGCTTGCCGGACACTGCCTGATCGCACTGGCATCCACGGCGCTGGCACTCTCTGTGGGACTGGGCTTTGCTAGTCCATGGCTAATCCTGGGACTGAGTTTCTTGGCCGGATGCGGCTTTGCCTTGAACGATCCAGCCTGGCACGCCTCGGTCGGCGATATCCTGGAAAAGCGCGACATACCCGCTGCAGTGACGCTGATGTCGGTGGGGTACAACGTGGTTCGCAGCATAGGACCGGCGCTGGGCGGTGTAATCTTAGCTTTGCTGGGCCCCCTTACGGCTTTCGCCCTCGCTGCGCTAAGTGACCTGGTCCCGTTGAGCGCTGTTCTGCGCTCACAATGGCAAGTTCGCTCTTCGCCTCTTCCGCGCGAGCGGATGACTACGGCCATTCATGATGGCATGCGATTCACGGCGATATCCTCAGAGATCAGAGTGGCGATCGTGCGTGCAACCCTGTTCGGGCTATCAAGCATCTCGATCCTTGCTTTGCTCCCCCTCCTGGTTCGCGACCAGCTGGCGGGAGGGCCAGTTGTGTACGGCGTGCTATTGGCCGGCTTCGGTACAGGCGCCTTCATCGCCGGCATTGGCAGCAGCTACTTGAGACGCATCACGTCCCAGAACCGATTGATCACGCTCGCATCCGTTGCTTGCGCAACGTGCTGCCTTTTGATGGCCCTCACATCGTCGGTGGCTGTGGCGGCGATCGCGCTTGCAATCGGTGGCGCTGGCTGGGTTGTCACCTGGACCGGAACCGACGTGTGTGTGCAGTTGGCAAGCCCAAGGTGGGTCGTTGGTCGCACCCTGTCCATCTATTACGCCCTGACCTACGGCGGCATGGCAGCGGGTAGCTGGATCTGGGGTGCTGTCGCGCAGTACTATTCGCTGACGTGGGCTTTGGAAGGTGCTGCAGCGGCACTGTTGCTGGTCGCGGCTGTGGGAAAGCTATTGCCGGTGCGGCTATGGGAGGAATCGGATCAAGCGGCCGTCGACTTCAGGCCACCAGAACTGGCCCTCCCTTTGAAGCCCAGGAGCGGTCCGATCGTGATCAAGATGGAGTACTCGATACTCGAGGAGAGTATCGATGAATTTCTGAGCTGCATGCGCGAAAGGCGGCGCGTTCAGAGCCGCGCCGGTGCGCGGGGCTGGACCCTCCAGCGCGACCTTCAGAAGTCGACGCTTTGGACCGAGACATTCCGCACGCCGACATGGACGGACTATCTTCGTCTAAACCATCGGCTAACGGTGAATGACAGGGAGGTAGGCGAGCGCCTTGCCGCTCTGCACATGGGTGATTCTCCGCCTCGCATCTCACTTTCCATCGAGCGGTCGACAAGCCCCGCCTCCGACAGCCAAGTCCAGCCTGTGCCTTTTGTATCGCGCCCGTGAGAAAACCAAGGCTTGTCTGGGCTTGGACACGGAACGAGCTACTCCTTAGTGCAGAACACTGACTCTCCGCCAAATGAATGCTGCGAGCAAGCAGCAGGCGGAGGAACTCCGTCTGGGCTGAGTATGTGTTTCAACGCGGACAAATAAATTGTAGCCAGTTCACGAAACGCCGGGCCCGCTCCTCTGGCGTCCGATCGTCCAGGAAATCCCCTCGGCGCGCACCACGCCAGACACCTCCTTACCGATATGATGCTCAAGCACCGGCCGCCAAGGCACCAGCGTGAACTCGCGCGATTTCTCGATGACACCGTATTTTCCGCCGGCGAGCTCGACGCAGCGGCGCAGCGTTCCGTCTATTCGATTGCCATGCTGCGCTTCAGAATACGAGAGCCCGAGTTCGTCCGAGAGCTGACTGGCAACACGGTTCAGCTCTCGTTGGCGCAGCATTGAAAGCATGTTGGCGCGATAGATGACCCGATCCTGCGCATCATGGGCAAGACCTTGCGCGATCAGCCACTGCTGTCGGCGGGCCTGGACCTGACGTACTTCGCGACCGAAGCCAGAGTCGCACAAGGGCTCAGGGTGGGCTGATACCAGCTCCTGGTCGATCCAGGTGGCGCCGTCGAAGCCTACTTGGCTCTCCAGCGGCATTGATGAGAGCTTGTCGACGACAACAGGCTGGGCCCTCGCTCGTTGACGCTCGTAATCCGCGACGCGGTTGAGATGGTCAGGCGCGACTGTCCATGTGCCGTCCGGCTCGCGCTCGACGCCACCGGTCGCACGGCGGATCGCCTCCAGTCGCCGCACGTGCGTTTCGGCAAAGCGTTCGGTGGCCGAGGGGTCATGCTTGAGATGGATATCGATGCTGTAGCGCCCGTCGTTGACCGTGGCGATGCCGGCAATTGTGCGGTCGACTTGCCTGGGCCCGGCGTCCCTCGGCCTGACCCGCACTATGCAGCCCTCTGGCGTGGGTTGGGTAGCCTCGCCTTTGCCGATATCAACATAGTGGCTTTTGCCGTCCACGCCGTCGACGACGAGGTAATGGCGGTCAGTGATTTCGTCGGCCAGCCCGCGCCCGACGACACGTCCGACCACGGTTTGGGCCGACCCGTCGGATCGATCGTGGATAAGATAGTCGGCGGCACTGCGGACGAGCCCCTTGCCGGTCAGCTCGCGATGGATGGTCTTGATAATGTCACCGCGCTCGCCGATGCGGCGTAGCGTGGCTTCGAGCTCATCCTCCAGGCGCCAGCGACCCGAAGGCATCTCCTCGGCGAGGCCCATCCGCTCGAGCTTGCGCAGGCGGCCCTGGTGCAGCGTCTGGCGAAAGGTGTCTCGGCTGGCTGGTGAGACATGCCCCTCATCGTCGCGCATGCGCATCAGCTGCCGGTCGATGCTGGTGAAGCGTTCCTGCTCCATCTCCTGGCGCAAGCGCTGCTCGATCTCGCGGTCGGTGCGCGGGCCAAGGTCGAGGCTAACCAGTTCGGCTGCGCGCTCGCGCAGGCCAGAGGAAATGTAGTCCCGCGCGATGACGAGGTTTTCGCCGTAATCGTCCCTGCCGCGCACGATGATGTGGGTGTGAGGATGGCCGGTGTTGAAATGGTCGACGGCCACCCAGTCTAGCCTGGTGCCGAGGTCTTCTTCCATTTGCGCCATGAGGCGCCGGGTGAGCGGCTTCAGGTCATCATACTCGATACCGTCTTCAGGGGCGACGATGAAGCGGAACTGATGACGGTCACCGTTCGCGCGATCGAGAAAGGCCCTGCCGTCGGCGCGGTCATTGTCGGCAGCGTAGAGCTCGCCACGCTCGCCTTCCCGGGTGACGCCGTCGCGCTGGAGGTAGCGGAGGTGCGCACGAGCTCCGTCGACTCCCTTGCCGGCCAGCTTGACGATGCGTGCCTTGACGACTGCGCGCCGCTGCCGAAACGCCGCGTGGCGGTCGCGCGCTCTAAGAACGGCGGCAGCAGCCCCGCCGCGCCCCACCCGGCTACCGATGAAGCGGCTGCCGCGTCCGCTCCTGCCGCCTGCTCGGTTGACCGCGGCCTGGACCTGGCCAGCGTAGCGTTTGCCCGCCTTCGAGCCGCGCCAGCCAATTTTGCCGAGCCTCGGCGTGAATTCGTCATCCTGCATGCGGCCTCCGATGAACCAGCAGCAAAATCAGAGGCTTGCGCGCCAGACCCTCCTGGACCCGCAGGCAACCTCCTGGGAAAACGATGTGCAGACAAACACTTCGCCGCCTCCAGGAGGCGATGCCTTTATCTTGCCTTCCGCGGACCTGCCTCCCTGCCCCCCGCCCGAACCACGGTAGCCGCCGCCCTCACCGGCCATCCGGCCGCCCTGACCTTGCTCGCTCCGATCCGAGCGGCACCAGGATTTGGCCATTCGGGCCGGTCACGGAAACACCGTTTCGGAGGAAAAACAGCGACTGCCCGGACGGGATTCCCGGCGCTTTTTCGGCACGGGATTTGCCGGTGAACGCGTCCATGTCGGCGGCCGAAATGCCCGCCGCCTTGACCTCTTCCAGATACGAAACCGTCTCGCTGGGCAGTGGCCGCCCACGCTGCAAATGCTGTTCGTAGCGCTCCGGCCCGGCGTTATAGGCTGCAAACAGGCCTGGAAATCCGAAGCGGTCATACATGGCGCGCAGATAGGCAGTGCCTGCCAGAATGTTGTCGCGAGGGTCGTGCGGGGCGGCTCCCAGGCCAAGCTCTGCGCGCAACTCCTCGTAGGTGCCTGGCATCACCTGCATCAGGCCAATGGCACCGGCGCTCGACGTGACCGGCCGCCCATTGAGCGTCGTCTGCCCCCGGCTTTCGGCATCCATGACGGCATAAATCCAGGTCTGTGGAATGCTGAAACGCCGGCTTGCTTCGGCTACGAAGGGCTGCCATCTTGCAAGCTGCGGACTATGGGAGATGACGACCGGCTTCGTGTTGGTCGCGGCGGAACAGGCGCATGGTGCGAGAGACACCATGCCCAGCATAAGGAGGGTCACTCGGTCCATAGCGGCACGAGCCTCCCGATGATATTTTTGGTCGGCACCGGCCCGAAATAGCGGCTGTCGAACGAGCGATTTTTATCGCTGCCGAGTAGGAAAACCTCGGCATCGGCGAGCTTTCGGCAGGCATTCCACCAAGGCAGCGGACGGTGCTGCGTGTCGGTTGCAAGCCGGCGCGCGACAATCTCGCCGCCGATGATGATGGCGTCGCCGAAGGCGCAGACATGCTCGCCAGCCAGCGCGGCAAGGTGCTTGACCAGCGGCACGTTGCTGGGCAGATAGAAGCGTTCGGCGGCCAGATCGACGACCGGTTTTGGCGGGCGGACGAGTACGAGATCACCAAGAGCCGGCGATCCGGACGCGACGCGATAGAGGCCGACCGGCGCACTCGCCGAGGCGTTCCAGACCAGCCAGGGCGATGGTTTGCCGAAGGCGGCGAAGCCGATCAGGGCAAGGCCCATCGTGGCCACGGCGATCGTCTTGCGGGCTCGAATGCGCCGCAGATGGCTGCCGATCAGATGGATGGTGGGACGCCGGCTCATGAGCGGCCTCCCTCGCCGGCCGAGCCGGAATCGTGCCCGCCGTCCTCGGGCCCGGTCTCCTGCGCGTGCCCCTTCGACCAATCGTCGAGTTCGTCGATGTGATAGCGGACATAGCGGCCGTGCTTGCGGAATTGCGGGCCGCCGCCTTTGAGGCGCATCTTCTCCAGCGTGCGCTGGGACAGCCCGATATAGAAGGCCGCCTGCGCGGTATTGAGAAACGGACTGCCCTTCTTGGCGCGGGCTGCGCGTTCGTTTTCGTCGTCCATGATGATCCTCGTTTCGCTACGGACAAGCGAAGGCGAGGATCGGCGAGCGAGATCGTTTTGGGGACGGGCGAAGAGTGGGGGGCGAGTTTTCGCCGCCCCCTTCGGCGGCCTCACGGGTCCTGAGAGAGGCCCCGCGCCGGTGGCGGCGCGGGGCTTTCCGGATCGGCCGGTCAGTCGACCGGGTTCCAGATGATGGCGTAAGTGTCGTCGTCATCCTGGCCGGCGGCGCGGCCGAGATTGGCGTAGAGCTTGCGGGGGCCAAACTCGGGGGCGGCAATCGACAGGCTCACATAGTCCTTGCCGGAGGTCTCGCCGGTGCGGATCCAGCCCGCACCCACTTCGACCCCTTGCGTCAGCACCCGGAAGTCGGGATGGGTGTCGGCGCTCTTTGCCTGATTGGGCACGATATCGATGTCGGCGCGGACGCTGAGCGTCTTGAGCTGGCCCTTGTAGCCGCCGTTTTCCTGTTTGGTGACGTATCCGATCGCGGTCATTTCCAGTCTCCTCTTGGTGCTCGCAGGGGACCATTCCCCTGCGATGGCGGACCGTGATGGGCGCGTCCGGACCGCCGGAACCGGGACGGCCGCAGCGATAGCGGAGGACCCGCGCGGGCAGCTTTTTTGAAGCGAAGCGGCGCGAGGAAGCCGCCGCAGGCGGCGGGGAAAAAAGCTGCCGGCGAGGGTTTCGGGCGGGCCGGATCCGCCCATAGGTCGACAAGCCAGCCGCAGGGGAATGGTCCCTGAGACACAATGGAGACAGGTGGCGCGATCGGTGACACAAGAAGCCGGCGGCAATGCAGAGCGCCGGCTGCGCGGGCTCTGTCGGCAACCGGATCGGACAATTGGCCCCATGCGCCTTTGGCGCCTCAGCAAGCAACCCGGCGCGGTGCGGGGCTGCCGAAATGGGGCGAACTGGCGTCGGAATTTCTCGCGCGCGGCACTGGCTCGACAAGACGCCCAATCGGCAGCCGGCGTGGCCCGTAGCGGCGCGCGCGACCTGAGCGGCGGTAATCGAGAGAACCGCCGCTCGGGCCCTGATCGACTATTCGCGCACGAACAGCGGCTGCACCTGTGTCCACTGATCGGCGGTGCGGAAGCCGCCGCGGCTGGTGTAGCTTTCGGCCGGGAATTTCATCCAGCGCGGCAGCCAGGTCTCGACCCTGGGGCGGCCATTCTCGCCCGCCAGGAAGTCGCGGATGATGTTCTTTTGCGTCTTGACCTTCTCGGCGACATTGCCGTCCGCGACCAGCTTGCCGCCGACGTCGGCCAGCATCGAATTGGCGATTTCCTTGTCGCGCAAGAGGTCGAAGAAGGCATCGTCCGGTTGCCACCATATGCCCATGTCGACGTTCAGGTGGTTGCCGAGCGCCTCGATGACGGCGCTGCCGGCTGCAAGCGTCTCGGCCATGACAAGGGTGAGAACGCGCATGACATCGTCGTCGCAGAGCGCCAAGAGGCGCGCGAACACGCCGGCGATAGCAACGGCGTCGCCATTGCCGCCGGCGACCAAGCTATCCTCATCCGGTGATCCGAGCAGGGCCAATACCTCGCGCCGCTTTTTGCCGAATGCGGCTTCAGCCTTGCAGCCGGCAAGGCTGGCAGTCACCGTCTCGTTGGCTGCGCGCTGCGGCTCGGGCCGCACCTGCCACAGGCCCGAACCGGTGATGGCGTGCGCCACCACGAGGCGCAGCGCCACGGCGGGATGGTCGAGCATGGCCGCGCGCACGGCGGCATGGCGATGCAGATCGATATAGTTCTGCATCGGGCCGGTGACTTCGGGGCGCGGCAGCTTGGCGGCTGTTTCTTCTTGCTCGCCGCCCTCGCGGGCGCGGCGGGCTTCCTTGCGTGACAGCCAGCCCTCGTGACACTCGACCTCGCCGCGATGCGAGACAGTGATGACGATCTTGCCGCCCTTCTTCTTCGGGGTCTTCTCGTGGTCCCATGCGTGGAAATACTGGCCCGGTTCCAGCAGCACAACCTCGCTCCAGCCCTCGTTGAGATAGGTGTCGCGTTTGGTGGCAATCGCTTCGTTCTGCTTTTGCCAGAACAGGTCGGCATCGGCGAAATAGCTGTCCTCGCCGAACAAGTCCGAGGTGATCAGGCCGGGATACTCCTCGATGGCAAACAGCGCCACCTTGGTGGAAATCGACTGGCCGCCGAACAGCCATTGCTTCAATTGATAGCCACGCGGCGCGTATTGATCGGGATCGGCACAGAGTGCCAGCCAGTCCTTCTGCTGCGCCTTGGAAGCCATGGTGAGATGGCGCACCGTCTCGGTATCGATCTCCTCGCGCCGATAGGCTTCGCGGATTTTGGGCAAGAGGTCGCCAAGCGCCAGAATGCGTTTGACCTTGAGATCAGTGATGCCGAAGGTCACAGCGATGTCGGGAACGGTGCGGCCTTGCCTGACAAGCCGCGAAAACGTCTCCCATTGCGATACTTCGTCAGGATCGAGGCGGGCGAGGTTTTCGATCAGCGAAGCTTCCAGCGCATCGGCGTCGTCACCGTCCTCCATGATGGCGCAGGGCAAGGGATCGCCTTCGCCGCGCTCGTCGGCAAGCGATTTCGCGGCGAAATAGCGCCGCCTGCCGGCGACGATCTCGAAGGTTTCCGGCTGGCCGTTCGGCCGCACAAGGAGTGGCACCAGCACGCCGCGCGCACGCACGGAGGGCAGGATGTCGGATATGTCGGGCGCGCGTTTTCCATGGCGCATGTTGAGCGCGGAAATGTTGAGCTGATCCAAGGGAATGTGGGCAAGCTGCATGGTTACTCTCCTTTTGCTTTGGTTAAGGTTGTCCCCGCCGCAGAGGCCGAAGGCCGGCACGGCGGGACGGTTTTTGCGCCTATCGGCGCTGCTGTTCCGCCGTGTCGGGCGGAAGCTCGGAATGGGGCTTTGATAGGGCGTCTGCTGCTTGCCGCAGCAGTCGCTCGGCCTCGCTGACGTGGCCGCAAATGCGGGCGGCTTCGGCATAGACGGAGAGCGGAAAGCGCGCTTGGAAATGCAGGTCGCGCTCTATGCCGAGGCCAAGCGGACCTTTTACGGATGCAAGCTCGGCCAGACTGACGCTGCCAAGTTCGGGGAAGCCGAAGCCGAGATCGCAAAGACCGAACAGAGTGTCGCCATCGGCGTCGAGTTCGCTCAGAAGCCAGGTCGCGGCACCTGTCGGATTAAACAGTTTCACAACGGGAAAATGGTCGATGTCGGCGCCGGCGGCGCCATGGGCGAGCAGTCGTGCGCGCAGTGGATTGGTGATCAGGATCATGGAAAGACTCCTTGTCAGAACGGGTCGCGTTGATTTCTTGCGTCCGGCGGGAGAAAGGCTCCCTGGACCTTCCTCTGATCCGCCTCACCATTAAGAGGCCGACTTCGAGCAGCTTTGCGCCGCGCGCGGACACATCGGCGCGTCCATCAGGAGGGTTTGCCCGCGTGGTGATGGGCTGGACGCCAGGAATGAGCATCTGCTCCTTTGCGGCGTCGGCTCGGTCGCGGCCAGTTGAGGATCGCGCATCGTCATGCCGCAATCCCTTCTTGCGCCTCGCCTTCGGCATCGGCCTGAAGGCCAAGCAGGAAATCGGCGGCCTTCGAGGCGAGGCTGGCGGCACGGAAGATGGCGCGGTTGTCCTCGCGCAGCACCTTCAGCCATGAGCCGATGTAATCGGCGTGACGCACGATCGGCTCGATACCGAGATTGCCGCAGACGAAGGCGGCAGCGATTTCGGCGACCAATTCTTCACGCGCGTAGGCCTTGGAGCCGAACGAGCCGGAGAGGTCGCGAGCAAGTCGCGTCGGGTGGCCGGTCCAGTGGCCAAGCTCGTGAAAGCATGTTCGGTAATAGTCGATCTGCTGATGGAACGCCGGCTGCGGCGGCACCTGAATGTGGTCGCTGCCCGGCATGTAGAAAGCGCGATCGCCGCCGACCCTGAAATCCGCACCGCTGGCGCGAATGAGCGTCTCGGCCTGCGGCACGATCTCGCACTGAGGCAGCGGCTCGGCGGCGGCATGGAGGTGTTCCGGAAGATTGTCGCACTGCGCGACATTGAAGACCGTGAAGCGCTTCAAAAAAGGCACCGCCTGTGGTGCATCGCCCTCGTGGCGTGCGCGCTCCTTCTCGTCCTTGGGGACAAAGCGGTCGGCATGCACGATGGTCGTGCCGCGCTCGCCCTTCCTGACATTGCCGCCAAGGGCAAGCGCCTGCCGGAAGGTCAGCCAGTTCTGGCTGGGATAGCTGCGCTCGATGACGGCGCCCCACAGGATGAGGATATTGATGCCGGAATAGGTGCGTCCCGTGGACGCATTCCTCGGCAGGCCAAGGCCTGCTTTTGCGCTGCCCCATGGCTTGACCCATGGCACGGTACCGCGCTCCAGCTCGGCAATGATGCGGTCGGTGATCTCCTGATAGAGGCTGCCGCCCGGGCGCCTGCCCTTGCCTGCGCCAGCCTCTGTGCTGGTGGTACGCTTGCTGTTTGCACGCATATGTTATCCTCCGCTCACCAATCGCCGCGCTTTCCCCGGAAGCGGGGTGGGCGGCGAGTCGCGACCGGAAAGGCCCGCCGTGGTAGGCGGACCGCATCCGAAGGACCGGAACGAAGAGGAGGACCCTGAGCGGCACGCGAAGGGTTGCGGGCTGCCGCGGCGGGCCTAGAAGGGAGTGCCGCCCACCCCGCGCCCACCGGGAAAGGCCAACCGACAAACCGCGCCGCCCGCAAGGGCGGCGGCCGTCTCAGCCCGAAGGGCTGCCCACGCCAAGGGGCGAAGCCGAATGGCCGAGACCGCCTGAGCTTGCCGAAGAAAAGCGGGCTCGGTTCACGAGCACCTGGTGCGCGTCGTCAGGCGCGCGGGCGCCCGCTAGGACCGGAGGCTGGACAGAATCTCGCACGGATCAGCGTCAAGGGCCGCAGTTATGTCGAGAAACTCGATGACGTCGAGACGCCGCTCTGCGCCCTCGTACTTGGCCACGAAGGATTGGGGACGACCAAGCTTGTCAGCCAGCTGCGCCTGGGTCAGGCCTTTGGCCTTGCGCAGCGAAACCAGCTGGGCCAGAAACCGCTGGTGGCGGGGCGATCGAAGGGATTTGGGCATGGAGGCGAACCGGTCGGGTAAAGACCGGATCAGCGACTAATCCCGGTTTCGGATTATCCCAGTTTGGGATATGCTGCGTGCGCTCACAGGCGAGATCCGCAGGCATGAATGGACCAATGGGAACAGATGAGACGCGAAGCTCAACTTTGAGCGATGAAGTCCCCTGGTCGGAGAACCTCACGAGCTACGACAGGGAGCATTTCAAGATCTACCTGCGGATCCTGGATGCCTGCGCCGACAATGCCAGCGAAAAGGAGATGGCCGAGCGCATTCTCGGCATAGACCCGTCCATTGACCCGGTCCGCGCCCGCAAAGCTCTTCGCAGCCATATCGACCGTGCGAACTGGATGGTGACGACCGGCTACAAGGAACTGTTCGCCGGCTGATGCACAGCGCCCACTGCCACGTGTTTCGAGCAGGCAAGTCTCTGTAGCCAAATTCGGCGGCGCACGGCCGCGACAGCCGGCGCTGCGGGAGCGGTCACAACTGGTTCGCGTGCTGTTTGACTGCCATTTCCAGTGCTTGCATCAAAGGCACAGCCTTGGAGAAGAGGAAGCCTTGAGCGGTTCGGCAGCCAAGCTTGTGCAGGGTTTGCCGATCCGCCTCTGTTTCGACGCCCTCGGCCATGACCTCGATCCCGAGCATGTCACCGAGTTCGATGACCGATTTGACAAGCAGTCGGTCCTCTCGGGACTTCGCCAGGCCGCGAATGAAGCCCTGGTCTATTTTCACCTTGCGTATCCGACGGTCCTTGAGAGATGCCAAGGTAGAAAAGCCGGTGCCGAAGTCATCGAGCGCGATGGAAATACCGGCATGTGAAAGCCGTCCGAGCTTTTCATCCACTCTGTCCGGGTCCACCGGCGATTCTTCGGTAATCTCGATTTCGAACATCGTTGCAGGCAGGCCTCTTGCCGCCAGACCATCCAGAACCATGTCGTCGATATCGCCGGCTTCCAGTTCGCGCGGGGAAACATTCATCGCCACACGAATGTTACGACAGTCAGCTTTCACCAAGCCGTCGATAAAAGCACAACAGTCGGCAAATACGGTTTGCGTCAGCAGCTGAAGCATTCCGGTTTCGCGTGCGGCTGTGATGATTTCGGGTGGAGAGATGGCACCATGCGTCGGATGGGACCATCTCAGCAAGGCTTCAAAACCGACCACGGTCTCGGTTTCGAGTTTCACGATCGGCTGGAACCAAGGTTGCAATCTTCCCGTCTTTATCGCCGAATGAAGATCCCGTTCGATGGACTGGCGACGTTGCAGTTCCCTGTCGAGTTCGGCATCGAACAGGCAAAATTCGTTCCTGCCATGGCGCTTGGCCGTATACAGGGCGATATCCGCCCGCAACAACATTTCAGTCAGACTCGGCGTCTGCGCCAAGTATATCCCTATCGATGCCCCGACCCGCACGGACGCGACCTCGATATAGGGGCGAGCAATTTTGGCTATGATATTGGAGGCGAGATCACTGGCAGAAAGCGAAGCTCTCGTTGAGGGAAAAACCAGCACGAATTCATCGCCGCCGATACGAGCGAGCGTTGAGCCTTCCGGTGCTTCCTGCTCTATGCGGCGGGCGATCATGACAAGCAGTTCATCACCGGTCCTGTGACCGTAGGTGTCGTTGACAGATTTAAAGCCGTCCAGATCAATCAGCATTGCCACGAATGGGCCATCCGCGGTCTTGAACCGACCGATGGCGTGTTCAAGGCCCCGCCTGTTGAGAAGGGCGGTCAGATGGTCCTCCCTGGAGTTGCGCTCCATTTCCGACGCAAGTCGCTCTGCCTCATGTCTCAGTCGGCTTGCTTCGCGGAAGCGCGCCTGCCCAACAAACGAAGCTCGGACCAAGCCGCCCATGAAGAGCAGAACGGTGAAAGCCAGAATGTAGCGTTCAAAATTGCCTTTCGCCAAAAGGCACGCCACCGTGATGAGGAGTGGAGGTGTGATGAAGCTGGTCGCCGCCGCGGCATACGAACTGCCATATGTAACCGCACCAGCTGAAATGCCCGCCAGTATGACCAGATGCATCGGTGCTTGTGGTGTTGTGTATCCAACAGTCAGCACGGCCGGGAAGGACCAGGCAAACCCTGCCAGAAGGGCAAGGACGCCAAACATGCGAAGGCGCGGCAAAACGCCAAGCAAATCCTGGTGGCGCCCCGTTTCCTTTAGCTGAAAACGGGCGAGGGCAAGCCGGACGGCATTTAGCGCATTGACGACCAGGAACCAGCTTGCAGCGGCAAAGCCGCCGCCAGAAAGGGCCTGCACCCCGCAAATCAGGCCTGACAGGATCGCGCTTATCGGCATCGACACGAACAGCCCGGCCCTCAGGTCAGCAAGCTGATCCTGACGGATTTTGGCCTCCAGCGATTCTTCTTTCTTTAGGGGTGCCATGAATGGATCAGCTTGCTTCCGTCATTGTTCGCGAGGACCAAACCTATGCAAGCCCACTGAAGGACGAGTTAACTACCAGCGAGGGTAACCAGTGCGCTCACCATGCTTCGGGTCACACCTTTGGCTTAGCATTGCCGAATCATCAAGGCTTCGCCCGCGCGCGTGCCTTGATCCGAATCATGCCATGATCGGCAACGTCACCAGGAAGCAACCTGGCCCGCGACGCCGCGGGCCAGCAAGACAAAGAGGCCGCGCCGAGACAGCGCTCCAGAGCGGTAGCGCTCTGTGCGATTCACCGCCTGAGCATGGCCGAAATGCCATGGCGGACAAAGGGAAGATGTTGGGCAAAGCGGAGCCCAGCATGTCTTGCAAGCCGTGCCGCCGGGTGCTCGCTTGAGTAAAGACCGACAAGCATGTTGGTGGCATGATAGAGCGGCGCCGCCGACAGCCGCAGCCGGCTTTCGTATCTGCCGAGCATGTCGGGATCGGCAATGTCGCGGCGGGCGCGACATGCTGTCAGTATTTTATGAGCGAGTTGCTTCTGGCCGCTGAGGCCGATGTTGAAGCCATGCGCGGTCACCGGGTGCATGCCGATGGCAGCGTCTCCTATCAGTGCCGCACTCGGTGCCGAGAACTTGTGCGCCCAGGTCGTGACCAGCGGATAGGCATGGCGTGTGCTTGCCAGGGTCATCTGCCCGAGGCGTCCTCGACACCGGTTCATCAATTCCATGAGGAACAATTCGTCATCGAGAACAGACAGTCTATCGGCCTCGATTGAGCGCAAAGTCAGAAGCAGCGACGACACGCCTTCCATGAGCGGCAACATCGCTATGGTCTGATGGTGGTCGAACCATTCGACCGCGATCTGGTGATGGAAGCGCTCGTGCCTCACTCGGCAAATCAGCATGGAGTGGCCAAGCGGATGGATGTTGGCGCCAATGCCGAGCAGGTCGCGCATCGCGGACAAACGCGAATCCGCTGCGACGAGCAGCCGAGCGGCCAATTGCCTGCCATCAGAAAGCGCTATGACCGCCTCGTCGTCGCTGGTTGTTGCATTGACGACCGAGTTGCCGCACAGCAGCCGGGCATGATCCTGGAAGTAGACAACTTTGAACAGGGCATCGCGGATCCGACAATTTGGGACCAGAAATCCGAGTGGTTCCCCAGATCCGCTGGGAGTATCGAAGCACAGGGCGAAAGGGCTCGATCCGTTGAGCACGCGCGCGCCATGAAGCGGTGATTTGTCCGATGCGGGGATGGCATCCCAGGCGCCGAGCTCGCGAAGGATTCTCACCGATGCGTGGGTCAGCGCGATCTCGCGACCGTCGAAAGCCGGATTCGCCAGGCTGTCGAGCGACTGCCGTTCAACCACTGCCACCTTGAGTCGGCTCCGGGCGAGCGATGCTGCGAAGGCAAGTCCGACCGGCCCAGCTCCGACGACAATGATGTCGAATGTCTCGACAGAGCCGGCCATCAGCGTGCCGCCATGGCGGCTATCTGCGATACGAAGCGCTCTTGAAGCATCGCAATCACCCACGGTTTGCCGCTCATCTCCCCATCGTCGATAGACATGCGTTCTCCGTTGGAAGCCTGGTCAATGAAACCACGCCGATGAAGAGATAACGCTGATCTGGATCAACCAGGCTCGACAAACCCGGCAACGGCGGGTTCACGGTCGAGTGGTCGATTGCCGCGAAAACGTTGCATGTCTAGTCATTCTGAATGGTCGGCTTCCCAATCGCGTGCCCCTCCTGGCCAAAGGTTCGGCAACGTATTGTGGCTGATCCGTTCTTCGCACGCGCGCCGATATCGTCATGATGCGGGCAATCGCCAGCAAAGATTCGGTCGACTGACGACCAGCATCCGCACAGTCGTTGGCGCCGCCAACCGGTTCAGCCTCGCGGCTCTTCCCGATCGATAAGGATCCGCTGGGCGGAGCCGTCGAGATCTTCGTATTGGCCGCTCATCAAGATCCACAGGAAGCCCCGGTCCAAGCCCCACCAAAACAGGCGGCGGCCATCGCATTCCCTCAGGACGGGCGTCTTCGCTGCCGACAGCGTGCTCGCCAACCATGACGGGCGCTATACGCCGAAGGAACTCGCCGACGGCCTCATGTCCAAGTGATGTGGGAAGGGAGCAGAACCAAAGGGACTCTGCTTGGCGTCCCCGCTTTTTTCGCAGCTATGAAACCGTCACCGAACGGATCCGTACTGAGGAGGAGGCCGTCCTTGACTTGCCCGACGCCGGCAACCTTCTCAGCCGCAACAATCGCTGCCTTCCGCTGACGCTCGTCGACAATCGCCCCCTTCAGTTCGACAAGGCCGTCGCTGACCCTCACATCGATCAAGTCACCACCGCTCCAGGTTTGTGACTGCAGTTCGGCAAGTATCGCGTTGCGGATCAGGTCGTCATCGGGTGGAGTGGTTCCCTGTTTCGGCATGGCGCGGATCAGGACAAGCAGCAAATCAGTTCGCGTGATGATGCCGACGACCCTTTCCCGATCGACAATCGGCACATTGTTGATGCGATGTTGCATCATCAAGTCGACAATATCTGCAATCGAGGCGCCAGGAGGCGCCGAGATGACGGGTGTGGTCATCACCTGATGGATGATCCGTCCGTTCGAGCGCACATAGTCATTAGCGGTTGTGCCCGGGCCAAGATCAAACTCCAGCCAGCGCGGACGCACACGCTGGGTTCCGAGTTCCTCTCGGCGCAAGAAGTCGCTTTTGCTTACAATGCCAATCAGGGTGCCGTCGCTGTTCGCTACCGGCAGGCAGCTGACCTTGTTTGAAAGCATGCGCTCGACCGCTTCGGCGATCGTCGCGTTCGCATGCGTCGTGATGACTGGCTTTGTCATGATGGATTCGGCTTGCATCCTCACCCTCCTGATCTTTCGTCGGACGACGATAGGACATCCCGACGCGCGGCGCGTTGATCTGAGTCACTTGGAACGAGGAGGATTCTCCGCGCCGTCGTCGCGGTCGATAAGAATGCGCTCCGCCGCGCCATCGAGATCGTCGTACTGGCCGCTTCTCAATGCCCACAGGAAGCCGGACAGGCCGAGTGCGCCAAGGAACAGCGCCACCGGAATGAGATAGGCGAGCGTCGTCATGAGGATTCGGCCAAGGCGCCGCCCCGCCCGGGCCTGTCTTGCCGCGCGGTTTTGGACGACGCGCCCATTGCGAAGCCTTGCAGGCGCATGGCATTTCCAATCACAAGCAATGACGAGGCAGACATCGCGACCGCCGCGATGAGAGGCGTAACATGACCCAGAATGGCGATCGGCACGGCAACAGCATTATAAACGATCGCAATTGTTATGTTCTGTCGGATCAGGCTTCCCGCCTTGCGCGACACGTCCAGCGCCAGCGGGATCGCCAAGCGGCTTTCGCGCAGAAAAACGAAGTCGGCTGCATTGCGGCCAATGTCGGCGGCCGTGGCGGGTGCGATCGAGACATGCGCGGCGCTCAGCGCTGGTGTGTCGTTGAGCCCGTCGCCAACCATCAAAACCTTGTGCCCGTCTCTCGCCAGGCTCTCGATGCATTCAACCTTGCCGGACGGTAGCAGGCAGGGAACGAAGTCATCGACACCAAGCATGTCGGCAACCTCGGCGCAGGCTTTCGCGGTATCGCCCGACAGCATTTCCACGCACATACCAGCGTTGCGCAGTTGATCGATCGCTGCCCTGGTGTCGAGGCGTAGCGCGTCCTCGAAAACGAAGGATGCGACAATCATGCCGTTTTTCGTCAGGACTGTTCCGCCATAGCCATGTTTGGCTTCGCCGCCGGTTCGAGCCTTCCAGCCAGCCCATCCGCGTCTACCCAGCCGCCAGGTGCTACCGGCGGCTGTGGCTTCGATCCCGAAACCCGGGTGCTCGGTCACCGCGTCGAATTTGTGCTGGCTGCTGCTGACGGAAAAGCTGGCAATGGCCTTTGAATATGGATGACGCGAATGCGCGGCCAAGTCGGCAGCGATTGCCAGCATGGCGGGATCGATCGACGACGTGTTGACGAGCCTGGGCTGGCCAAGCGTGAGCGTGCCGGTCTTGTCGAACACCGCCGTGTCGATTGTCGCCAGGCGTTCCATGGCCGAGCCATCCTTGACCATGATGCCGTTCTCGAACAGGCGCCGCGCGGCGACCACCTGAACGATTGGAACGGCGAGGCCAAGCGCGCACGGGCATGTGATGATGAGAACAGCGATGGCGATGGTCATCGCCCGGTGCCAGTCGCCAGTCACCGCCATCCAGCCCAGGAAGGTTGCCAAGGCGGTGAGATGAACCACGGGCGCGTAGAGTGCCGACACGCGGTCGGCGATACGGCGATACCGGGCGCGACCACCTTCGGCGGCCTCCATCAACCGAACCATTTCCGACAGGAATGAATCCTTGGCGGCCGCTGTCGCCTCAATCGTCAGCGGACCGGTGAGGTTGAGGACACCGGCCTGCACAATCTCCCCTGGCGCGACGTTTCGCGGCGTGCTCTCGCCAGTGACCAGTGAGCAGTCAAGATCCGACGCTCCATGAACGATCGTGCTGTCGACGGGGATTCTCTCGCCGGCTGCAATGAGCAGTTGCATCCCCGGTTCGATTTCGCCAACCGGCAAATAGTCCCGTGCGCCATCGCCGCGCAGCACCATCGCGCCACGCGCGGCCAACTGTGACAGGTTCTTTACCGCGGTCCGCGCGCGTTCGCGCATCACGTGATCGAGCGTGCGGCCGATCAGGAGGAAAAACAGCAGCGACACCGACGCATCGAAATAGGCGTGGTCGCCATGGGTGATCGTCTCATAGAGGCTCATTGCGTAGGCTAGCGCAACGCCGACGGCTATCGGCACGTCCATGTTCATGCGGGCATGGCGCAGTGCATTCCACGCCGACTTGAAGAAGATGCCGCCGGCGAAGGCCAGCGCAGGAATGGCGATCAGAGCCGAGACCCAGTGGAACAGGTCGCGGGTGGCGCCCTCGGCGCCGGACCAGACCGACACCGAGAGCAGCATGATGTTGCCCGCAGCAAAGCCGGCAACAGCGACGGCGCGGATAAGCTCCGAAAGCATCTTGTCCTTTGCATCAATCTCGGCTTCGAACAAATGCGCCTGATAGCCGAGCCGGCCGAGCACAGCGACCAAAGGTGGAGCCTCGTCGCCGCGCCAGCGGACTGAGACCCGCTTGGTTGACAGGTTCACGCGAGCTGCCTCGACGTGACCGAGTTTTCCCAAGGCCGTCTCGATCGTCTGGATGCAGGCGCCGCAATGAACGGTCGGCACCGAAAGGTCGATCTGATGAAGGTCGTCGCCAAGCGATCGGCTGGCCAGCCTGACCTCCTGGCTGGACGGCAGAACTGAAGTGGCGCTGACAAGATCCAGCGCGACTTCCGCGCCCGGTGCACAGCAGCTCATTTTAGCGCTCCATTGGAAATCATGACCCTGCGCACGTCGCGATAAGGTTTTGCCAGGCCGGCATCGGCGTCTATTTCGATGATCCAGACACCATTCCTTGGCACGTGTTGTGCTGCAAACTCCTGGCCAGAGACCAGGGCGAGCGTGACGGACTCATCCTCTTTCTCGTAAGCCGGATGGCGAAACAGCACCTTCACGCCATGCAGGGAAACCGGTTTGCCCGCGGCGTCGATGATGCGATAGCGGACTTCGCCCCATGCGATGGTCAACTGGCCGGTCCAGCCAAGCGCTGCCTGCGCACGGCCTTCCTCGGCCTTCTTGTTGAATTGCTGGCTCGCCACATAGGTATTTTCGACGACAAGGCCGGTCCAGCTTGTGTTGGCAAGCGTCGCCATCGTGAGATTGACCGCGATGACCACGCCGAAAAAGGCAAGGATGGTGGCCAACATGTGCCTGCCGGTGAACTCGCGGGGTTTTCGCGTGGTGGCGTTCATCTGGCGATCTCCGGCGAGTTGAAGGTGGCGGTGTATTCGTTGGACTCGAAGCTGACCTTGTCTTCGACCCGGAATGTGAAGGTCTGCGCCTGGCCATGAATCTGGTCGGCGGGCAGGCGCACGAAAACCTTCAACATCTTCAGCCGGTCGGGTTCGACCTGGACTGCAAAGGAGCGATCGGCGGGGAGATCGACGCCAACGATGCTCATCTCCGCGCCTGGCAAACCCCCGAGGGTGACGATAATCGTTCTCGGTTCGGGGATCATGTTTAAGAGCTTGACGGTATAGCCATTGCGGATCGAGCCGTCCGAGAGCGTCACGAATTGCGGGTTGCGGTCGTGTAGGACATTGATTTCGAGCCGGTCGCGCGTCAGCAGCGAAAAGAGCAGGCCCAGCCCGATCAGCGACCACATGGCCATGTAGACATAGGTTCGTGGCCGAAAGATCTTGCGGATATGGAAATGCGCCACCCTGTCCGAAAACAGGCCGTCATCCGTCCTGACCAGTGATGGATCGACCGAGCTGGCGCCGCCGGCGGTGGCCAGCATCATGTTGGCGTTGTAGTCGGAGAGCGTCGCGTAGGAGATCAGTCCTCGCGCTTTGCCGAGCTTGTCCATGACGCCGTCACAGGCATCGATGCAGAGCGCGCAGGTGATGCATTCGAGTTGCTGACCGTCGCGTATGTCGATCCCCATCGGACAGACGGCGACACAGGCATTGCAGTCGACGCAATCGCCGACGGGATGCCCTGCGGCAAGAACCTTCTTGGCGTGACGCGTGCGCGGTTCGCCGCGCCAGTCATTGTAGGTGACGGTGAGCGAGCTCTCGTCGAGCATGGCTGCCTGGATGCGCGGCCATGGGCACATATAGGTGCAGACCTGTTCGCGCATCAGCCCGCCAAACGTGTAGGTCGTCGCCGTCAGGACCGCGATGGTGATGTAGGCGACAGGCGCTGCCGTGCCGGTGAAGAGTTCGCCGAGCAGCGTCGGCGCATCGGCGAAATAGAAGATCCATGCGCCACCAGTCGCTACGGCTATGACCAGCCAGATGACGTGTTTCGATGCCCGCAGCACAAGCTTACGAGTGGTCCAAGGACCGGCATCGAGCTTGATGCGTGCGTTGCGGTCGCCCTCGATCGCGCGCTCGACGACCAGGAACAGATCGACCCATACGGTCTGTGGGCATGTGTAGCCACACCAGGCACGGCCAACAGTCGATGTGATCAGGAAAAGACCGACGCCGGCCATGACCAGAAGGCCGGCGACATAGTAGAATTCCTGGGGCCATATCTCGATGAAGAAGAAATAGAAGCGCCGGTTGGCGACATCGAGCAGCACCGCCTGGTCGGGGGCAAACGGACCGCGGTCCCAGCGCAGCCACGGCGTGAGATAGTAGATGCCGAGCGTGATCGCCATCACGATCCATTTGAATCGGCGAAAGCTGCCAGAGGCCCGCTTCGGGAAGATCTTCCTGCGCGCGGCATACATTGGCTGGCGCACCTGGGCGGAGTTGACCGTCGTGGGTTCGATCCGTTCTATTTGCGTGTTATCGAGCACGAGAAGCTCCAGTCACCAGCGACGATTTCGCCGGAAGCCGACTCATCGGTTCTGGATGATGCCGAGGCCCGGCTTGCGCCGGGCCTCGTCGCTTGGCGGGAGGGGGAGGACGAGAATAGGCTTCTTTCCTATTCTCCGCCGCCAAGCGAATGGATGTAGACCGCCAGTTCCTTGACCTTGATCTCGCCGAGGCGCGCGCCCCAAGCCGGCATCACGCCGTGTTTCGGTGCGGTTACCTGGGCGGCGATGGCCGCTTCGCCTGACCCGTAGAGCCAGATGGCGTCGGTCAGATCTGGAGCGCCGAGTTCCTTGTTGCCTTTTGCATTGTCGCCATGACAGGCCACGCAGTTTTCGGCAAAGACCTTTGCGCCCGGCGCGACCAATGCTTGATTGACGACGGCCCCCGACAGACTGGCGACGTAGGCGCTGACCTGTTTGATCTGGTCGGCGGTGATGATGTCGGCAAAAGCGGGCATTTCCGACAGGCGCGTATCCGGATCGGAGGCGAAGCGAATGCCATGGGTGATCGTCTGCTGAATCTGGTCCGCCTTGCCGCCCCACAGCCAGTCGTCGTCGTTAAGGTTGGGGAAGCCCTTGGAGCCCTGGGCGCCGGAACCATGGCACTGCACGCAATTGAGCTTGAACGCGGCACCGCCGGCGGCGACGGCGAATTCGCGCAGCGTGTCGTCCGCCGCGATCTCCGAAACACTTTTCGCTTCTATCGCGGCGACATATTTGCCCTTGGCCGCTTCAGCCGCGGACAACTCGTTCCCGACATCGTTGCGGCTGGAGTAGCCGAGCACCCCCTTGGTTGCCGTGTGCAGCAGAGGCCATGCCGGATAGGCGATGGTGTAGCCGATCGCCCAGACTATGGTGATGTAGAACGTCCAGATCCACCAGCGCGGAAGCGGGTTGTTGAGCTCCCGGATGCCGTCCCACTCATGACCGGTGGTTGAGATGCCGGAAACCTCGTCAATGTGATCGCTGCTCATGATCAGTCCTCCTTCAGAGGAATTTGAGCTGCTTCGCCGGCTTGCCTGCGGCTGCCGGGACGAAGTGCAAAGGCAACGGATCCGATGAAGAAAAGAGCCATGGCAAGTAGGCCCCAGCTGTCGGCAAACTCCCGCATGAAATTGTACGTCATCGCCATTGTCCTCAGCGGTAGCCGGCGGTCTCATCGTAGTTCTTGAAATCGACCAGCGTGCCCAGCATCTGGAGATAAGAAACCAGCGCGTCCATTTCGGTGACTTGCTGCGGGTTGCCGTCGAAGTCGCCGATCTTGGCCTTGGGGTAGCGGGCCTCGAGGCCGGACGTGTCGGCGTTGGGATCAGCCTGCGTCATCAGATCGGCGTTAGCATGCGCGATCATGTCATCGGTGTAAGGGGCACCGACACGCCGGTTTGCGACCAGATGCGTCGAGAAGTCCTTCACCGCGATCGGCTTGTCCTTCAGGAAGGCATAGCTCGGCATGATCGATTCCGGCACCACGGACCGTGGATCTGTCAGGTGATCCACGTGCCACAGGTTGGAATAGCGGTCGCCAACGCGGGCGAGATCCGGTCCGGTGCGCTTCGATCCCCACTGGAACGGGTGGTCGTACATCGACTCGGCCGCCAGGCTGTAGTGGCCGTAGCGCTCGACCTCGTCACGGAACGGCCTGATCATCTGGCTGTGGCAGAGGTAGCAGCCCTCGCGGACGTAGATGTTGCGCCCGACCAGTTCGAGCGGCGAGTAAGGCCGCATGCCTTCCACCTTCTCGATCGTGTTATCGAGATAGAAGAGAGGCGCGATCTCGACGATGCCGCCGATTGTCACGACCAGCAGCGACCCGAGGAGAAGAAGTGTAGCGTTCTTCTCGATCAGTGCGTGTCTGTTCATCAACCTCATTTTCTGTCTCATCATCGCGCAAGCTGGAGGGCGGGGGTGGAGCGCGGCAGCGGATCCTGCTCGCGCCGGTAGCCGAGGATGGTCATGGCAATGTTCCAGGCCATGATCAGGGCGCCGAAGAGGTACATGGCCCCACCGATGGCGCGCATGATGTAATAAGGATGCATGGCGGCCACGGTTTCGGCGAAGGAGTAGACCAGGAAGCCCTGCTCGTCGTATTCGCGCCACATCAGGCCCTGCATGATGCCGGACACCCACATCACCGCGGCGTAGACAACGATGCCAAGCGTCGCCAGCCAGAAGTGCCAGGTCACGAGGCGCAGCGAGTAGAGCCGTTCACGGTTCCACAGCTTCGGCACCATGAAGTAGATTGCGCCAAACGAGATCATGCCAACCCAGCCGAGTGCGCCCGAATGGACGTGCCCGATGGTCCAGTCGGTATAGTGCGACAGAGAATTGACCGTCTTGATTGACATCACCGGGCCCTCGAAGGTGGACATGCCGTAGAAGGCGATGGCCATCACCATCATGCGGATGATCGGGTCAGTGCGCAGCTTGTCCCAGGCGCCCGACAGCGTCATCAGGCCATTGATCATGCCGCCCCATGACGGCATCCACAGCATGATCGAGAACACCATGCCGAGTGTCTGCGCCCAGTCAGGCAAAGCGGTGTAGTGCAGGTGATGGGGCCCGGCCCAGATGTAGAGGAAGATGATTGCCCAGAAATGGACGATCGACAGGCGGTAGGAATAGACCGGCCGGTTGGCCTGCTTGGGCACGAAATAATACATCATGCCCAGGAAGCCGGCGGTCAGGAAGAACCCGACGGCATTGTGGCCGTACCACCACTGCGTCAGGGCGTCCTGGACGCCGGAAAATGCGGAATAGCTCTTGGATCCGAGGAAGGAGGCCGGCATCGAGAGGTTGTTGATCACATGCAGCATCGCGATGGTGACGATGAAGGAGAGATAGAACCAGTTGGCGACGTAGATGTGCGGTTCCTTGCGCTTCAAGATCGTGCCCAGGAAAAGGATCAGGTAGGCGACCCAGACGATGGTCAGCCAGATGTCGACATACCATTCGGGTTCCGCATATTCGCGGCTCTCGGTGATGCCGAGCAGATAACCGGTCGCGGCCATGACAATGAAGAGCTGGTAGCCCCAGAACACAAACCAGGCGAGATCGCCACCGAACAGCCGAGCGCGGCATGTGCGTTGGACGACATAGAGAGACGTGCAAAGCAACGCGTTGCCGCCGAAGGCAAAGACGACGCCCGAGGTGTGCAGAGGCCGCAAGCGGCCGAAGTTGAACCAGGGCTGTATGTTGAGATCGGGATAGGCAAGCTGCAGCGCGATGACCACGCCGACAAGCATGCCGATGACACCCCAGAACATGGTGGCGATGGCGCCATAGCGGATTGGACCATCCATGTAGGCGGACGGGTCGATCGGAGCGGCAGGCTTGAACTCAGTGTTACGCAGTAGGATCGCAGTGAAGCCAGCCAAGGCGAAGAACAAGACCCACATATGCTGGCGAAAGGGTTCATCCACCCCAGCGCCAGCCGCCACCAAAGCCGCGAATGCGAACAGGCTTAGAAGCACGATTTCTTTGCCGAATTTCATCGCAAGCCCCGATTTCCAATTCCGGCGGATGCCAAACCGCGGTGCCTTATTGCGCAGCCGTCGCCTGCTCGCCCTGATCCATGTCAGAGCCGCACCATTTTGCTCGAGCAGCATCGAGTTCGGTGCGATCAGACTGCGACGATCGAATGTGGAAGCGCACCACCGGCCGCCCGTTTATGGATGGGGCCTGGCGTCCCCGGTCGGGCCCCGGGTGAGGAGGCGACCGCGGGCGTGTGGGGGAGCGCACCTTCTGCGACGCTGGAAAGCAGGTCGACGCCTTACCGAACCCCGCGTTCAATGCCTTGGAACAGCCAGCGCCAGCGTTACGCTGCCGTCGTGACATTCATGGCTTTGGGGAGACGGCGATTTTCCCCTGCGGATGAGGCGTATTGACTTCGGCCAAGTGTGGATGCTTCGCCCACGAGCCGAAAGGCAACTGGCGCATACGATCGGATGGAGAACGGGCGTCGCTACGCGACTTCTTCTGAGCCCAACGCGAGCATGCCCTGCCCCCAATGAAGTAAGTGACGGGGGCCATGCAGCTTCTGCGTCATTCAAACGACTGTAGCGCCTCGGCCGCCGCAGCGCCGTTCCAGCCGGCTCATGCTGTCCACGGTGACGCGGCGGTTGTTCTCGATCCGAATCACGCCGTCCAACCTCAGGCTGGTCAGCTGACGGCTCACGGTCTCGTTTGTGATTCCAAGGAAATCAGAAATGTCGGCACGCGTCATCGGCAGCTCGAAGCACGTCGAGCTAGCCGTCGGGTCAACATTGGAGCCGATGTTCCGGGCAATCATGAGGAGAAAGCTCGCCACCTTCTCTGGTGCGGTCTTGCGCCCCAGAGTCACCATCCATTCGCGTGCCTCGTCAAGTTCGTTCAGCGCCTGCTTGAGCAGGCGATGCACAAATTCGGGTGACTGCTTCATCATCCGTTCGATGGCCGCTCTGGGAAACGAGCATAGCGAGACAGCTGTTGCCGCTTCCGCATTGATCGCACTTTTCATCTTGAAGGGCCGACCCAGAAAATCCGGGGCGAACTGCAGGCCGACAATCTGTTGGCGTCCATCTGACAGGCTC
Source organism: Mesorhizobium sp. M0676 (assembly GCF_040320535.1). Lineage (NCBI taxonomy): Bacteria > Pseudomonadati > Pseudomonadota > Alphaproteobacteria > Hyphomicrobiales > Phyllobacteriaceae > Mesorhizobium > Mesorhizobium sp. M0676. Next base: position 44,866 of record NZ_JAMYPU010000023.1, read on the forward strand.
TTCGTGAGCTTCACCACGCCTGAAAGCACGTTCGAATAACAATCGACCGCCTCGGCGTCGCCGATCAGTTCGACCCCCGGCTCGATATTGTGCCGCGACGACGTCTTGGCGAGCTGAGCCAAATGGTCTGGCTCTAGCGCGCCACAGACACCGCGGCGCCGTGCCTCGCAAGACAGGCAAAGAACGGGGATGCCGGAACTGTGAATATCCTGCCGTAATGTCATTCGATCGCTCTACCGGTCCGTGCGGGCAGGATAGCATCCACGGTAGAAAAATCCTTGCGGCAGTTTGTCCGTGCTGAAGGTTGATCGAAATCAGGGCTTAGGCTCATCCAAGCATCCACAGTTCGGGCGACGCAAACACGGTGGACCACGACATGCGACAAAAGCTAGTTGCCAGATTTGGCGAGAACGTCCCGCGCTACACGAGCTACCCGACCGCGCCGCATTTCCATCCAGGCGTTGATGCTGCCGTTTGTCGTGGCTGGCTGCAAGCGCTCGGCGGTGGTGACGAGATCTCGCTCTATCTGCACATCCCTTACTGCGACAAGCTTTGCTGGTTCTGTGCCTGCCATACCAAGCAGACACGCCATTACGAACCGGTGACCACATATCTGCGCTCACTGCATGCCGAGATCGCCACCGTCGCCAGTCTTGTCGCAGGCAAGGGTCGCGTCCGTGCCGTCCATTTCGGTGGCGGTTCGCCGACCATCCTCAAACCCGAAGATATGGTGGCGCTGGGAACCGCCCTGCGCAACAGCTTCGGCTTTCTTCCCGGCGCCAAGATCAGCGTTGAAATCGAACCCAACGATATGGATGGAGCCCGCCTCGATGCGCTTGCCGAAATCGGCATGACTCGTGCGAGCCTCGGCGTCCAGGACTTCGATCCGAAGGTTCAGAAGGCAATCAACCGCGAGCAGAGCTTTTTGCAGACCAAAGCGGTAGTCGACGGTGTTCGTTCGCGCGGCGTCGAATCCGTCAATCTAGACCTGCTGTACGGCCTGCCGCACCAGACCAGGGCGAGTGTTTCCTCAACGGTCGCGCAGGCACTGACCCTGGAGCCGGACAGGATAGCGCTTTTTGGCTACGCCCATGTGCCGTGGTTCAAGAAACATCAGACGATGATAGACGAGGCATGGCTGCCCGGTCCCGCGGAGAGATTTGCTCAATCGCAACTGGCGGCGCGGGCGATCGTGGACCAGGGGTACGAAGCAATCGGCCTCGACCATTTCGCCAAACCCGGCGATGCCCTGGCCCTTGCCGCCCGCGCCGGAACACTGCACCGGAACTTTCAGGGTTACACCGACGATTGCTGCGAAACCTTGATTGGGTTAGGCCCATCGTCCATCAGCCAGTTTCGGCAGGGCTATGCGCAGAACATGCCTTCGACCAGCGAATATCGATGCACGGTTGATGACGGCGGGCTGGCCGCTGTTCGGGGTATCGCACTTTCCAACGACGACCGCGTTCGCGGCTGGATCATCGAGCGTTTGATGTGCGACTTCGCCTTCTCGGCCATCGATCTGGTGGAACGCTTCGGCGAGGCCGGCCAGAGGCTCCTCCTTCAGTCAAGTTCCATGGCCCTCCACGATCCGGTTCGATTGCTTGAACTTGATGGCGACAGATTCGTTGTGCCGGCTGAAAGTCGCCCTTTCGTCCGAAGCATCGCGGCCAGGTTCGACAAATATTTCGAAGCTGGAACGGCCAGGCACTCGGCGGCAGTCTGAGCACTCAGAGGAACGGTCATGCCTCTCAGTCGATCATGGACCGCGGTACGTTTGTTGATCGGCGACCGTCTATCGAGACAAGATTCGGAGCGGACCAGACGCGTCTTGGCGCAGCGACGATATCGTCCGCTCGAGCCCTGCCTGTCGGATCATGGTTGTAGGCGACAGCTCCCTTCGACCTGAACCACCCGTTCACCCGAATTCTGCCGGCGCAGTTCCAGTGGAACGGGCCTGGGCTAGACGGCTCTCTTGTTACCCCAGAGCACAACGTGCAGCTGCGGTAGCACGCGGGCCTCGAACCATCGGTCGCGGGTCACGCTGTCAACCAGCCACTCCATGCGCTTCAATATTCCGTCAAGGTCGACAGGCGCGTCATCATTTGTGGGGTGTGGCGGCGTGTGATTGCCAGGCTGCAGATAGATCGGAAGTTGCGGAAATTGCGCAGCGGCGTCTTTCGCGTAGGTGTAGTCCCTTTCGTCGAAAACAATGAGCTTGAGCACGACTTGGGGCTTGCCTTGTGCCGCCTGGAGGCACGCCTCGACAGCGGCCCAATCTGTCGTCATTTGGCTTGACGGCGGCTTTGGGCTGAGGATCAGCACGTCAAGCTGCGCAAACCAGTCCCTGGCAAGCGACCCTTGGGTTTCCAGCGCAAAACGGTAACCGTCACCATGGCCCCGGTCGATGAGCGCGCCGAGCGGCTGGATGGCCGGATTGCCGCCTGATAGCGACACCATCAGCGGGCGGCCACCGGAAAGGGCAAGCACATTTTTCCACACCGCGCCAACGGACATCATCTCCCATTCATGGCGGAATTGATTGTCCACAGCATGGAGGCTGTCGCACCAGGAACAGCGATAGTCACACCCGCCGGTTCTGACGAAGATCGTCGGCAAACCTATGAGCACGCCCTCGCCCTGGATCGTCGGCCCGAAAATCTCGCTAACGCGGATTGCGGGATGAGTATTCGTCATGGCCGGTATTCCGCCCAGGTTTTCGGCGTTTCGCTCACCCGCACGGCCGCGGTTTCGCTCAGGCGTGCCTTGCACCATTCGTAGAAATGTCTGGCCAGATATTCCGCCGTGACTTGCTCGTGTCCCAGCACGTCGTTGAGATGTCGGTGGTCGAAGCTCTCGTCGATGTAGCGTTTGAATGGCGCCAAGTCGTGGTAGTCGCGCACGAAGCCGTGATCGTCCAGTCCATCCGCTGAAAGCTCCACTTCGACGATGTAGTTATGTCCGTGCAGGCGCGCGCATTGGTGATCGGGTGGCAATGAGGTGAGCTGATGCGAGGCTGAGAAGTGGAATTCCTTGGTGATGCGGAACATTACGCGGTGGTCCTTCGCAGCGCTCCGAGCCAGAAGTCGGAGTCCTCATACTCCGTTGGGTCCGGGTGCCCAGCGATGTGAAACGCCTCACGCCGCTCGACGCAGGTCCCGCACCTCCCGCAATGACGCTCGGCGCCCTTGTAACAGGACCAGGTCTGCGCAAACGGCGTGCCGTATGTGGCTCCATCCGTAACAATGTCCGCCTTCGCCAAGTTCACATAGGGTGCATAAAGGCGAATCTGCGCGTAGCCGTCGAGCGCGTGGTCCTGCATCATCTGGAAAGCGTCGATGAAGGCCGGACGGCAATCGGGATAGACAACGTGATCCCCACCATGCACGGCCGTCGCCACTGCGTCAGCGTCTTGCGCTGCGGCGAGGCCGAAGGCAATGGCCAACATGATGGCGTTCCGGTTGGGCACCACGGTTATCTTCATCGTGTCTTCGGCATAGTGCCCGTCGGGCACGTCCACATTGTCGGTCAGCGCGGAGCCGGAAAGGCCGCCGCCGATCTCGTGGATATCGATGATTCGCTGCGGGACACTCAGGCGCTCCGCGCAAAGGGTGGCGAAGCCCAATTCCTTCCTATGCCGTTGGCCGTAATCGAACGATAGCAGGCCGGTAAGCTGGTGCTCCGCTGCCACCTTGTGGGCAAGAGTAACGGAATCCAATCCGCCGGAGCAGACGACGAGAGTCTTCATCGTTGGGTCCTTGTTTTAACCGGGTAGGCTGCGACCGGAGATTTCTCTGCGCTCAAGTACTTCAGGAAAACCATTTTGTGAAGTGAACGGAGACCAATTCGTGCGCTTGCGTGCGATGCGCAAAAAGCCTTCGCGGTGAGCTGCAAGGACACGGACGAGACGTCACCCTTGAGCGGAATGCTCAGAGTCGAACGCTTCTCGGGGACAAAGTTCTCGACGAGCAGAGCCTGGCGGTCCCGAGCGCCGAGCGACGCCGGTGCAACGGTTTCGGGGTACAAAGCCGAGATGGGCTTGCCGCAAACAGCTCACTAATCAGGGATGTTCAGCGATGCCGAAATCCAGATATTGGGGTGGATTATGAGGTCAATTGTCGCGACAGCTTGGCTGGCCTGCTCCTTGCGTTTCGTAGAAGCAGCGCATTCCACTTCAGGAGCATTTTGATGAGCACGCCCTCAATGGATGACCGGCGAACCCTGAATAACCGGTCGTGAGCCGACATCTGTGAACAAGCGGTGTGGTCGATTGCAATCACCCATGTCTTGCGCACAGGTACCTCATGGCAGTGGATGAACTGAACTTGATGGTTTTACAGATGGCAGTCGAAAGCGTCCGCTCGCTCTCGTTGAGCTTCGCTGAAAAAGCCGCCGAGATAGCCACCAGGAGCCGCGGCAGCCTGCTTTTCGACGTTCGGATCGACGGTGACGCGCAGGTCCAGCGGGTCGCAGCCATCCGATATCACGGCGGCCAATTCGGCGTGCTGGCGTTAGACGGACACGGCCTAGTTACCCACTATTGCATCGTTAACGGTATGTTCTCACATTACATTGCGGCCTTGGAGAGCTGGCACAGGATGCCCCTGTCGATGCAGGCCAAGATGGATGCCAACGGCAATGCCCGTCTTTTCGTAGCGGCGTTGCGGGATGCCGGACATATGCTGGGCACCTAGCATATGGCCAAGTGCATCTCTGAATTTGCATGTGCATCACTGCGATGGCGCCGGCATGATCGTGATGCTCGAAAAGGGCTGCGGCGGCCGTGGCAAAGCGGTCGCCGCGATGATGGTGTCAACGGCGTTGCATCGATGCGAGCGTTTAGACAGAGGTCTCCTCCTGGCATAGCGCGCATGCAAGGAGCTACGCAAGCGCAAATGTATCAAGTATTTTGAAGCGACGACCCCTCATGCCTATGGAGCTGCGATGCACGGGCGGCATAAGCCTCGTTGCCATCTAGCCGCCTTGATGCACGGCGATGAGCTTTCGGCGGCCTGCATCGGCGATCTGGCCGCCCTGTGCATTTTGACAAGCCTCGTCGGGTGCCGGCGATGATCCGTCGTGATGGCAGGCGGGGGTTTACAGGTTGCGGTCGGCGGGTTCGTTTCGGGCGCCTGCGCCCATCGTTATGTCGCGAGTTGGGGGATGCGATCGAGGACGATGCGCAGGATGCGCTGGTCGGGGCACGATGTCGGCAGGTGCAGGCGGATTTGCGATTTCATCTCGACCACCCGCGCAGCGATTTTGATGAGGCGCAATCGCAGCGTGTCGAATTGGGCGACGGCAAAGCTCGAGCGCCTCGGCATCGCGGCCCGCAAGCCCCACATCAACCAGTAAGCACCGGCATGCAGGAATAGCCGGAACTGGTTGGCCGTCGCTCTGGTGCAGGATGTGCGGTCGGCGGCAAGATGCGTCTTCCACGATGTGGTTCTCGGCCGCGCCGCGCCGGCAGTAGACATCCTCGTAGAGCGCCTTGGCCTTCCCACCGGCAAGGTTGGTGACGACGAAGCGGATATCGCCACCGTGGGCGCCGACCTCGACCCGCGCGATGATGCGCTCGACGCGGCTCCAACTAGCGGCGCCGTCAACGAACTCCTTGAACCTGCGGACCTTGCCTGTCTTGGCCGACGCTTCGAAGCGCGCCGTCGTGCTGGCATCCAGATCCGCGACATGCTTGCGCAGGGTCGTGGTGGACGCGAGGCTAAAGATGAAGTCGACGTCGTTGGCGCGGCACCAGTCGATGACCTGCGGGTTGCAATAATGGCTATCGCCGCGGAGCAGGATACGAATGTTCGGCCAGTTGATCCGGATCGCCCGCACCAGACGGCGCAGGTGGGGGCGGATCTCAGCCCCACTCGGCCGCTTGGCCGGTCGCAGGATCGCGCTGACGAACCGTCCCGCACCAACACGACGATCCGGCTGGAAGCCGTACTCGTTATGGTGGGCATTGAACAGGCGAAGCTGTTGGCCTCCGTGCACAGCGTCGAAGGTGTCGAGAGCGCGGCGCAGCCGGTTGGCGTCGTTGCCGTCCTCGTAGCCGGCGGCGATCATCTTCATGCGAAAGCCGATCATGTCCGCCAGGCTGTGGACGACCTGGTCCGGGCAGCGCGGATCGTCGATGCAACGCGGCAGACGCTCGGCCATCCGCAACCGCTTTTCCACCTCGGCCAAGGCCAGAACGCCGCTGTTGGACGACAGCATGCCGCCGTCGAAACGGGCGACGACGGACTTGCCGCCGACTGATGACAAACCGCTCAGCGGCAGCGCAAGATCGTTCATGGTGGGTGTGTTCTCGGGAAATGGTTCGGATCGGCTTAAGCAACCAAATCCTACGTCATTTCAACGGGCTTGCGCCACATCCACCAACCCCCATGAATTTGGCTAGGTTGATGCGGCGTGCCGCCGCCGTGAGGCTGCGCTCGCTCAGCAGCGCGTCGAGAACGACGAGAAGATTCAGATCGAGCCCTTTGAAACGCATGTCTTAGCTATCCATAGCGTGGATGAATTTGATTGAAACAAAGGATTTTACCAATTTTCCGGAATGTCGCATGGACCTGGCAGGATCTCAAGTGCGCCGATCACTGCCCCTATCGCGTGGCGAGTCCCTTGAGAAGAGCCCGAAAGAGGAAATCTGTCGCGTGCGGTGGAGATTGTACTGGAAATGAGAGGCAGCGCTCCGATCATGTCGAACTCTCCGACGAATGGCGGACCGGTACAATAGTTGATCGCAACTGGTCCGGAGCTATGAAACATCTCGATTACATATGAGGTGCCGAGTGAATACGCTGACAGCACCCACCGTCGCAGCGTTTAGCTGACGTTTGACGACGGTTCCTATCCATTTACACGCAGATTCTTGATGTGCTGGCGCAAAAGCGGGAGGCCGGCGACTTTTCTTCGTCATCGGGCTGACGCCGCAGAAGCCGGAACTCGTCCGGTTCCTATGGGCATTGGGCTTGGTCGGCGCACAGGGCTCCATGAGGGGCAATTTTGGCAACGCGACGCGACTCGGGTTTTGAACGACGCCGAAAACGCAAGCTGGAAAGGAACAAGATGGCAGATCAACTCGCCAACGAAATAATCGCCATGATCAAGAAGCGCGCCGCGTCGGAGGGCGGCATAGCGCCTGCCACAGGCGGCGAGATAACGGCTGCCACGAGACTGACTTCGCTCGGTATCGATTCACTGGGATTGGCGGACGTTCTCTGGGACCTGGAGCAGGCCTACGGCATCGAGATCGAGATGAATACGGCCGAGGCATGGTCGGATCTCCAGAATGTTGGGGACATGGTGGAAGCCGTGCGCAGCTTGCTCGCTACGGGGGTGTGAATGGACAGGCGCGTCGTGATTACTGGGATTGGCGGGATTTGCGGGCTTGGGACCAACACCGCCGCCATTTGGACAGAGATGCGAGAAGGCCGCTCCGCCATCGGCCCAATCGTCAACTCCGAGCTCCATGAATTGAGGGTCAGGATTGGTGCCGAGATCAAAGCGCTGCCGGAGCATGACATCGACCGCAAGCAACTCATCTCCATGGACCGCTTCAGCCTGCTCGCTGTTCTTGCGGCGCGCGAAGCCATGCGTCAGGCCGGACTTTCCTCCAAAGAGGGAAATAGCTATCGCTTCGGTGCGACGGTGGGCGTTGGCGGCTGCGGGTGGGATGCGATCGAGCAAACCTACCGCGCCATCCTGCTGGGCGGTAAGCGTGCCGCTCTCTTGACTGTACCCAAGGCGATGCCGGGTGCCGCTGCCGGCCAGGTCAGCATGAGTCTCGGCCTGCGCGGGCCGGTCTTCGGCGTCACGTCCGCCTGTTCCTCGGCAAACCATGCGATTGCCTGCGCGGTGGACCAGATCAGGCACGGCCGGGCCGACGTGATGCTTGCCGGCGGCAGCGAAGCGCCGCTCATATGGGGTGTGCTGAAGGCATGGGAAGCGATCCGCGTGCTTTCGCCCGATGCTTGCCGGCCATTCTCGGCCGATCGCCAGGGCCTATCGCTTGGTGAAGGCGCCGGCATGGCGGTGCTGGAAAGCTACGAGCATGCCCTGGCTCGGGGCGCCACCATCCTTGCCGAAATTGCCGGTGCCGGCCTTTCCGCCGATGCGTCCGACATCGTCGCGCCGACTGTCGAGGGGCCGGAGGCAGCAATGCGGGCCTGCCTTGCCGATGCCAGGCTGGACGCCGAGGATGTCGACTATCTCAACGCGCACGGCACCGGCACAAAGGCCAACGACCAGATCGAGACGGCGGCGATCAAGCGAGTCTTCGGTCAGCACGCCTTCTCAATGTCCATTTCTTCTACCAAGTCCATGCACGCGCATTGCCTCGGCGCGTCCGGCGCGCTCGAGTTGATCGCCTGCGTGATGGCTATCCGCGAGAGCGTCGTGCCGCCGACTGCCAATTATCGTGAGCTGGACCCCGATTGCGATCTCGACGTCACGCCCAATGTGGCACGCGAGCGCAAGGTGCGCGTGGCACTGAGCAACTCCTTCGCCTTTGGCGGCACGAACGCGGTTCTGGCGTTCAGGCAGGTGTAGAAGCCATGAGAGATGCCTCCGGCAACATTATCTCTCGCATCCAGATGCTTGCCAGATAACTATTGTGAAGGGCGGGTCATTGACCGCCTCGGCGAATGCGGGAAGTGGCAGCGGAAGCTCGACGATCCGGGGGTATCGTCTTTGCGAAATTCTTAACTGTTGAAGCGGCTTGGACGTACCGCCGCCCCGTAAAAGGTAAGCGAGGCCCTGCGGGCTCGGCTTGAGGGTCTGAAGCTGTACACGACAATGTCTGGAAGCCTCAGGGTCGGCTCTGCGCCCGTTATAGCCGCCTGAGTGCTGCCGGCCCGGCCGCGCCGCGGGCGCCGTCAACGAACTCCTTGAACCTGCGGACCTTGCCTGTCTTGGCCGACGCTTCCAAGCGTGCCGTCGTGCTGGCCTCCAGATCCGCGACATGCTTGCGCAGGGTCGTGGTGGGCGCGAGGCCAAAGATGAAGTCGACGTCGTTGGCGCGGCACCAGTCGATGACCTGCGGGTTGCAATAATGGCTATCGCCGCGGAGCAGGATTCGAATGTTCGGCCAGTTGATCCGGATCGCCCGCACCAGACGGCGCAGGTGGGGGCGGATCTCAGCCCCACTCGGCCGCTTGGCCGGTCGCAGGATCGCGCTGACGAACCGTCCCGCACCATCGAACACGACGATCGGCTGGAAGCCGTACTCGTCATGGTGGGCATTGAACAGGCGAAGCTGTTGGCCTCCGTGCACAGCGTCGAAGGTGTCGTCAATGTCGAGTACGATCCGCTTCGGCACCTGCCGGAACGAGGCGCAATAGAGATCGACCATCGCCCGTCCCATCGACCAACTCCCGCACGCCGGGTAGGTACTCCAGCCGGCACAGCGTCGATTTCGACGCCAGATCCCGACCCGACGGCAGCGCATCCTGGGCCATCTTGAAGACCGGATCGCGGTGCAGCCGGTTGGCGTCGTTGCCGTCCTCGTAGCCCGCGGCGATCATCTTCATGCGAAAGCCGATCATGTCCGCCAGGCTGTGGACGACCTGGTCCGGGCAGCGCGGATCGTCGATGCAACGCGCCAGACGCTCGGCCACCCGCAACCGCTTTTCCACCTCGGCCAAGGCCAGAACGCCGCTGTTGGACGACAGCATGCCGCCGTCGAAACGGGCGACGACGGACTTGCCGCCGACTGATGACAAACCGCTCAGCGGCAGCGCAAGATCGTTCATGGTGGGTGTGGTCTCCGGGAAATTTCGGATCGGCTTAAGCAACCAAATCCTACGTCATTTCAAGGCTTGCGCCACATCCACCAACCCCCATGAATTTTTCAGGCTAGCAGAGAGGGTGCTTGCGGTGCACTCACCGAACGAGATCGCAAATGGACGCGCGTAACCACCAGAACTGGCGACACCCATGGTGGTCCGCTGGACCCGCAGGAGGAACCACAAGGTGTGAGCGGGCAGAGCGCAAGCGAGTGCCTACTTCGATCTTTCTAGAAGCGCGCCGGCAGCCTGGGCGGGGGGCTTGGGGGTCAGACTGCCGGCGCACGCCACTCACGAAGAGCGGCCCCTTTTCGTGGTTCGAACGCCCATAGTCAACCCGGAAACGTCAGGATGCCCGCCATGTTAATTTCAGAGCGGCGCGACTCGCCATGTTGGACGATTCAGCCCGTAGGCCGAGTTGATGCTCAAGCCAGCATCGCCTTGCCGAACTAGGAAGAGTTCGCCGTTACAATCCTTCGTCGCGAGCCGATGCCGTCGTGCACGTTTCGTAGCACTCCGGGCGGCTATATCGCTTTGTTGTTCGGCGAGCTGCGCCAGAAGGCATTCGCATCCAATCGAATCAAGGGTCGACATCAGCCGCAAGCTTCACATCACAACAGCTAGTCCACCCATTGCAGATCATCCGACTGATCAGGCGGCGTCCGAAATGTCCAACTCCGACTCAAGAATTCCCACAGGTATGGAAAGCGATTTCGCTATCCGATCCCGATAGCCCTTGCTGTACCTCAGACCTCGCTCGATGTTTTGGATTTCCTCAGCGGCCAGCCCGCACGCGACCGCCAGGTCGTCGATCGAATATCCAAGGTGCTCGCGATAAGCGCGGACGATGTGGGTTCCCTGGGACATAGCCGTCAAGACTGGTTCGGGAATGCGCGAATCCTTCATAAACATCTCCAAGAACTGGGAGCTCCCTCGGAGATTCCTCCCCGCGGCGCACACCTAGCAAATAAAAAAAATGGTCGTCCATTCGGCCGAACCGGCCTCATGCATGGGATGGGCCGCTGAACTGGCCGGGCCGGAATATGGCGGCTCACCTGCTTCTGATCAAGTATCAAGGCTACCCGTGCTGAGAGCCTGGTCGGCGTAGCGCATGCGACCTGCGATCCTTCGTGGACCATTCTCGCCGATGGCTTTCTTGAACAGCAACTCGAACTTTCGGCACGGACACTGCCATCTTCGGCAATCTCCACCGGCGAGGCAGCGAAAGACCCGCTCGTAACCGCTACCGAGTTTCGCAATTGCAGCAAACAATGGTCATCTGGTTTGATCCGGGCTTCGGATCCAGACAAGGGGTACCGCTTTCCTGGAGGCGCATCGCCACCTGTACAGGTTCACAATCATTCGACCGTGACCGATTTTGCGAGATTGCGCGGCTGGTCTACATCCGTCCCCATGAAGAGCGCCGTGTGGTAGGCTAGAAGCTGTATCGGGAGCGAGAAGATCATTGGCGCGATAATCTCGTCGACAACCGGCAGTACGAGCGTGTGCATGGTTTCGAGTTTCGATACGGCTGCCCCTTTTTCATCGGTGATGAGGATAATCCGCCCTCCACGGGCAGCCACTTCCTGCATGTTGGAAACGGTCTTGTCGAAAAGACGGTCATGGGGCGCGATGACGATCACTGGCATGTTCTCGTCTATCAATGCGATCGGCCCGTGCTTCAATTCACCCGCTGCATAGCCCTCGGCATGGATGTAGGAAATCTCCTTGAGCTTCAGCGCACCTTCCATCGCTAGCGGGAAACTGGTGCCACGGCCGAGATACAGGACGTCACGACACTTTGACAGTTCGCGCGACAAGAACTCGATTTCCGGCTGGATGCTCTCGAGTACGTGGGCCATCACGCGCGGCAATTCGGCGAGGCTCCTGACGAGCCCCTGCAGCTCGTCTTCGGGGACGGTCCCGCGGGCTCTGGCCGCGCCGATGGCGAGTGCTGCTAGAACGGCAAGCTGGCAGGTAAAAGCCTTGGTAGAGGCGACGCCGATCTCCGGTCCGGCAAGGATCGGGAAAACCGTATCGGCCTCCCGAGCGATGGTCGATTCGCAGGCATTGACGATAGCGCCAATTTTCAGCCCACGCTCCTTGCAGTACCTCAATGACGCAAGCGTATCGGCGGTTTCGCCGGACTGCGAGATGAAAAGAGCCGCCGACTGCGGCGGCAACGGGATCTCGCGGTAACGGAATTCGGACGCAACGTCGATTTCAACCGTCAGGCGCGCATAGCGCTCGAACCAGTATTTTCCGATCAGTCCGGCGAAATAGGCGGTCCCGCAGGCAGAGATCGCCAAGCTCGGGACCTTGGCGAAATCAATGCCAGGAACCATGTCGCGACTGTCTATGATGTTAATGTAATGACGGAGAGCATGGGCGATGACCTCGGGCTGCTCGTAAATCTCCTTCTCCATGAAGTGGCGATGGTTGCCCTTGTTGGCCAGATCGGCCGCGGCCGTGGAGATATGGCGCGGACGCTCGACGGGACGGCCGTCGATATCGAAGATATGGGCGCCCGAATTGCCGACGAGGGCCCAGTCGCCGTCGATGAGATAGGTAATTTCATTGGTGAAAGGAGCAAGGGCGATCGCGTCGGAGCCCAGGAACATCTCGCCGTCGCCGTGACCGATCGCGAGCGGTGGTCCGTTGCGCGCCGCCGTGATGGTCGTCGGTTCATCTTCGAAGAGGATGGCAAGCGCATAGGCGCCCTTGACGCGTTTCAGCATGGCACGCGTGGCCTCTTGCGGCCTCATGCCCTCTCGGCGGTATCTTGCCAAGAGATGCCCAACGACCTCTGTGTCGGTGTCGGTCTGGAACTCGGCGCCATCCGCCGCCAATTCGTCCTTCAGCTCGGTGAAATTCTCGATGATGCCGTTATGGACTACGGCGACACCGTCGCTAAAGTGCGGGTGCGCATTGCGTTCGGTCGAGGCCCCGTGGGTTGCCCAACGCGTGTGGCCGATGCCGACGTTGCCGCTCAGCGGCTCTTCCTTCAGTCGCGTCTCGAGATTGACGAGCTTGCCCTCGGCGCGCCGGCGGTGCAAGGCACCCTCGATGATCGTCGCAACGCCGGCGGAATCATAGCCGCGATATTCCAAACCCTTCAACGCGCCGATCAACCGATCCGACACCGGCTGTTGCCCAACGATGCCAACAATCCCGCACATGTTCGTCTCCGCATCTTTGCGGGCAGCACCAGCCCACGCGAGACGGATACCCGTCCGGCCGCTTTAAGTGGCGGCCTTGTAGTAGTAATCCATAATATTGGTAAAATTGATTGTTGTGATAACTACCATCCACCCGATGGATAGGTCGGCCGCTGTGGGGCCACGACCCAAACTTCTATTCGCGCCTGACGCTCTTATGAGGATCGCAAACTCACACCCGCGGCAGGATCACGGCCTCAGAAAGGCCGGGAGGCCTTGGACAGTGGACGGACGACGGGCCTGCGGGTAGGAGCATTGTGCCGCCGACTTGGGCATCGGCGATGGTCTGTCTTGGCGACAGCCTGAGTTCGCTTCAGGACCGTCGTCGTCTCGCGCGGCTGCCGGTGTCAGTTGACGATAACAAAATGTCCGCCGGGGGCGAGCGCCTCGCGCACGGCACGTGCCAGCCGCGGTCGGTCCGGGACGCCGTCGAAGGCGTTGGCCGTGAAGACGAAGTCGACGGGGCGTGACACCACCAGAGTAGCGAGTTCATAGCGCATAGCCGGCGACGAATTCGCAATTGGTCGCGCCGGCGCCGGTCAGCCGGCGCTGCGCGGCCTCCAGCTGGTCGGCGTAGTGCGACGACATGGCGGGCGATTGTGGCGATCGGCACAGCCGCCCCGCAACAGAGGTCGACCACCTCCAAGCCCGGCTTCAGCCCGGTTGTCGCAAGCGCCATCTTCGCTGCGGTCGCGCTTGTCATGCTGCTCTTTCCTAGCCTTTGCAAGAACACGAACCTCGGCTTCGGTCGGAATGGCAACGTGGCGAAGGGCGACCCGATCTGCGTCAAGCTCATCGCCACGGAAGAGGCGAATGATAGGCAGCCCCACTACCGCCTGATCACCACCGGCGGCCGCCGATGTTCCCAGCATTCGCGTTCCAAGGTCGGCATGTCGTGCTCCTCGCTGGCATAGCCGAGGCAGAAATAGCCGATCAGCGTCCATTCGGGCGGCGTGTCGAGAATTTGGGCCATCTCGGTCGCATCGAGGATCGACACCCAGCCCATGCCGATGCCCTCCGCCCGCGCCGCCACCCACAGTGTGTGCACTGCCATGACGGCCGAATAGTCGATGGTCGCCGCCATGGTCATGCGACCGAGCCCATGGCCTTGTCGGGTCGTGTGGTCGGCGAAGACCGCGAATTGACAGGGCGCCTCGTCGAGCCCGGCAAGCTTCAGCCGGGCATAGAGTGCGGCGCGCTCTCCCGAAAAGCGCGTGAGCGCCTCGGCATTGCAGCGCTCGAAGCAGTCTCTCACGGCAGTGCGCCGCTTGAGGCTCTCGACCACTACGAAGCGCCAGGGCTGGCTGAGGCCAACGGAGGGCGCAATGCTGGCGAGCTCGAGCAGGCGTTCCAGCGTACCCTCTGGCAGAGCCGTTGGCTCGAAGCGCCGCACATCCCTGCGCCAGCGCAGCAGCGTGATCAGCCCGGAGCGAAAATCGTCGGTGAAATCTGGAGGTGACGGCATGGCGGTCTCGTTAGGTATGGATTGGGCACTAGGGAGTACAGTGTGGACAGCCTCTGCCTATTGCCAAGCTGGCTTGTTGCGTCCGACAATCGCGTCATGCGACCCCAACCGCAAACGATAGAAAAATCTTTCCTGGTGGGCGGCGCTATTACGATGCAATCGACCAAGCCAGTTCGATCAGCTCGCAGGGCGGTGAATCGTGTACCAGGCCGTTGCTAAATGCGCCATTGACACTCAGGCGCACCCGTATCGCTCACCAAGCCTCGGAACGAGGAGAACGTCGGCCTGGAACGCGGAGACGGCGACAGGCGTCTCAGCTTGCATATACTCGTTCCTACAGCACCGCCTGCAACTCAGTTTGCTTCCGACCACGACCGGCCTCGACGTCCCCGAAGATTCCCAGGTCATTCGGCAGATACCATCGTCTGACGTCATAGCGCCGCAGCGGACAGCACCAGCTGCCCAATTTCATTTGGGGCATCGCTGAGCTTCCAGTCGCCACCGCAATTTCGTCTTCCAGCAGCGTCAGGCATGACCCAAATTGGAGCTCATCCCTCTCACGGTCAATTCGCGCTTGAATTACATGTTCTACTTTCGTTCACTGTTCGGACGACACATTAGAAAGAGCTGGAATGGAGTCTATCATCAGCCCTACGACAGCCGCCAAAGGCGGCCGCTGTTCAAGCCCGCCGAAAAGTTTGGATGCCGTTCACAAGGGGAAAGCATTGGTGGGACCATGCCGGAACCATCTACCTCTTTGTTCTTCTCGGAGAAACATCGCCCGGGCCAGTGGTTCTCGGAGAGTAAAAATAACTGACGCGCATCAGGGCTCGCGCATGTGGAACGCGATGAGCATCCCCAGTTACTGGCACATTCTACAATCAGCTACCAACTGACAAACGTATGGCAGGAGACGGATGAGACGTGGACGGTGTTCGACCGTCGTACCGCAGAGTCGCCATAAGTCGCATTTACGAGGTCCTAATATTTGATGCAAATGGCTGGGAACGTTGCTCACCCTCAACTCGGAGATGACCGTTACCATCAACAGCGGATGGGCTGGTGCCGTCATGAAGTTGGAGGGCGACTTGCCTCCTCTAGCCGTTTTCGCAACCTATTCCGTCGCCGTCTCGGTCAAGATCATAGATATCGGTGCCTACGACAGAGACCGGCCCGTGTACGTATGCGGGACCATTGCCCTTTCCGGAGGAACAGTCGACATCGCTGGCGATTGGAACACAGGCGCCTGTGTAGTTAGGGTCGCAGGATTCTTGGCCATGAGCGCTGCTGATGAATAACGCCAGAACCAGAGCGACCGCGCCTAGACGACCAAACCCCATCAAATACCCGCCAGCTAACACCCAAGAAATCTTAGCGGGCATTTTAGCTCCATGCAATATTAGCGCTGGCTTGGGCGCCTATATATCACCACCAAGCTCCAAAGAGATGAGTTATTGCCCGACTGCAATGATCAAGATCGCGTTGAGGGTCGCGCGCTGGCGGGCTACTTGATTTCGGTTTGGCAGATGCGTGGCCAAAGACCGACGCGTGCTGCCAGGGATATGCATCTGCGGCGGGGTTTGACTTTTGGTATTGCTAGGCAGGAAGGTCGCTTGCTGTACAGAGGAGCTTATTGCCGAGGTTGAGAATCCTAGTACCGATCGATGGTGGTGCATCCCACAGCAGTCTGATTTGCGACAGCCGTCGTCGAGCCGGAGTGCGCATCGCCCTCTTCGGTGAGGCCTCCGTAAGCGTCTGCGACGACCGACAGAGTCGACAAGCACGCGCTTCGTTCAGCGCCCCGAGGTGATCATGGCTGAAAAGCGGTCCTACAAGGGCGGGCGATGTTAGCCTTCAAGGCCGACAAGAGGCAAACGCTATGGGATCGTGTGCAGGGCGAGGTCGGCGTCCCGGTCCCGAAGGAGCATAAGAAGGACAAGGCGGAATGGCTGAAGCCGGGACTGGTCGGCCGGGTCACGAGGAGAAGGGCGACGAGAAGCTGCGCCTCGCAAGGCTACTGGAGGCTAACCAAAGAGCGCGGCCAGTCTTGGGTATATTGTACGATTGTTACCCAAGCGGCGGCCGCATGGACTCTCATCATCGTGGAACTACATTGCCACAATGGCACAGCTCTTTGAATCCGCCCCAATGAGCGCTTCATTTCAGATGATCGTCGACCACTACGAGACAGCGGTTTCACTCCAGGAGCGCATTGTAACTCGCGCTCGACAAGTCGGCTTGGCGACCAAAAGCGATGACGAATTTCTGGAGCATTTGAATGCGGCGTTAGAGCGGGTGCGCCAAACCCTGGCTGGCGCCGATCAACGCAGTTAAAATGGGACATCCGCGGTCCGCAGGCGTACAGTGTGCCATCGACGGCAACTCTAAGGGCGTCCGTCGGCTGTGAGCGATCAACATGCTTCCGCCCCAATAGGGAGAGGGAGCTATGACAGATTCCAGTTCACAAACTCACACTGCCGCGCAATGCGACACAGGCCAAAATTCCATCTATCGCAATTCGCTGCTGCTTCGAATGTGCTCGGCAGATTTGGCCTTGCTGCAACCTCATTTGGAAAGCGTCTCCCTTGGACTGAAGACGCATCTCGAAGTGGCGGGGTCTCCAATCAGAACCGTGTACTTCTTCGAGAGCGGTCTCGGGTCAGTGGTGGGCGAACTGCGGCCTGGTATTGAAGCTGAGATCGGAATCATAGGTTGTGAGGGTATGACCGGCTCAGCGCTTATCATGGGCGATGACCGGTCAACGCACGATTGTTACGTCCAATTAGAAGCCCGAGCCTTTGTTATCGACGCGGGCCTCTTCACCAAGGCGCTTTTGACAAGCCCAACCCTGCGAAGTTTTCTGCTCCGCTACGTTCACTACTTTCACCTCCAGGCAAGCTTCACCGCGCTCAGCAATGCCCGGATGAACATCGTCGATAGGCTCTCAAGATGGCTGGTGATGTGTGATGATCGCGTCGAGGGGAACAGCTTTGCGATTACGCACGAGTTCTTATCAGTTATGCTCGGTGTCAGGCGGCCCGGCGTCACCATAGCGCTGCAAACCTTGGAGGGCCAAGGTCTGATACGCTCAAGGCGAGGAGAGGTAGTCATTCTTGATCGCGCGCGTCTAATTGCGCTGGCAGATGGGTCATATGGCAGGGCTGAAGCCGAATACGCTCGGCTAGTCGGCAAACTGCATTGACCGCAGGCGCCGCGGCGTCCGTAGCGCCGCGACGGTGATCGCCAACGAATGTGCTCGAACAGGAGATGGTCGATTTCCTGCATTGGAGTCATGTCCGGGTAAGCCGCCTAGACAGAGACTTCACCGCCGACGTTGCCGAGCATCGGGATCCAAGACGAAGCTGTCATGCCGGCACCGCTGCATGCGCCACGCGAGGAACAAACCGCCCCTCGCAGTCGTTCAGGATTGCGAAGCACGATACGGCTGTGCACCACCTTCCGGTGACTCCAAAGGAGACCCGAGATGACTCGGTCCGTAGAGGAGGTTTTCGAAGAGCATCTGAGGCTTCGCGCGGCAGGCGATCTCGAGGAAGCTGGAGCAATGGCGAGACTCATTGCGCCAGCCGCATAGCCTTATCTTGCCTCACAACGGGAAGGCTGTTTCGGGACTTTTCGAAATCAGCGGATCACAGGCTCGCCATGGAAGCGGCGGCGCGATGGAGGAGAAACGCCGAAGCCAACTTCCATCATCAGCCGTGGCCTGTGCGACGGCACGGTGCCCATATGGAACCCGAACGGATCCTCGACGAAACCGAAACCGGCCTTGCCGGTCAGCGTGACCGGACTCTGCTTGCCGTAGACGTCCAGAATCTCTTGCGCTGGATGGCCGACGACAAGCGTAAATTGGTGCTTGAGGGCGCGGCGATCATGGCTGCCGCGAACATAGATATGCGGGCCGGTCCCCTCGTCGACGGGCACTAGATAGAAAAAGAACTTCAGCATCCGCCAGTCGTCCAGGTCGAAATGGTATTTGCCGAGCGAAGCCAGGTTCTTGTCGGCGTCCGACGCCTGGCCGGTCGGGAAGCTCCACCAGACACGCGTCGTGATCAGCGTCGCCTGGCCGCCGAGATAGTGCGCGGCGATATCCATGAGCAGCGGATCGTTTTGGATGGCAACGGCCGACTTACAGCCCAGAATGCGCTCGAAATAATGGCCGCTGAGCAACGGACGGCCAAATCGCGCCTCAGCCTCCGCATGCTCCGCCGGCATGAATTCGAGTCGGCGATCGAAATTGCCGAAACAAGGTGTGCACCTTGCGAATGCGGCTACATCTTCAGCCACCATTGCAGGCAGGACAAGGCCGGGAAAAAGCCCATCCATCCGCAGCGCGTCGACAACGTCGTGGCAATTGACACCGGCAAACATCGTGTCCTGGGCTCTTTGCGGCCTTCGGACCGGCTTTGCACCACGCCAGTGCATTCTCCGTGCCGGCATGGTGCGCGCCAACATGAACATGGGCAGCCACGCCGGATTTTCGCGAATATCCGACAGGTAGGTCGGAATGCGTACGGCTATGCGACGCAGCATGCTGCCGTTTCGCGCGATTGTCTCAAGGCTTGCAGCGCCGGCTTTGTCGGAGTTCATAACGGTCATCGGGGTCCTCAGGTCATGAATGCACTTATCGACGAAGCTGGGTCCCGGTGTTTCGCCGAAACCCGATTCGCCGCGGAAGAACTAGGCGCTTGCCACGTTTTGTGCAACGCACCATTGCAGTGAGAAATGGAGGTTGCGCGTTCGGATAAGACAATCGCAACCACCCCAATTACCTCAGGAACTGTCTGTAGCCGCCGCCCATCAGGAAGCGGCCACGTTGGATGGCGCGGCGTACCTGATCGCGAAGATGGCCGCCTGGATGACGCCAATCTTCTTCGACACGGCGTCTCCCGAACAAGGCAATGGCGACCTCCTGATGAGATGCTCCCGCGAGCGAGCCATCCAAAGCCTGCAGTACAATACGCAGACGCGCTCCGCGGTGTTCCGGCGGAAAGCAAGCAGCTGACACGCGGCGGCAATCATTGATGTCGTTCAGGAACTGAAGGGCAGCGACATGGAACTTGAGGTGCTGCGGCTGAAGGATTGCGTCGACATATAGCCGCAACGGGCGGAGGACGGACGCACCGGAAACGGCGATCTGCAGACTCCGGCAGTTCTCCCTCAGCAGCACGTGCTGCATGCCCGCAGCTGTCAGCAGGATGTCCTTGCAGCATGAGAGCGATGAAAGGTGAAGCGGTTCAAAATCGTGGTCGAGCCCCAGCGGCTCCGCGGCCGCTCGTAGAATACAGGCGCAATCGCGCGGATCCCAAAAGACCCTCGCCGATGTAGCGTCCGACTGTGGCGCGTCCGCGAAAAAGGAGGCTCCATTGTCTTAGGAAAGCCGATTCTGTCGTCAACTCGATTATCTTCATGTCGGCCTGGGCTCCGACAAAGCAGGCGGAGGGTGCCATTTTGGCGTGGTCGCGCTGGAATTGTGGATTGCGCCGAAGAAACTCCCAGGCCCAGCCAGTCCGTGGCAATCGTCTGGCGTAGTGGTAAGCGTCCTGGCAACGCCAGTCCGGCCAGCATACAACGCCGACCGTCGCTTCCTTGGGCAAACCAGCATCCTTCATGGCACAGGTGTCCACAATGGCGCTATGCTGACGGGCCTAGAACCGGTTGCCACAGTACCGGTCCGCTCAGACGTCCCCTGCTGCGGATTCGCAAAAGGCTCGCGTGGGAAATCTCGAGAAACCCAGCCACCGCCTCCGTTTTGCCGACGCACTTGGGTTCTCCGATGCGCGACAATGGCCACGTAGCAAGGCGGAGGATCCGCTCCATGCGCGTGTCCGTCACCGTTACGATCCGGGTCAGATCCTTGGCCAAGCCGAACTCGATCATGCCCGCGAAGAGCTCGTAGGTCGCCTGGGCCAGCCCGCCCGCTGCCTTGGGCGCCGACGGAGGAAGATCGAGCGCGAAACGACTGCTCTCCCATATGTCGGTGGTCGAGGGCACGACGTCAGCACCCAGCAGCACCGGGAAGGTGTCGCGCAACATTGTGGGTCCGGTGCTGGGCAGAAGACGCACGCAACCGCGAATTCGCCAGTCGGATCCTTTGAGGAGCAGATAGACAGGCTTGAGAGCATCAAACGGATCGGATTCCATCTGGTCTTCGGTATCAACTTCCCAATCGAGCCTTTCCTTGAAGACCCGAAACCTGAGCCCATGCATCTCTTTGAGTTCGCCTGCAAACTCGTTGTAAAAGTCTGGTGCTATCAGTTGCATCATGGTCGCCTCCATGTGGGATGTGTTCCCGCCATCGAAGGGCAAAGCTGACATCGATGCAGCCTGTAGAGGTTTACAGGTATCGTGGCTGAGAATCAGGATCTCGTCAGGCCGGAGGCAGCCATTCGTGCAACGGCTTGGTTGATCGTTCGAACGCCAAACTTTGCCTTGGCGTTTTCCAGATGAAAGGTCACGGTGCGCTTTGAGACGCCGAGAAGCTGGCTAGTATCCCAAGCCGACTTGCCGCGCGCCGCCCATTTCAGGCACTCGAACTCCCGCGGGGTGAGCGTTACACCATCCACCACGCGATGATCGGCGAGCCTGCGCCGGACATGGATATGAAAGTTGATGGCCACCAGCTGCAATGCTTTTTCGTAACGTGCCAGTGACCGCAACAGAGGCGGACGGGACTCGTCGGAAGCAAAGGTCAGGGCAGCAAACCGGCCGAGATGATCATGCATGGACATCGTCAGGCCGCCGCAGATGCCAAACTCAGCCGCACTCTCTAGAATTTGTTGCTGCGAATTCGGCAGACAGTGCCGAGCGCGATCCACACCCCAATCGAATGTATCCCAGCCTTGCAGCCCGCGCAGGATGACCGGATCGAGACTGTGGTACCGCTGTTGCAGATAACGTGACGTCCAGGATGAAGGATAGTTTGAAATCAATTGGGGGGCGTCGCCGGAGGCTGACGGGTAGGTGAAATAGGCGAATAGCGGGAAGTCGAAGCCGGCTGCAGCGGAGGCCATTGCCTCACAGAGATCGGCAGCATCAACACTTGCAGACAGTTGCTCGACGAAGTTCTCAAACACGCGATGCATGTGTCCTGTGCGTAACCTCCGTAACGCTCAATGCCAGGCAGAGACCTTGTTTTAGATGATCCCGGACGAATACGGCGCGTGCCGAGAACGTGGCTAATCTGTTGAACCAATCCGAAATAGTCTGACGTTGTCTATGAGCCGTGTGCCGCCGAGCCAGGCGGCGGCAAGCAACCGTGCCGGTCGATCGAGGCTTGTTATCGGCTGCAGATCTGCCTCATCGCGGAGTTCCAGGTATTCGACCTCGCGATAGCCTGCAGTCAGAATTGCTGCGCGAGATTCTGCAAGCGTTGGCATGATGGGTGAGCCGCGCTCAAGCCGCTCAGCCGTCTTGAGCAGGACCGATGATAGCTTGGGAGCAACAGCGCGTTCCGCTGGCGAGAGCCGCACATTGCGCGATGATAGCGCAAGACCGTCGGCTTCACGGACTGTCGGACAGGCAACAATGGTGATTGGAATATCGAGATCCCGGGCCATGCGCCTGACCAGGTGAATTTGCTGAAAGTCCTTTTCGCCAAAGAAGCCGAAGTCAGCGCTGGTCTGCAGGAAGAGCTTGGCGACGACGGTCGCCACGCCGTCGAAATGCCCCGGCCGGAATGTACCGCACAGGCCTTCGCTGACACCGCAAACCGAAACGGTGGTGGCGAAGCCCGCCGGATACATCTCCTCTGCATCTGGCGCATAAAGCAGGTGCGCGCCAACCGGTGCCAGTTTGGCGGCATCCTCGTTCTCGGTGCGGGGATACGCGGCAAGATCGGCCTGGCTGTTGAATTGCTTCGGGTTGACGAAGAGCGTCACTATCACACGGTCTGCCTTCTCGAGTGCAGCGCGCACCAGGCTGAGATGGCCCTCATGCAGGACGCCCATCGTTGGCACCAGGGCTATCCTCACACCTTCGCAGCGCCATGCGGCGACGCTTTCGCGAAGCTGGTCAACGCTCCTGACGATCGGCACGCTCACGCTGCTTCTCCGCTCTTGGTGGCGTCCGTGTCGGCGGGCTTGGGCGCATCGGCAAACACGTGCTCTGCGGCGGGAAACTGGCGCTCCTTCACCTCGCGCGCATAGGAAGCGATCGCAGCCGCAGCCGCCTCCCGGAGTTCAGCATAACGCTTGACGAACTTGGGCCGGAAGTCGCCGAAGAGGCCCAGCATGTCGTCGACGACGAGAATCTGGCCGTCACAGGCTGCCGAGGCACCGATGCCAATGGTCGGGGTCGCCACCTCCTTGGTGATCCGGCGGGCGAGCGCCTCAGGAACCTTCTCCAGGACGACCGCAAAGGCGCCCGCTTCGCCCACCGCAATTGCGTCGCGCCTGATGCGCTCGGCATCCCCGCCCCTGCCCTGTACGCGGTAGCCACCGATGGTGTTGATGGCCTGCGGCGTCAATCCGACATGGGCCATGACGGGCACGCCGCGTGCGGCGAGGAAGCCGATCGTCTCTGCCATCGCTTCGCCGCCTTCGAGCTTGACGGCCGTGCAGCCGGTCTCGGCCATGACGCGCGCGGCATTGCGGAAAGCCTGCTCTGGGCTTTCCTCGTAGGAACCGAACGGCAGGTCGACCACCATCAGCGCCTGCTTGATGCCACGGCGCACCGCCTGGCCGTGCGTGATCATCATCTCCAGCGTGACACCGAGCGTCGAGGGCAGGCCGTGGAGAACCATGCCGACGCTGTCGCCGACGAGCACCACATCACAATGGGGATCGACAAGCCGGGCGACTGGGGTGGTGTAGGCGGTAAGGCAGACGAGCGGCGTCCCACCTTTGCGCGAACGAATATCCGGCGGTGTGATCGCCCTGGTGTCACCATAAGCGCTCATGGGACCCTCCTTCCCCTACGTTACCAGCTGCGGCTGTCGCCTTTGGCACATTTTTGTGCAGGTGCGAAGAGCAAAAAAATGGCCATGCAGCTGCGGGGTGTTGACGTGCCAATTGGCACGCTTACATTAAATCGATTAAGGTGCCCCCGAGCTGGCCAAATAATGGACGATCAGGCAATAGGACTCAGGAAAGACAGAGCCGCCGGCAAGGCCGACAACGTCAAAGTGGACTTGATCGCCTTTGTGGTCGCCGTAAACGGCAGTCAACCCTGTGTCCTCACCATCGGCCAGGCGGACACCTTGCCCTCCGGTCCCTTTGCGCTTGAGCACCGATCGCTGCAATCCGGCTTGAGGGGGTGGGTCGAGCAGCAAACCGGCCATCGGCTGGGGTACATTGAGCAACTCTACACGTTCGCGGATCGGGATCGCATCGGCGCCGAGCGCCAGCAGCGCGTCATCTCCATCAGCTATCTCGCATTGACGCGCAAGGAACAGGCAGCGGGCTCGCCCAAGTGCGGATGGCAGAGTTGGTATGAATATTTTCCATGGGAGGACCACCGCTCCGGCACGCCTGCGGTCGTGCTGGACGTTCTGCGGCCGCGCCTGATCGAATGGGCAAACGGCGTTGGCGATTCGGCCACGCGACGTGAACGCTGGCAGCGGGCGACGATAGCCTTTGGCTTCGACGACCGCCTTTGGAACGAGGAACTCACGCTTCAACGCTATGAGTTAGTCTACGAAGCAGGCCTGGTCCAAGAGGCCGTAAGAGGGCGGGACGCAGGACCCCCGCCGCTGGTGCCCAGCAAGTCCATGGTCGCCGATCATCGCCGCATCGTGGCGACCGGCATTGCGCGGCTGCGCTCCAAGATCAAATACCGCCCAGTCGTCTTTGAGCTGATGCCGCCGGTCTTCACGCTTTTGCAGCTGCAGCGAACCGTGGAGGCGCTCGCCGGCAGGCTCATCCACAAGCCGAACTTTCGCCGACTGATCGAACAGCAGGAGCTGGTCGAGGAGACCGGAGAGGCCACCACTGAGACCGGCGGCCGGCCAGCGAAGCTTTTCCGTTTCCGCCACGCCGTTCTCGACGATAGGCTCATCGCCGGGACAAAATTGCCGCTGGCGCGGGGTTGACATCCCTTATACTCACAGCAAGTATATGCTGGTTATTTTCAGTTAGAGTATAAGCGGGAGGGGGTCTATGGGCGCCATGCTGCCTACGGCCGCGTTGCTCTACGAGCGCGTCCGACGAGTGATCCCGCCGATCGAATGGCCGGCTTTCGCCGAGGATATCGAGGCGATCCTTGCGCTGAAGCGCGAGCGCAACGCGATCATTCTGGCGCACAACTATCAGACGCCCGAGATCTTCCACTGCGTGGCCGACATCGTCGGCGACAGCTTGGCACTAGCCCGCACGGCTGCGACGGTCGAGGCGCAAGTCATCGTGCTGGCCGGCGTCCATTTCATGGCCGAAACGGCCAAGCTCCTTAATCCGGGCAAGACCGTGCTCATTCCGGATCTCAGCGCCGGTTGCTCGTTGGCGGACTCAATCACGGCAGAAGACGTGCGCTTGATGCGCCAGCGTTATCCCGGCGTTCCGATCATCACTTATGTAAATACGTCCGCCGAAGTGAAGGCCGAGTCGGATATCTGCTGTACATCCGGCAACGCCAAGGCGGTCGTCGAATCCCTTGGGGTTCCCCGGGTGATCATGTTGCCGGACGAATATCTGGCCCAGAATATCGCCGCCCAGACAGATGTGCAGATCATCGCCTGGAAAGGGCGTTGCGAGGTGCATGAGCGCTTTACACCGGCCGACATCCGCGAGTTGCGCGAAAGCCATCCCGGCGTGGTCGTGCTCGCCCATCCCGAATGCCCGCCCGACGTCGTGGCTGAAGCAGATTTTTCCGGCTCGACGGCTGCCATGTCCGACTATGTCGAAAGGCAAAGGCCGCCACGTGTCGTGCTGATGACGGAATGCTCAATGAGCGACAACGTCGCGTTAGCGCACCCAAAGGTCGAGTTCATCCGGCCCTGCAATTTGTGCCCGCATATGAAGCGGATCACGCTTGCCAACATCCGCACGGCGCTCGAGCAGAACCACCATGACGTAACCGTCGAACCCGGGATCGCCGGGCGCGCGCGGCTAGCGGTCGAACGGATGCTGGCAGTTTGAGCGCCGACCTCCGCAGCTTCTTCGGGCGGCCCATCATCATCGGCGGCGGCATCGCCGGACTGATGACCGCGCTTCAACTGTCGCCGGAGCCGGTGCTTCTTCTGTCAAGGTCGCTGCTGGGAGCTGACAACTCGAGCACCTGGGCCCAGGGGGGCCTGGCTGCAAGTTTCGGCGAAGACGACGATCCGGCAATGCACCTGGCCGATACGGTTGCCGCCGGGGATGGTCTCTGCGACCGAGCCGTGGCGAGCCGCATCCTCCAAGCCGCGCCCAAGGCCATAGAGGGGCTTGCGGGCTTTGGGGTTCGCTTTGACCGCACGCCGGAAGGATCACTGTGCCTCGGATTGGAGGCCGCACACAGCCGACGTCGCATCGTTCATGCGCATGGGGACGGCACCGGGCGTGAGATCATGCGTGCGCTGATCGCGGCTGTGCGTTCCACTCCGTCGATAGTTGTCGTGGAGGGCGTGGAAGCGCGCCGGCTCGCCGTGCGAGAGAATGCGATCCGAGGCGTCTGGGCGAGCTGTTCGATCGCACCTTTCTTCTTCGGCTCACGGCGGGTCGTCCTCGCCACCGGTGGCATCGGGGGACTGTTTCTCGACACCACGAACCCTTGGGGCAGTTGCGGACAAGGCCTTGCGCTTGCGGCCCGCGCTGGAGCTGTCCTAGCCGACCTCGAATTCATCCAGTTCCACCCGACCGCCCTTGACGGCCCAGAACGCCCTATGGCGCTGGTCAGCGAGGCTGTGCGAGGCGAAGGTGCTGCCCTGATCGATGAAACCGGCCAGGCTTTTCTCCAGAGCGTGCCAGGGGCGGAACTTGCGCCTCGCGATGTCTTGGCCCGCGCCGTGTGGAACCATCTTGCGGACGGCCACCATGTTTTTCTCGATGCCCGACAACGGCCAGGCACAGCATTCGCTCGACATTTCCCGACAATCGCATCAGCCTGCCTTGGAGCGGGCATCAATCCCGCGCGCGATCTCATCCCCATTCGTCCGGCCCAACACTACCACATGGGTGGCGTTGCCGTGGACTGCTCGGGCAGGACCTCCGTCAAGGGGCTGTGGGCCTGCGGCGAAGTCGCTTCGACAGGACTGCATGGCGCCAACAGGCTCGCCAGCAATTCCTTGACCGAGGCAATCGTGTGCGCCCGCTGGGTCGCTGAAAGCGTCGCCGGAACGCCTGCGCGCAGAACAAGGCCTGCGTTTGCGAACGTTTACCCACCGCCCGCTCCGATAGCCGTGCGCGTTTTTCTGTCGCGCGCACTCGGCATCGTCCGGGATGGTCAAGGCTTGAAAGCAGCCGCGCGTGCCTTATTGCCGCTCGCCGAAAGCAAGGATGCGGTCTCGGATCCGGCGGCTGTCGGGCTAATGATTGCTGTTGCCGCCTTGTTGCGCGAAGAAAGCCGCGGCGCTCATTACCGGACAGATTTTCCTCATCATGCGACTGCCGCCCGACGGTCCGAAATCACGCTCGAAGCTGCCTTGGCGGCCGCGCGGGAACTCGGACACTCGCCAAGCTCCGAAGGTGCAAAGTGATGATGCTCTCACCGCTCCCCACGGTCCTGCTTGAGCCGCTTGTCCGGGCATCTCTTCTTGAAGACCTTGGCAGAGCCGGCGACTTGACCACGGACGCCATCGTCCCGAAGGAATACCAAGCGGGAACCGTGTTGGTGGCGCGACAGTCCGGAGTTGTCGCCGGCATCGATCTGGCGATGCTCGCTTTCGGCATGATTGATCCTGGTGTCGAAATCTCCGTGGAGCGGACAGACGGCTGCAATGTCGTGGATGGAGAGGTCATTGCATCAGTGGTTGGCCCGGCCCGAGCCATTCTCACAGCGGAAAGGACGGCACTCAATTTTTTGTGCCATCTGAGCGGCATCGCCACAGCAACGGCATCGATCGTCGCTGCGGTTCGTGGATATGGCGCGAAGATCGTCTGCACCCGCAAGACAACGCCCGGATTGCGGGCAGTCGAAAAGTATGCCGTGCGCGCAGGTGGCGGGTCCAATCACCGCTTCGGCCTGGACGATGCAATTTTGATCAAGGACAACCACATCGCCATCGCAGGCGGCGTCCGGCCAGCGCTCGAGCGAGCACGAAGAGCGGCCGGTCATCTCGTCAAGATCGAAGTCGAAGTCGATACTCTGGCCCAGCTGGAGGAGGTACTTGGCTTCGCTCCCGATGCGGTTCTGCTCGACAACATGTCCCTCCCCGATCTTCGCCGCGCCGTCGCAATGGTCGGTGGCCGCGCTATCACCGAGGCTTCTGGCGGGATCACGTCGCATACAGCGCGAGCGGTTGCCGCGACCGGCGTTGATCTGATTTCGGTCGGCCGACTCATCCACAGCGCGCCGATCCTGGATATCGGCCTCGACCATCGGGGCTCATGATTGTCTGAGTAACGAACAGGATTGGGTCAACTGTCCTTTCCGATCATCACAGTCAGATAGCAAAGACCCGCAAGACAGACCGGAGGAACAGCATGGAGATGCAAACGGCAAGTTCAACGCAGACATCGCCGCACGCTCAATCGCCTGACCCGCCTGACGCTGGAGCGTGGACCCTGGAAAAGGCTCAGGCACTTTACCATGCCCCCTTCAACAATCTCCTCTTCCTGGCGCAGACCGTGCACCGCCAGAATTTCGATCCAAACAAGGTCCAGCTCAGCCGGCTGCTCAGCATCAAGACCGGAGGATGCCCGGAGGATTGTGGCTATTGCAGCCAGTCGGCGCGTCACAAAACCGGGTTGGAGGCGTCCAAGCTGATGGAAGTCAGGCGCGTCATCGCCGAAGCGACCAAGGCGCGTGATGCCGGCGCCACCCGTTATTGCATGGGCGCGGCCTGGCGAAACCCCAAGGCGCGCGACATGGATGCGGTGGTGGCGATGGTCGAAGGCGTCAAGGCGCTGGGCCTGGAGACCTGCATGACACTCGGCATGCTCGATCTTGAGCAAGCCGTGCGACTGAAGCAGGCGGGTCTCGACTACTACAACCACAACATCGATACGTCAGAACGCTACTATAGCGAGATCATCGGTACGCGGAGCTTTGCCGAGCGGCTCGAGACGCTCGAGCACGTTCGCAAATCCGGCATCAATGTCTGCTGTGGAGGCATTGTCGGCATGGGCGAGGAGCCGGTGGACCGGATCGACATGCTGGTGACGCTGGCCAATCTGCCGGAACATCCGCAAAGCGTTCCGATCAACATGCTGATCCCGATCGCCGGCACGCCGCTTGCAGACGCCAAGCCCATTGAGCCGATCGAATTCGTGCGCGTGATCGCGCTGGCGCGCATCATGATGCCGAAATCGCATGTCCGTCTGTCCGCCGGCCGCACCGCGATGACCGACGAGATGCAGGCGCTGTGCTTTTTTGCCGGCGCCAACTCAATCTTCTTCGGCGACACGCTGCTGACGGCGGACAATCCAGGTGAGGACAAGGATACCCTGCTGTTCCGGCGCCTTGGCATCGATCCGATGGAACTCGAGGCGCAATGAACGGGGCGCCGCTTGCCCGTTATGATGCGACCTTGCAGGGCCTAGCGCGCAAGGACCGGCTGCGGACGCTTTCGCCCCGCGCCGGGCTGGACTTTTCGTCGAACGACTATCTCGGGCTGGCCGCGTCCAGAAGACTTGGCGATGCGGTTGTGGCGGCGATTGCGCGGGGCACGCCGGTTGGCGCCACCGGGTCGCGGCTGTTGCGCGGCAATGCACCGGAACACGAGCAGCTCGAGGCAGACGCGGCGGCATTCTTTGGAGCCGACCGCGCGCTGTTCTTCGGCAGCGGCTACATCGCCAACTTCGCTCTGCTGAGCGCCCTGCCGCAGAAGGGCGATCTTTTGGTCCTCGATGAGCTCGCCCATGCCAGCATGCATGAGGGTGCGCAGGCCGGGCGCGCACAGTTCGTGCTGGCCGCGCACAACGACGCCACCGCTGTCGAGGATGCGATTACACGTTGGCGCGTCGCAGGCGGCATGGGATGCGTCTGGATCGCGGTGGAAAGCCTTTACAGCATGGATGGCGACTGCGCGCCTTTGGAGAGCCTGGTCGCGCTTGCCGATCGGCACGGCGCATTCATCGTCATTGATGAGGCGCATGCCACCGGCGTCTGGGGACCGGACGGCCGGGGGCTTGCCGCCGCTTTCGAGGGCCGCGACAACATCATAGTGCTCCACACCTGCGGCAAGGCGCTCGGCGCATCTGGTGGGCTCGTGACCGGGCCGAGGGCACTGTGCGAATATCTGATCAACCGTTGCCGGCCATTCATCTACGCGACCGCGCCATCGCCACTGATGGCGGTCGTGGCGCGCGAGGCACTCGCAATGCTGGCCGACGAGCCTATGCGGCGTGTTCAGCTGCATGAACGCGTCGCCAGCGCCGGCCGGTTGGTCAATCGCTGGGGTGTGACACCAAGTGGCTCTCAGATCCAGCCCTTAGTAATCGGCGATGTCAGGCGCACCATGGCAGTGGCGGCGCGCCTGCAGGCCCGCGGCTTCGACATACGCGGCGTTCGTCCTCCGACCGTGCCCGAGGGCACGTCGCGGCTGCGCATCTCACTGACGCTCAATATTGGCGAAGCCGACATTTCCGCCATGGTCGAGGCGCTGGTCGAGGTGTTGGCCCAAACATCACCGGAGGCGATATGACTCAACGCATTGTCATCACCGGAACGGATACCGGAGTTGGCAAGACCGTGTTTGCGGCTGGGCTCGCCGGTTTGCTGGACGGCTTTTACTGGAAACCGGTGCAATCGGGCCTCGACGGCGAGACCGACAGCGAGGTGGTCGCGCGGCTTGCCGGCTTGCCCTCAGAGCGCGTGCTGCCGGAAGCCTACCGCTTGCGGAGCCCGCTGTCGCCGCATCGTTCGGCCGAGATCGACGGCGTGGCGATCAAGGCTGCCGATCTTGCTTTTCCCGTCCTACCGACGCCGCTCGTCATCGAAGGCTCCGGCGGCCTGATGGTGCCGCTCAACCGGCGCACAAGGTTCATCGACATCTTCGCTGAATGGCGGCTGCCCGTTATTCTGTGCGCCCGCACCACGCTCGGCACCATCAACCACACCTTGCTCTCGGTCGAGGCGCTCCGCGCCCGCTCCATCCCGTTGGCGGGCATCGCTTTCATCGGCGATGAGATGGCCGATACGCAACGGACCATCGTGGAATTCAGCGGTGCGCCGCAGCTCGGCAGGCTGCCGCACCTGGATGTGCTGACGGGCAAAACACTGAGGGACGCAATGGTTGCCGGCTTCGCCTTCGCCTCGATTGCTGGAGGTGACTGATGTCGCAGTCTCATGTGTGGCATCCCTTCACCCAGCACGCGCTCGAGCCTGCGACCCCAGAAATCGTCCTGACTGAGGGCGCCTATCTCCACAGGGCCGACGGCGCCCGCATCCTGGACGCCATCTCCTCCTGGTGGGTCGTCACACATGGCCACCGCCATCCCTGCATCATGAAGGCAATCGAGACAACCGCGTCGAGCCTCGACCAGATTATCTTTGCGGGCTTCACGCACGAGCCGGCAGAGCGCTTGGCCAAGGCGCTTGTCGGCCTCGCTCCCGCTGGACTCGACTGGGTGTTCTATTCCGACAGTGGCTCGACCTCAGTCGAAGTCGCGCTGAAGATGGCGCTCGGTTATTTCCGCAACATCGGCGCGCCGCGCTCGCGCATCGTCGTCATGGAGCACAGCTATCATGGTGACACGATCGGAACGATGAGCGTCGGTGCGCGTGGCGTGTTCAACGCCGCCTACGAACCCTTGCTGTTCGAGGTCGACATCATCCCCTTTCCGGCCGCGGGGCACGAGCAGGAGACGCTGGATCGTTTCCAGGCTGTGACCCGCGATCGACGAGCCGCAGCCTTGATCGTCGAGCCGCTGGTGCTGGGCGCCGGCGGCATGCTGATGTATCCAGCATCGGTTCTGGCCGAATTGAAGAAGATCACTGAGGCCTCCGGCACGCTGCTGATCGCCGACGAGGTGATGACCGGCTGGGGACGCACCGGAACCATGTTCGCCTGCGAGCAGGCATCGATTTCTCCAGATATCCTGTGCACCTCCAAAGGCTTGACCGGCGGCACCATCCCGCTGGCCGTAACGCTTGTCACCGATGCCATCTTCCGGGCGCACTATTCCGAGGACCGGAAGAAGACGTTTTTCCATTCGAGCTCCTACACCGCCAATCCGATTGCCTGTGCGGCAGCACTCGCCAATGTCGAGATCTGGCGCGACGAACCAGTGGCCGAGCGGATCACGGCCTTGAGCGTGATGCAGGCCGTCGGGCTGCAACGCTTTCGGGACAATCCATATTTTGCCGGCTGTCGAGCCACGGGAACGATCGCGGCGCTCGACCTGCGAACCGGTTCCGCAGGTTATCTCGCCGAGATTGGTCCGAAGCTGCGCGCTTTCTTCCTCGAGCGCGGCCTGCTTGTGCGCCCGCTCGGCAATGTCCTCTACCTTCTGCCACCCTATTGCATCGCAGACGACGAGCTCGAACGAGTCTATGACGCCATCGAGGAGGCCGGGGAACGCTTCGGGTCCAGGCCATGAGCAAGTCGTCGCGCATTCTCGGACTTGGCCATCACGTGCCTGGGCGCAGGGTGGCCAATGCCGAGATCGAGAGCAATCTCGGCCTCGAGCCGGGCTGGATCGAAAGGCGTACCGGAATCCGTTCGCGCTTCTGGGCAACGGACGAAGACACGCTGTCGGGTCTTGCCACCCGGGCTGGCGACATGGCGCTGGTGAACGCCGGTATTGCGCGCCACGACATCGGTCTGCTGTTGCTTGCCACCTCGACACCCGACCATCTTCTGCCGCCCAGCGCGCCGCTGGTCGCACACAAGCTTGGCCTTGGCCGCGCAGGCGCGGTCGATCTGACCGGCGCCTGCGCTGGCTTCATCTATGCGCTCATGTTTGCGGACGGGTTCACCCGCCTGCATGGCAAACCAGCGCTGGTCATCGCCGCCAACATTCTCAGCCGCCGCATCAATCCAGCCGAGCGCGCGAGCTCAGTCTTGTTCGCCGATGCCGCCGGCGCCCTGGTGATCGGTCAGTGCGATGATGCTGATCGGGGCATTCTCGGTGCCTCGGTGGCTTCGGACGGCTCGCGCTACGGGCTGATCCAGATTCCCGCAGGAGGAAGCAACACGCCGTTCCATGGCGACCTCGACCTCGGGCAGACCCGGATGACGATGACCGACGGGCCCGAAATATTCGCAAAGGCCGTCGAGATGATGACCGATTGCTCGAGAACCGCGCTAGCCGCTGCGGGAGTGCGGCCACACAATGTCGGCCGGTTTGTGCCGCATCAGGCCAATACTCGGATTTTCGGCGCGGTCGCAAGAAACCTCGGCATTGCGGACCAAGCAATTGTCAAGACGATTGCCGAATACGGCAACTCTTCGGCCGCGACGGTCCCGCTGTCGCTCTCGCTCGCCAACCAGATGAAGCCATTCCAGCCAGGAGAGAAAATCCTTCTGGCGGCGGCGGGTGCGGGTCTCAGCGGCGGCGCTCTCGTGGTTGGAATCTAGCCGGCCGGCTCACGCGCGCAGGATTGGTCATGAATGGCAATAGGAGCAACAGAACCAATGCCAAATGGCCTTCTGAAGCTCGACATGACCAAGCTGACGCAGCACGACCCGTGCGAGCCTCTGGATGAGTTCAAATGCAACACCCGTTGCACAAATCGTACCATCTGAATAAAGCTCAATTACAAAGGGTGAGCCGCCCCATATATGTCGGATACCCGACATTGTTCACATAAAAGGCTCGATGCTTACACGCTCTTTGCTGGCTGCTCTTTGCTGTCTTCTCTTTTCTCTTTGCTCTTTGCTCTTCCGTCTTGACTAGCAGGAGCCTGCGGCTTATCTCATTGCCGCGTTATCACTCGCTTCGGCTGAGTGCTAGGCATGCTCGGGCAACGGAGCACCGTTCAACATCCGCACCAAGGAAATCCAAAAATGGCAAAGTCGAATTTCCGGCCGCTGCATGACCGCGTGGTCGTACGCCGGGTCGAATCCGAATCCAAGACCGCCGGCGGGATCATCATCCCGGATACGGCGAAGGAAAAGCCGCAGGAAGGCGAGATCATCGCCGTCGGCTCCGGCGCTCGCGACGAAGCCGGCAAGCTGGTCCCGCTGGACGTCAAGGCCGGCGACCGCATCCTGTTCGGCAAGTGGTCGGGCACCGAAGTCAAGCTCAATGGCGAAGACCTTCTGATCATGAAGGAATCCGACATTATGGGCATCATCGGCTGATTATCGGCCTCACCGTCAACTGAATTTCGGGCTTGATCGCAAGCCCCTGCCAGGAGCTAAAAAATGGCTGCCAAAGACGTAAAATTCTCCCGCGACGCCCGCGAGCGCATGCTTCACGGCATCAACATCCTCGCCGACGCGGTGAAGGTGACCCTCGGTCCCAAGGGCCGCAACGTCGTCATCGACAAGTCGTTCGGCGCTCCGCGCATCACCAAGGACGGCGTCACCGTCGCCAAGGAAATCGAACTTTCCGACAAGTTCGAAAACATGGGCGCGCAGATGATCCGCGAAGTTGCTTCGAAGACCAACGACATCGCCGGTGATGGCACCACGACCGCGACCGTCCTGGCGCAGTCGATCGTCCAGGAAGGTAACAAGGCGGTTGCCGCCGGCATGAACCCGATGGACCTGAAGCGCGGCATCGACCTGGCCGTGACCGAAGTCGTCGCGGCTCTCGGCAACGCTGCCAAGAAGATCAAGACTTCCGAGGAAGTTGCCCAGGTCGGCACGATCGCCGGCAATGGCGACGAGTCGGTCGGCAAGATGATCGCCGAAGCGATGCAGAAGGTCGGCAATGAAGGCGTCATCACGGTTGAGGAAGCCAAGACCGCCGAGACCGAGCTGGAAGTCGTCGAAGGCATGCAGTTCGACCGCGGCTATCTCTCGCCCTACTTCGTCACCAACGCCGACAAGATGGTTGCCGAGCTCGAGGACGTCTACATCCTCCTGCACGAGAAGAAGCTGTCCAACCTCCAGGCCATGCTGCCGGTTCTCGAAGCCGTCGTGCAGACCTCCAAGCCGCTGCTCATCATCTCGGAAGACGTCGAAGGCGAGGCTCTGGCCACGCTGGTCGTCAACAAGCTGCGCGGTGGCCTGAAGATCGCCGCCGTCAAGGCGCCGGGCTTCGGTGATCGCCGCAAGGCCATGCTGGAAGACATCGCCATCCTCACCGGTGGCCAGGTCATTTCGGAAGACCTCGGCATCAAGCTCGAGAATGTCGGCCTCAACATGCTCGGCCGCGCCAAGAAGGTGTCGATCTCCAAGGAGAACACCACCATTGTCGACGGCGCCGGCAAGAAGGACGAGATCCAGGGCCGCGTTGCCCAGATCAAGCAGCAGATCGAAGAGACCACGTCGGACTACGACAAGGAGAAGCTGCAGGAACGTCTGGCGAAGCTCGCGGGCGGCGTCGCGGTGATCCGCGTCGGCGGCGCGACGGAAGTCGAAGTCAAGGAAAAGAAGGACCGCGTCGACGACGCCCTCAACGCGACCCGCGCGGCCGTGGAAGAAGGCATCGTTGCAGGCGGCGGCGTCGCACTGCTGCGCGCTTCGGCCAACATCAAGGTCACCGGCGTCAATGCCGACCAGGCTGCCGGCATCAACATCGTTCGTCGTGCACTGCAGGCTCCGGCCCGTCAGATCGCTTCGAACGCAGGTGCGGAAGCTTCGATCGTTGCCGGCAAGATCCTTGACAACAAGGGTGCGACCTACGGCTACAACGCCCAGACCGGCGAGTATGGCGACATGATCGCCATGGGTATCGTCGACCCGGTCAAGGTCGTTCGCACCGCTCTCCAGGACGCGGCCTCGGTCGCCGGCCTGCTCGTCACCACCGAAGCCATGATCGCGGAGGCTCCCAAGAAGGAGTCGGCTGGCGGCGGCATGCCTGGCGGCATGGGCGGCGGCGGTATGGGCGGCATGGGCGGGATGGGCGGTATGGATTTTTAATCCAGCCCCTATCAACTTACAGCGGACAGGGCGGCAGCAATGCCGCCCTTTCCTTGTGTGCCGAATATGATCGAAACCTTGGAGTGCGTCCCGAGGATCTCGTTCGAGCCTCACCGCATGGTCGAGAATTAGGATCTTGTCCGATCGAGCAATTCGCGGGCTCAACCTGGTCAAACCGGCGCCCCCTACGAACTGCCCGATCCTTGAGGATTCCGCTGCGCGACAATCACGATGATTCATTCAGTTGGTAGCTATAGGCGGTGAATCATGAGGGGTATTGAGGAGCGTGGCAAGGCGCCCATCTCGGCATTTAACTCCATCGAGCGTGATATCAGGGACAATTCTCTCATCGGAACCTGGCGGCTGGCGTTGAAGGACCCGGTGAATCATCCTGATCTATAGTGGAGCAGACGCGCTCTGAGCCTCAAGAGCGTTTCCTCCTCTGAGTATCCTTGATCTGCCGCTGGACATTCTCGTTGATATTGCTGAGCGGCTCAGCCCGATGGATCTGCTGAGGATTTCGCACACAAATCAAGAGCTGCGTGTCGCCGCGATGATAGTCGCAACGCCTCAAGAAAGGCGGATTCAGGTTCAGGCCATCTGTGGCAGCCCTTGCAACCGGGCTCCAGCAGCGTCGCGGACAAACGGGAACTGCGCGATCTTGCTCGACATGAGCGTGTCGAGCTGGTCGCGGATCGCCGTCAACTTCAGCCGATCCAGGATTGCGATCAGCAGGTCATGATCTAGGGTCGTCATCACCAGCTCCCTCCGGCCGCCGCTTCGTACTCGGCGAGTGGCCGCACCAAGGTGGCCGGGGGTGATCTTGATCCGCTCGGCGCGCACCGGCCCCTCGAAGCCGGCAACGCCGACAAAAGGCTCTGTCGCAAACCTGAAATGGGGTTGTGAACGGCCATTTTGGCCTGTCCGTCAGCCAGCGAGGATATCGCAACAGCGATCGACAGACTTGTAGGCATACCTCGCCTGTCGCTTGCCCATCATGTGGATCATCTTGATGCCGGAGAGGATAACCACGTCGTTCGCATGCGACTTGAACCCGAGCATGGATCGAATGCGGCTTGATACGCCGGTGATCCTGTTCGATCCGATTGTTTAGATGCCGGCTATTGTGGAGCGGATCGGCTTCAGCGGTCGCCGCGATCGCTGCCGCAGCCGGCTTTCAGCGTCGCAGGAAAGGATTGCTTCGTAATTGGTCTGGCTGCCGTCGATGACGATGCGCTCCGGCCGGCCATGGCGCGTCAGCGCCTTGCGGAGGAAGCGTTGGGCCGCCACCTGGTTACGGTTTTCGCTAAAGAAGAACTCGACCGTATCGCCGAGGATGTCGATAGCGCGGTAGAGATACCGCCGCGGACCTTGATGTACGTCTCGTCCAATGCCACTTGCTGCCGACCACACGCTTGCGCCGGTTGAAGCGCTCCAGCAGCTGCGGCGAGAAGTGGGCGACCCAGCGATGCACAGTGGAGTGGTCGACCTCCAACGCGTTAGGCCATCATCTCTTCCAGATCGCGCAGGCTCAGAGTGTAGGCCAGGTACCAGCGCACGCACAGCAGGATCACCGACTGGTCGAAATGGCGGCCCTTGAACATCACGTGCTCCTCCACAGCTGAGGCGTTTTTCTTGCCATGCTCGCTTACAAAAAGGTTTGCGACAGAGCCGTTCGAACCGCATGCCGACACCATCGTCAAGGGCGGCCGCGGTGTCCATTATGGCCACAAGCTCAACCTGACGACGGGCAGGCAGTCTGTTCTTTCAATTTAGACCAACTATGCGGATGCCGCCTCAGTCAATTCAAGAATGTAACCAATGCCGCGCATGGTCGTGATACGTGGCGTTGCACCTGACCTACTCAGGTGTCCACGTAAGCGATAGATTCCGACTTCAAGCGCGTTGGCAGATACCTCGTCGTTGAACGAATAGAGGTGATCTTCCAACTGCGCACGAGGCACGATGCGGCCTGCACGGATAAGCAGATGCTCTAAAATACATAGTTCGCGGCGTGCGATCTTCAGAGGATGACCCGAGACGGAAACCTGTCGGCCGATCGGATCGAAATTGAGATTGCCAAATACAACGATGGGGTCGGTCACCTGTGTCGACCGGCGCAGAATGGCTCTCATTCTGGCGATGAGCTCATCGAAAGAGACGGGCTTGAGCAGAAAGTCGTCCGCGCCACCGTTGAAAATTGCAATCCGCTTCTCGAGATCGTTGATGCTACTCATAATGAGGGTTGGAACTGAATGCCCGTTGCTCCTTAGCTGTCTCAGCCAGCCCAAGCCATCGCCATCTGGCAGAGCCAACTCCAGCAGGAGAATTTCATAGGTTGCGCAACAAAATGCCCTCGACGCCTGTTCCAGGTTGCCAACTACATCAACGGCAAAACCGCTATCCCCGAGCGCAACTCGCACAGCGCGCGTAAGATCCACATGATGATCAATGAGCAGCGTTCGCATTTCACGTCCTATCAAGGTCGGACAGGTCACCGTCCGCTGTAAGACCGGGGCGACAGCGGAAGTCGCGCAACTCTTCGTAGTGTTCGTAACGCTCTTTCCGATGGGTGATCGCGGGAGCATGCAAGCCGCACGCCTGCAATAGTCGGGGATGGAACACGTGAAGACCTGTTGACGGGCTGAAACCGTCGGTCGGCCAGCCCACAATGCCACCGACTCTGCCTGCGATTTCTCTGCGCATCGATCCTCCTATGGGTTGCGTCGCAAACTCCAGCTGAGGTCGCAAGGGCAGGTTGCGGCTTTGTTCATTGAGAGGACCCCCTGGAGGCAATACCAGGAGGATTCCCTATATGGCACTTCCCGATTTACCACCGGTCATTCCGAACCACGTTCGGCGGCTTTGAAGACCTTCATTGAGCGCGGCTACGTAAATCAAGGGTACGACCTGCCGGGTGTCGATGCCGCTTTTGAAGCAGGCATCGGCACCAGCTCGGTGAGCGTCGCCCGCGCAATTCAGCGGACGCGCTCGATACACCCAGTCGAATCGTGCCGCGACTTGCCGCGCCGACAGGGCGCCCGAAGACTTCAGACTTGTGACCGAAGGTCTACGCTCAGTCCTCCTCCCATTATCCACCTCCCTCAAATCAAAGTGGACGTTCAATCTGAACAAATTACGCCATCGTATCACAAACGACTTACCGATCCCCGACGTGCTCTAGCCTTAGTGCTTGTTAAGAAGGTCGGCTACTGTCTCTCCGCGTCGCCGGACATCGGCGGCGAGCCACACCTCCCCCACCTCATACACGTCGCCTTGGGTACGGAACGGCACAATGACGTCAATGGCAGCCGACAGCAGGTCAAGAAGCGTGTGGTCTTCCACAGCAGCTCCTTGCGGGCTGCTCTTGACGAGTGAAAAGAGCTTTTTAAAGCCTTGGACCGGATCCGCCCCATGAATCGTTGATATTGATCCCGCATGGCCGGAGACGACTTCGCTAAGGTAGGCCCAAGCAGCATCATCGCGCATCTCGCCAAGCAATATTCGATCAGGGCGCATGCGCAAGCTGGCTTGCAACAGTTGCTCGGCTGTCACCGCACCTACGCCTGCTCGGTCCTTCGGATAGAGTAACCGGACATGGTTCTCGTGCGGGATTGCAAGTTCGAGCGTGTCCTCGATACTTATCAGTCTCTCTTGCGGGGGTATAGCGTTGATCAAAGTCTTGCTCATTGTCGTTTTGCCGCTTCCAGTAGGTCCGCAAAGCAGCATCGTGAGCCGCCCGCAAACGCACGCTCGCAAAAATTGCTCCAAGTCACCATTGTCGTAGTGCTGAAGAATCGTTTCGTCCTGCCGCTCTTGACGCTCCTTTCGTGACCGCCATTGATTCCAACGCGAGTATTCGTAGCGAGAGGAAACTTCCTTGAGTTCGGTCACACGACTTGAGGGACGCCGTATCGTCAGGCTTATTGTTCCTGAGGGAACAGCGGGCGGCAAACAGATCTGCAGCCGCTCTCCGTTCGGCAGCTCAGTCGCACAGAGGGGGCTTTGCGGTCCGACATCTTGCTTGCGCAGCGCTCCAGCGAGGATCGCGATGTCCTCCAGATCGTCATAAGATAGCGGTAGCGGATGTTTCGTGAAAACGCCGGCCTGTCGGACAAAGGCTTCCCCAGGCCGGTTGATAGCGACCTCTTCGGTCCTTGGCTCCTCAAGCCATTTCAAAACAGGGTTGAGAAGCAAACGCAATTGAGGGTCAGCCTCCGGTCGCATTGTTGTCTCTCCGGCGTTCGCGATGTTGGGGGGCTGGCGCCACGGCGGTCGCTCTAAGATCGTATACATCCGAGAAATCGAGGTCCCGAGCCACAAAGATGGATACAGCATCTCCCTGGTTTTTCTTTAGAGTTGGCGGAACGTTGATCGTTGCTCTAAGGGTCGTGTCAACGGCTTGTCCAGCGTTGCTCTGGAAGCTGTTGATGCCGCTTCCTCCACCTGAGCTGCCAGCGTTTTGACCGGCGGCCTGAAACGCGCCTTGAATGACGCTCATGAGCATTGCTCCGCCAAAGCGCTGCCAGAAGTGATTATCCACCGTGCCAGGCATTCCGGAGCGGCCGAGCTCGTCAGCGCCCGGCGATGCTAGCGAAACGAGGGCATGGTCAGGCGTTTCGATGCGCGTCCACAGCACGAAGACACGCGCATCCCCCTGTTGGAGACCACGCTGGATCTCGCCAATCACGGTCGTCCCGCGATCCAAAAGCACCACGTTGTTGGTGGCGCCGCGGACGTCTTTAGGTAAGACGCACTTCACATAACCCGGTAAGTTTGTGTCGACTGCCGTTTGCAAAATGCAGGGAATTATCGTTCCTTGAGTAATCACGAGATCAGGGTGCGGCAAAAGTGTGGCCCGGCTCGCCTCCTGTATATCTGGCTTCAATCGCCCCGACAGATCGCCAGCGTCTGAAATCTCATCCGAGGTTGCGGGAGCATCCCTATGGTTGTCTTCGCTCCGCTGACCGTCGTTGGGCATTTGACTGCTGCCACTGTAGGCGAAAATTGGTGTTTCCTCCGGCGGCGGATCAGCTGGCGCCGGAGGCGGCGTAGATGGCGCAGGATCTCCTGCCTGCGCCGCCTGTACGGGTGCTGGAGCTTCGGGAGCAATCTCAATCGGCACGGGGCGGAATGGCTCGGCGTCGGCGACAATTGGAGGTTTTGGCTGAGTTGGCTCGTCTTGTGTGCTGGGACGACCGCCGAGCCAGATGAGCGATAGAGATGAGATGAGAACAAGTGCAGCGACGGCCAACTTCTGCAGTCCCGAAACATGCCGGCGGGCCGGCTCCGAGACCATCGATCCGGAGGCATGGACATCATGTCCCGACTGTGGGCCGGTTTCATTCATCGGCCGAGCCTTTCAAAACGCGCCACACGTCGGGTGTCACTGTACCGGTCCCTGGCGCTCGTCCCACAGGGTCATAAGCCCTGTTGAAAATGGACAAGACCGTATTGCCATCTCTCAGACGCCATTCCCGGGCGACTGCGGATACTTCAACATAGTCCCCTTTGACCGTGTAATTGGCAGCGGCTTCCTTGCCGTCGGGATTGATAATGTAGAGGGAGGGTATGCGGGAATTGCTTGCGAAGCCAAATACGGTGGTAAAGCCATTATCGAAAACTTCCAGCGGCGACAGCGATCGATCGCCCTTTGCGACGTAGTGAAAATTGCTTTCGTCCGGACTGGTAGTTGCGGCGGGCCGATTCAACAAATCCTGAACTCTCTCGTCGTGCAGCACTTTCGCCCGGGCCTGACCAAGAATCGAGCGCCTTTCTGCGTCCTTTCTCTGAGCAGCAGCCTCATCAGCAGGATAGGTGAACTGCACGCTGTAGTATAGGTCAGGTTGCTGCTCATCGAGTTTTGGCATCGCTCTCGTTGAAATACTGAAGACGTATCTCCGTGTACCGGACTCACTCTCGGCCAGCACGATGACCGGCTGCGGCGGGAGCATCCGGCTAGCCTTAAAAAAGAGATAGTTGGCGCGCGGGAGCGCAGCCAGGTCTTTGCTATTGGAAACGGCCACGGCTGCGACTGTCTCGTTGGCCGCGAATGTGACAACCAGCGTTGCCCCCACTGCGGTAGACAGGCGCACCACTTCGTCGGGACGGTAAGCCAGGTAGCGCATGCGCGCATCATGCTTGCCGGCAAGTGGTGTGTCTTCCGCGGACGCTTCCATCGTTAAGAAGAGTGAACAGACCAGCGCGAGAAACGCTCTTTTTGTCATGGCTGCACATAGCCCAGGTTCGATACGCTATCTTCCGAGCCTTGATAGGAAGTGACGAGTAGACCTCCCGGATTGGTGAGCCTCGATTGCCCAGGCAGACCCGTCAAGCGCTCGTAGCGGATGGTAGCTGTCCAGGTGGTCACTATCGGCATCTGCCCATCGACAACAAGCGTACGTTTGTAACGGATCTGTTGAACGTCCGGACTGATGTCGTTTGAGGAAATATGCCCGACCTCGAGCTTGCCGCGCTTGCCGACCGTGACTTGCGGCGAGGTGGGATTCGGATAGTTGAAGAAATCTTGATATTGCTGTCGCACAGCCGGCGCGCTGAAACTGGATACGAGGTCATAGGCGTATTGGGCTGTATCTGCTGTGTACCCCTCGCGCAGGCGTACATATTCCCACAGCGAAGCATTTATGACGGCTCGGTCTTGGGTTGCCGGCAGTCGAGAGACTGACACTTCGCTGTCGACGGTCCCATCCGGCCGGACCCAGAGGAACACAGGTACGAGCTTGGCCAACGGGACCATGGCAGCGATGGTAAATGCCTGGGCAACATTTCCTAGGACCGCCGCTGCGGCAAAGGCTATCAGGGCCTTTGACAGGCGCCGCGCAGACTTCGCTCGTGAAGTTTGAAACGCTTCCACCTTCTTATAGTGGGCGGCTAGCGTTTCTCTCTCCACCAGAAGGGCATGTTCAGGAAATTTCACTTTGGCTCTTCCGCGCATTCGACCCGAAGATCCTCAGGGGTGGTTTCCCATTGTCCCACGTTCAGTTGGAATGGGGCACCCGCGCACGTCGCAAGCCCATGGCTTGTCTTGCAGGCGGCCAAAGCGAGGATTGACAGAAGTAGGCAATATTTCATGTTTTTGGCACCGAGCTTGTCGATTGATTAACCACCCGCCGTTTTGGCAAAGTGGCGATTGAGGCTGTTAAGAGGTCGGTTCGCACCTCCCCAAGAGCCGCCGGCGATGCTGCTGGCGATCGTCGGAAGCGCGACGATCAGAGCGTCACCAGCTAGGAAAAGCATGTCGAGCTCGTAAAGCCCGATGATCTTGGCTGCTGTCGTGCCCGAGAATTTGATCATCAAAAGCATGGCTGCCAGCGAGACTGCTTCGGCAGCGATTACTATCGTTGCCACGATGTTGAGGAGGAGAAGCAGCAGCCCGTACGAGAGCAGTTGGCCGATCCATCTGGTGGCTATGTCTCGAGTGTGGTCAAAAAGGTAGCCTACAAGGACCAGGGGGCCGATCGTCAAGAGCACCTTCGTCAGAATTCCAACGGCATCGTAGATCTCGAACGCTGTCCACAGCGCGCCATAGAAAATCCATTGCGCTCCCTCGAAAGCAAGTATGTCCTGGCCGTTCATAGGCCCAATTTCGGAAGCAATCAGCTGAAAGACATACTGGCTTGAAGCAAACATGAGATCGAGCTTCTGGGGGATTCCGGTGAAGGGCAAGTCGCTGCCACTGATGTCGTGAGCCAACCTCGGAATCGTGTCGTCGAAGAGCGCTTCAATGTACAACTGATAGTTGGCCTGCCCTAAGATAAGGGCGACGACAATCGACACCATGATTACGCGCGAGATACCCCCGCGCGCATCGACTTGACCACGCATGACCAGAAAGCCTTGGATTATTATCCAAAGCGTGACACACGCCACCAGAGGCGCACTGACCGCCTCTTGGATCTTTCCAAGCACTTTGTGCAGCCCCAACGTGAAGGCCCCATGAAAGATCGCGTGTATAGTCGTGAATGGCGCGGGAATTTTGAAATTCATGGCGTGAGCCTGATGTGTCCCTGATCAGCGCAGCTGAGCCTGATGAACTCAGCGTTCACGGGAGGGGGTCAAAAATGCGAGCGGTGTCCCGATGTTCGCGACGCTGCGTGGCGGCCTCCTCAGCGGCGTGAAGGCTCCCTTGTGCAGTGGCCATCGTCAGCAGACTCGTGGCCTGGACATTTTGGATCA
This sequence comes from Mesorhizobium sp. M0676, assembly GCF_040320535.1. Lineage (NCBI taxonomy): Bacteria > Pseudomonadati > Pseudomonadota > Alphaproteobacteria > Hyphomicrobiales > Phyllobacteriaceae > Mesorhizobium > Mesorhizobium sp. M0676. Next base: position 88,597 of record NZ_JAMYPU010000023.1, read on the forward strand.
TCGCATCGTGAATCTGCTTGAGGACCAGACCGTTGGTCACGGTGGCCTGCATAATATTTCCCGAGCGGGAAAGCTGACCAAGCGTGCCGGCGTTATCCTTAAGGCGCTTGTCCATTATGCCCAAAGTGTCGGCTGCAATAGCTGCGGCATTGGCGGCCCCAGCGATTTGTCCCTGTAACAGTTTCGCTTCTGAATCGGTGCCGTTGACTATCCGATTCGGGTCCTGCGCAATGTTACGGGCCATAATCGAAGCTGGCGCCCGAGCATCAAACATCTGCCCCTCCAGCTTATTGCTCGACGGGTAGTGATTTCCTTGGTTCAGTGAGCTTAGCAGTCCCGTGACAGCGAATGACGACGTTAGCATTGTCACCATTTCGATCGTGGTAGCGAGCGTCTCGATTGACCTCTCAAGGATCGCCGCATTGGAAATCGCTGTTAAGGTCGTTTGTATTTCTGTTCCAGGGTCGGTGACGATAAATTGCGACCGGGCCTGTCCGTGAAGCAGAAGGGAAGCAGCAAGGGTCGTTACTGCAAGTTTGGCAAGTTTCATGAATATTCCTCCGTCAGTCTTGAACTTCATGGTACCGGGCCATGAACTTGTCGAGCCACCCACTTGGGGCGTCTCCGTGCTGGTTACGAAGCTGGTCGGCAAAGCGCACTGTGTTGGCCCGCCCCGAGAGTACGGCTACGTACTCGCGCATCTGCCCAAGATCGAATTCGCAAACAATACTCCCGCTATCGCGCTTGAGCAAAAACTTGCGGCTGCCGATTGCCATTCCCTGGCGGATTGCCTCGAACTCCTGCGCAGTGCACTTCAAGCCATCGACATACGCAGAGCGGTCCGCCGTCGGTGATGGGTAGAAAATTTTCGTCATACATTGCGCAACGAGACTAGCTCCGAGAGGCGATTCCAGAACGTGTTCAGGCTGCTGCGTTGCGAGTATCAACATGCCGTTGTTTTTGCGGACCGTGAGCAAGAACTTGTCGATAGTGGCCGAGAATTGGGGGTTGAGTAGATAGAATCGAAATTCGTCGCAGCTCATGACGAACCGACGACCATCGACGATAGCGCCCACTCGATGCAGAAGGTATGCGGCGGCCGGTGCACAGACCTCCTCATATTCCAGGAGCTGCGTCATGTCGAAGCCCGTAATGGAGGCATCCAGCCTTACTTCGTCCACGTCGCCGTCAAAGGCCCATCCAAGCGCCCCCCCTCTACACCACCGCTGCAGCCGTGCTCCTGCGCCCTCGGAGGGGCTGTGCAATAGGAACTCGCGCAGGCCCGCAAGTGAGCGCATAGGGGGTTCGAACGAAAGCTGACGAACAATGCCGCGTTCCAGCCGACGGCTTTCCTCCGGCGAGATCGGACCACGGCCGTCACTCTCGATCAGGGCCATCAACCACTCGCGCAGAAAGTCCCGAGAGGCGGAGGTGTTGTCCAGTCCACGCAGAGGGGCCAAGCCGCTCGGAGCGCCTCTGCGCAACGCAAGATATGTCCCTCCCGTGGCTCGCACCAGCAGTTCACCACCCCGATCCTTGTCGAAGAAGACGATCGCACCATTGCGATCGACCAAGCTTTGCTCAAGCATCGCGAGGACAAAGGTCATTAGCGTCGTCTTGCCTTTGCCAACGGGCCCGAATATTGCCGTCATGCCGACGTCATTCTCATGGGGGATGTAGTCGAAAGAAGTTCCACCGTTTGTGCGAAAGCGCGCAACAGCATTGCCCCAGTGGCCGGAACTGGAACCGCTTGGGAAGTTCTCAAATGAGACGAGCCCGGCAAAATTGTGTGAGGTGATCGCCCCCGGGCGCGTGCGCCACCTGTTGTTCCCCGGAAGTTGGGACCAATATGCGGCCTCCATGCCGATGCCCTCTTGGACGATAACGGCGCCCGCGTCGGCCAGCCGTGCGCGGGCACTTGCTGCGCGATCTGCAAGGCTATTGAGGCTGTCGGCATAGACGCACAGGCTCAGATGATGCGAACCCATCACGAATTCGTTGCTTGCCAGTGCGTCCTCTGCCTCGGCAAGTTCATTGATCTGGGTGAGAGCCTTGTCGCCGGCACTCGTCATCTGGCTGGACTTAAGGCTTAGTTTGGCATGAGCTTGTGGGCGAGTGAGGAAGGAAAAGCTCTGGCTCAGGACAAGCGGGAAGTTGGCGGACAGCAAGGAATTTAGCATGCCCGGCCGCGTCGTCGCCGGATATTCACGGAACGAAAACAACGATCCGACGGAGCTATCCCCGGGCCTTCGAATCTCAAGCGCCCGCTTCCCGCAGATGACCTGGTCAGTGTAGATCGAGGCGCCAAGTGAGCCGGTAACCATCGGAACCGGAAGAAACCGGCAAGTCATCATGAGCCGAAGCGCCTCGCCGATTTCCGTGAAGAGCACGTTGCCTTTCTCACGAATGCCCAACCGGCGCAGACCGTAACCGCCGAGTGCGCCAGCAATGATGTGCCAGAGGTCTTCCAGGCTCCGTATTTGGGTGGCTAGATCGTGCTCATTCCGTCTGCGGGACTTGGCAATCCGCAAGCCGATCTTGCCGATTGCGGTGCGGGGGGACACGATCAAAGTGAGGAAGTGATCGTTGCGAAAGAGCTTTCCCGACAGCACACGACGCTCGTAGGCCTCGCTCAGACTGCCAGCGAATGCACTTTGAAACTGGCGCGGCGCCGGCGCCGGCACATCGTTGTGTCTCACAAGATGAGCGTATATCGAGACATTGTCATCGGCGATGTTGCGCAAGAGAGTGTTGAACGCGCGGCAGCGCGAGTTGCGCATCTCAGCGTCTTCCAAATCAAAGGGCACACCGTTCACATGTGCCATGGCCATGATCGATCCGTCTTCCAGAAGGACAACCTTATCGCTTACGTGACCAACATACGGAAGGTAGATCTCGCCAGACCTCTCGGTCCGGCCGCTGGCGCCGAACATTACACCATTCCTCTTCCGCGTTTCGGCACTCTGATCGGATTGGCGCTGACGCTTGCGCCTCCCCAGACCGGCCCGTCCACGCTTCTGCCGGCCGTCTGCAAATAGAGCAGCACGACGCTTGCCGCGTTATAGTCACGCTCAACAACCAGCCGTGCTCCGAACCAGAGTGGCGCGAGAACGATTTCGTAGAGCGGGTTCTGAAGGATAATGATAACAAGCCCAGCCAACATCATGAGCAATCCGGCCAGCGTCAGCGGCACCCCCAGAAACAGTGCGGGGCGCGTCGCCGCCACATAGAGGGTGCTCACTTCCAACCGGTCGCTCATCAGCCACCGCCTATGAGCGCCTTGCCCAGGAAGCTGGCCCCGAACATGATGACGATCCCTCCAACGACACCCGCAACCAGGCCAAGCGAAGCACGACCGAACATCCAAGAGATACCGATGGCTACGAGCCCGAGCACGGCCAGTGATTGTCCAAAGGGGCCAAGGATGAACGTGCAGATATTCTGGACCATCTTGGCAGGATCCGTCCCTCCGGTCACCTGAGCCGCGGCTGGCCCGCTGTAGAAGACCGTCCACGCCGCGCCTGCAGCAGCGGCCGGTACATATTCAGCCGCCATGCGCAGCATGGAAAAAGGCGAAGGAACACGCGTTTTAAGCGCACGAAGTATCTTGAGTGGCGTCATCATTGCATCTCCATGTTTCAATCGAATACGAGTTTGTTCGGGTTCGCGGGTTCCCGTGCTTTCGCAGCCTGGCTGCCTGTCGGACCGGAGGGATCGGCCCCGGAGCGGTCTGGCTGATACGAGCCCCAAATGTCCCAAGAATCTTGGTTGGGCTGCTTCTTTCTATTGGCCTGTTGGCTCTGCTGGAGCAGAGGCGGCACGGCTTTCCGACCGGGTGCCTCAAGGTGCGGCACATCTCGAGCAGTCGGCTCCAGCGTTCGCTCAAGGAGACTTGAGATGTCCTTTGCGGCCGACTCGACCTTGCGTACATAACCGTTGGCGAAGCCACGCGTGACGTCGCCCGTGTTATAGGCCGAGATGGCACGGCGAAGCGCCAGTTGCTGTGCCACAGCAGTGGTGCCGCCGGCATACCGGCTTTCAAGCAAGTGGGCGGCAGCCGAAAGCGAGGCGCAGGGCTCGAAAGCCCTTTCCGGCGTAAGATTGAGCATGGCAAAGTTCTTGCTGTTTATCTGCATCAATCCAACATCGACAGAATGTTGTGCTTCGAGGCGTTCCTTGATGCCCCGCGTGGCTGCCAGGTGGTCTATCCAGCGAAGCTGCTCACCTGTGGTGTTGTCATGAGCCACCAGCGTGTCAAAGCCACTTTCAATCTTGGCAATCGCGGCGAGGGTGGACGGCGCAACCCAGGGAGCGCATTTGCGCGACAGGCTGTGGAACTCACGCGGAGAAAGTGGCGCGGGCTCGGCTGGGAGTGACATGGATGTCAACAGGACGATGGCCAGCGGCCAAGCTGCAATAAACATTCCCTATCACCTACCTTTCCAAGCCGCCGGACGGGTTCTGGCCCTGTCCGGCACGCGCTTATCGGGGAGGTTTGTTACCGTGTGATGTTCAAGTTCAGCTTTTCGGTTTCAACTGAAGCAAAGACCGTGTTCGTATCAGTTGGGTGAGCATCTTGCGCATGCGTGGGTGGCGCGGGCCCGATCAGCCAGCGACATCCGGAGCATCTTGGTACAATGACTCCTGTACAGGATTGCTCGTCCCGGCCGTCCGTTGCTCCTAGACTGTGGGCCGCGACTTCGGCGTCATGGATGGTACTTCTGTCAGCGCCAAGCCAAGGACAAAATGGGGAGCTTGGCGGGTTTGTTCAGGCTCGGGATCACCGTGGGGAATCGACGAAGGCGATAAAGCAGCCCAACTTTGCCGGTATGCTGCCGGTGCTTAAAGAGCAGCCATGCGCGGCCCTGCACACTCAGATCATTGCTTTAGACGCGAGCTCGTCCGCGAAGCTGGCTCGAAGGCGCAAATCCGCGGGGGGGCGAGGGTCAACTGGGAAGACGTGGCGGCGCAGCCCATCCTGGTGCGAGCCTCGTTCAGCTGTTCGGCCGCCGCCGCCAAAGGGTGGATCATGCACAGTCCCATCGGCAGATAACGGCACGTCATTGACGGAGTCCGACGGCGCAATGGACAAGCATAGTGACACGCTCAGGATGGAGGAGTTGCAGTAACTGAGAAATGTTAGCCCGGACGTTCACCGCAACCGGCGACCTGCCGGTCGCCGAACAGCATTTGAGGCCGCCGGCCACCTTGGACGAAACCGGCTTGGCAGGAGACACACTATTTTGCACAAGGCCGCTGCAGCGAATCACGGTCTTCTTCCGCCGACCGCCTCTCCGATCAAGCCAAACGCCGCGCTGCTCAACCATGTCCGAGCTGGATCCACGAGCCGGAGGATATCGAGATGATCCAGGTCCGCAAACTCCAGGATGACCAGGATGCAAGGGCATAGCAGGAAACTTGGCATCCATGAGGTCGAACTTGAGTCGATATTGGCAGGCCTGCACCAACGGGGGAGCTCGAATCGAAAAAGCGAAGGACCACACGGCAGGGTCATGTCGGCGCTTGGACCTGTCTGGTGGCCACGGGCTGCCTTGGTGCGGTCAATTCGCTGGGGATGAAAAGAACAGGACGAGCACGGCCTCACATTGGCCGCACGCAACGGCGAGTGGTATCAAGGAGCAGCTGTTCTGGGTCGGTGCCCCAGGGTTGCTCGGCAACAGGTTTAGACAAGGGGATTCAAGATTGAAGGTGTGCCGTTGAAACATGTTCTTGTCATTGACGATGATGCCGCAATGCGGCGCCTCATCGCCGAGTATCTCACGATGCATGCCCTGAAGGTAACCGCAGTCCACGATAGCAAGCAGTTTGACTATGTTCTTTCACGTGAGCCAGTCGATCTCGTGGTTGTCGACCTTAACCTAGGCCGGGAGGATGGACTTGCGATCGTCCGCAATCTGGCGACAAAATCGGATGTTCCTATCATAGTGATCAGCGGCGACCGGCTTGATGAGGCGGAAAAAGTGGTTGCACTGGAGCTCGGCGCAACCGATTTCATTCCCAAGCCTTTCGGGATGCGCGAATTCTTGGCCCGCATTCGAGTAGCGCTACGCCAGCGCATTTCTAGTCCGCGAACCAGAGAGCAGCGCTCATTTCGCTTTGGGGCCTGGAAGCTCAGCGTGAAGCAGCGGCGACTGATCTGTGCGGAGCGTGGCGAGGTCAAGCTTACCGCATGTGAGTTCAATCTGTTGATCGCATTTCTGGAGAACCCCCGCAACGTGCTATCCAGAGAACGGCTTTTGCTCGCGAGCCGAGTGCGTGGAGAAGAGGTGTACGATCGAAGTATTGATGTCCTAATCATGCGCTTGCGCCGAAAGCTGGAGGCTGATGCGGCCAACCCTCGCCTGGTCAAAACATCCCGTGGCGCAGGGTACTTCTTCAACGCTGACGTAGATGTTAGCTACGGAGGCACGTTGGCCGCGTGACAGTGAGCTATGCTGGAGATTGGGGTGACGAGGCTGATCAAGCCTTCCAACAGTACCAGCCTGATCAATTACGGCGAGAGCTACCGGTCCGGAGATCGCATCAGCCCCTCTCTGCATATGCACGCGGCCGCCTGAATTGCCGATTTCGCTCAGCTGCTGCTGAATGGCGACGGCTTGCGGCGCATTCAGGGCCCTCTGCGTCTCCGCTGGCCACAACAGCGCTGGTGAATGTTCATTGTTGGGACGACTCACTCGGGTGGCAGGTGGTTGCTTTGGTCAAGCTCATCCGGCGAAGGGCGGATCTGCTGTTGGCCAAGACTGGGGGCGGCGGCCCGAACTCCGGCGTCCCAGAGCTTGCGAAAGCCTCCGACACGCTTCTGTTGAGGTCATCCCGTCCATCGGGCATCCCTGGGTTGCTGAAAAAAGATGAGGCGGCTTGATGATCCTGCCCTCGCTGAAGCACCTCGCGAAACCCCTGTTCCGGTCGCAGAAGCTCCTCTGGACCGGTAGGCGGCTCGTCAGCTCGACCATCGAACAGCGGCCGGAGCGCCTCGGACACGTGCTGCTCAAAGCCCACTCGCCGGGCTTGGCCCGCTTGCCCCTCTTCCAAGCCGGCGTCCTGCACCTGCGACAAAGCTGTTACACGGGATGGATTTTTTCGCGGGGTCCACACCAGCCTCATCAAACTGTATCGGCAAAGTCCTGCGCCAATTCACACTGCGGGTCATCGAGTTGAGATTCTACGGAGAGCGCCTCCTCTGCTCCCGTCAAGGGCGCCGGCTCCGGGAGGGCGCCTGTCTGGCTTTCAAAGATGCGTTTCAGAATGCGATCCGAGAAATAACGCACCTTCCTCAATTTTAATGGTGGCAGACCTTTGATAAGAACAATCTCGTAGTCGTCATCGAGCAGCCGAACCTGTTCGGGACGCAATAGCGGTGCACCTTGATGTGAATTCTGAATGGTCCAGTCGAACGTTCGCGCCTGGCTGTGGGAAATCGATTTGGCTTCAAACGTGTATTCACCGATGGCCTTGGAAATGTAGTTCGGAGTCTCGTCATCAGCCGTGGCCATGAACACTTGCAGTCCGGTATTGCTGAGAAAATTCTGCTTGCCAGCCTCTCCATAAGCCCCCGTCAGTGCCGAAAGGCTTTGGATGATGAGCATGAAACGCCCCTTGTAGCCCGCGATAGTCGTGATTGCGGTCTCGATCGCCTCCAGCTTACCCAAGTGCTTGAACTCGTCGAGCAGGAAGAGAACCTCGTGCTTTTCATCCCGACGGGCCAGCGACCGCTGCAGAATTGAAACGATTTGCTGAAAAAACAAGCGTATCAAAGGCGCGATCACCTCAAGGTCGTTCGGACCAACGCAAAGATAGATGCACGTTCTGCGACGGCGAAGATCATAGACCGAAAAGTCCGAGCGACTTGTGGCCGCCTTTACAGCGGGATCCGCCCACAGGTTGAGCCCGCCATCGCCGAGCACGGAAGTGTAGGAGGTTAGGATTTTCGTATCGTTCCCCGCCATGTCGTCGAAGATGCGTTGTGCCTCTTTGTTCTGGGTCTCCATGGCGAGTCGCGCGAAGAGCTTAAACTTCTCCCCCGGCTGGGCGAAGAGGTCATAGACGGCGCCGATTGTTGGCGTGCCCCGCTCGATGCAGGCAAGGATTCCCGCGACAAAGATATCTCGCGCGCCGCTGATGAAACCTTCCGCGCCCTCCCCCTTGGCCGTAATCAGGTTTGCGGCCAAGCGGCGGGCTTCGGTGAATTGCTGCTGTGGAGGCAACGCTATAAGATCCAACAGCGGATTGTAGCAGTTTGTGCGCCGCTCCGAATCCAGCGGCGCGAATTTAAACACGTCGTCACCTGCGGCTTTGCGCGCCCTCGAGGTGAGCTCAAAGAGCTCCCCCTTGACGTCCAGAGCTATCACCGAGCCTTTGAATGTAAGTAGCGTTGGAATGACTATGCCGACGCCCTTGCCAGCGCGGGTCGGTGCAACGATGAGGCTGTGAGGCTGCTCGCCATTGGTCAGGTAGTAGCCAGGCCAGAAAGGGCCACTTGTCTTCCCAAACACCGGCCCTGTCACGCCACGGTATCGTCGCAGATATCCCGTGCGTCGCATTTCATCCACTCGAGCCCAACGAGCCGTCCCGTGGTGTTCGAGCTTGCGGCGCAATACGATCTGCTGAATCAGCAAGACGACCGCGGACGTCGAGAGCACGATAGCCGCGCCCCGATAGAAAACGGGGGTTGCGAAACCCAAATACAAGGGCGTCTCAAACCAAAAGGCACGGACATCAAACGCCATCAGAGCCTCGCCGCTGCCGCCGTGGCGGAAGGTTGCGTAAAGACTTGCCGCACAGAAGCCCACGGCGAGTGAGCACGCGATGCTAATGGCTATGTTGGGGGGCGTCGTTTTTGTTGAAAGCATTGTTCCATTGCCGGATTAGCCGTAGCTAATGCTGCGCGTGCTTCAGAGACCGAACCGGCGTCGCGCGATGTCGCCGCTCGACAGATCGATGCCGCAGTGGGTGGTGCGATGCTTGCAGCGCATCACCCGGCAGATTGGTTTTTGAAAGTTACGCTAAGCAGGTACGTCAACGGCCAGCGAATTGGAAACGGCAAGGCCGTAAACGGATTTCGGGAGAGAAAGCGTCACTGTACCATGGCCGAGACCTCAACGGCCGGAGCGATCTCTGCTTCTGGTGGCCTCCATTAGGTCCTCTCGGGCGTGATTGAAGGCGTGGTTTATGGACCGCCCGATTTGAGCACCCCGCTGCAGCTGTTCATAGGAGGTTTGCGGGCCTACTGTATCACGGACTGCAGCCTCAATACCTGCTATATGGCCGTCCAGATTCGCACTCCGTTCCTCTGCTGCATGCTGCGGTGGCGGCATGTGCGGCAAGATGTCTTGCATGCCGGGAAAAACTGAGTGAGCTTGGGCCTGTTGATTTGCGTCTAACTGGGGATACATGTTGAGAATAGCATTGGATGCCATGTTTCTGACATTGCCATCCGGATCAGAAGAAGCCAATCCAATGGCCTGATCAAGAATGCGAGATTTATTTTCGTCAGTAAACTTACTGAAGTGTGGCGCAACGTAATAAGCTCCGAGAGCTTGCGACGGCGGATCCATGTTGCCAATGCGATTAACAATAGCATCTTGCAGCCCTGGCGTTAGGTAATCGCCTAGATTACTGGCCGCTCCGACTTTCTGCAATGCTATGTCATCCGTGCTGTACCCCAATTCGGCTGTTAATGTCGCGGCCAGATTGATGGCTGATCGTCCAAGCCGATTGGTCCGCCTTTCAAATCTCGCGAGGTCGGTTTCTGGCCCGGGTTGAGTGCCCCGAACGGCTGTTCGCTCGTGCGTCCCGAGGCCTTTGAAGCCCCCAAGATTTCGCGCTGTATCGCGCGGGTTAGCGGTTACCAGCCGTTCTGCAACATCGCTCAATGGCCCCTCTGGAACGTCACGGAGGCTACTGCTCCCCACGCCTTGAGATGATCTTGCAGCTGCACGTGCCCGTTTGTTATCGCGATCCATTGCTCGCCTCCAAAGTAGTTATTCTACCAAATGAGGTTACCACCGAAGCTTGACCTGCTAAACCGATATGATGTTACAGTTGTAGTATGGCAAAGGGTTCCCAGCTCTGTGGGTCTGCCAAGTGCCCGTCCAAGCCGAAGAAAATACGATGAAGCTGGCATCAAATGCGATGTGAACTGCCCTGGGCATTCCGGAGGCCGTTTCGTTTGAGTCACGCGGCTATGGCTGGTTCATCCAACATGGCGTAGTAGCGTTCCTCGGCTTCGGCCGGCGGGATGTTGCCGATGGGCTCCAGCAGCCAGCGATTGTTGAAGCAGTCGACCCATTCGAGCGTGGCGAACTCGACGGCCTCGAATGAGCGCCAGGGTCCGCGTCGATGGATCACCTCGGCCTTGTAAAGACCGTTGATCGTTTCGGCGAGAGCATTATCGAAAGAGTCGCCGACACTGCCCACTGCGGGTTCGACGCCGGCCTCCGCCAAGCGCTCGGTGTATTGAATGCTGACGTGTTGGGCGGATTCAACCGGTCGTCGCAACACCAAGGGATTGGAGGTTGCAATGACGGTTCACTAACGCGCTTAGATCGGTGCACTCGAAAGAAGCTGGATTCGCCCGGGCGTCCGCCTGCCTGGCAGCGTGAGAATCGCTTCCGGTTCTGGCAAGCTATTGCCTTGGGACATTCGAGCGAGGAGGCCGCACTGGATGCCGGTACATCAACGCCTCTTGGTCCGCGCTGGTTTCGGAGTGCAGGAGGGATGCCACCAACGCATTTGGCGCCGTGGGCGAAGCCGCCTTCGGGGCGATATCTTTCTTTCGGGAGCGCGAGGATATTGCGCTTGAGCTTGCCAAGGGAATCGGCATCCGGGCCATTGCTCGTAAGCTAGGTCGGCCGCCGAGCACAATCTCGCGGGAGGTCAGGCGCAATGCCGCGACGCGCAGCGGCAATCTGGATTACCGGCCAGTGCCGCCCAATGGCACGCCGATCGTGAGTCCCGCCGGCCTCCTGGCAAGCTGGCGGTCAATCCGGCTCTGCGTGAATATGTTGAGGAGCGCTTGGCCGGCAAAGTCACCAATCCCAATGGCGCCTCATTCGAGGGCCCCAAGGTGGGTATGGAAAAAACGACAGAGCCGGAGGTGGTCGGCAGCCTGGAGCCCCGAGCAGATCGCTAAATCGGCTTCAGATCGATTACCCACAGGATCAAACCATGCGGATCAGCCAAGAGACGATCTATCAGTCCTTGTACATTCAAGGACGCGGAGCATTGCGCCGAGGACTTACCGCATGTCTGCGTTCAGGCCGAGCGTTGCGCGTACCGCGCGAACGGGCCCGAGTTCGCAACAAGTCCTTCGTTGGAGACGCCCTTATAATAAGCGACCGTCCGGCCGAAATTGCCGATCGGGCTGTCCCCGGACATTGGGAAGGCGACCTCATCCTTGGCCTCGGAAGCTAGGCGATCGGTACGCTCGTGGAACGAAGTTCACGCTTCACAATGCGTGCTTCACCTGCCGCGCATGCATGGCTATCAGCAGAGCATGCGCATCAAGAACGGTCCACCACTTGCCGGCCACGGCGCTGAAGCAGTCCGCAGAGCCATAGCCCGATCCATGGGCAAACTTCCCGAGCAACTGCGTCAGTCGCTGACTTGGGACCATGGAGCGGAAATGGCGCAGCAGCCGACCTGCGCATCGACACCGGGCTCGAGATTTTCTTCTGCGATCCCCAAGCCCGTGGCAGCGAGACTCCAACGAAAACACCAAACGGCTTGCTGAGACAGTACTTTCCAAAGGGCACGGATCTCAGTCGGCACACAGCCCGGGAACTGGACGCAGTCGCCCATGCTATCAACACAAGACCGCGCAAAACGCTCGGCTGGAAAACACCTGCCGAACTCCTCGACCAACTCCTTGGGGGACAGTATGATGCCGGTGTTGCGACGATCCGGTTGAATCCGCCTTGGCTGCCTCTATCGCTGTGATGGATGAGCCCGCCTCCCTGCACGGGCCGCCGATCATGGAGAGCCTGTTCCAGGGCATCGAGAACGAAGGCTGCATGCGCCGTCCGGCTCACCCGCCAGCCGACGATCCGACGGGCATAGGTGTCGATGACAAAGGCGACATAGACGAAGCCCGTCCAGGTCGCGACGCAGGTGAAGTCGGAGACCCGCAGCATGTTCGGCGCGGAGCAGTGGAACTGGCGGTTGACGTGGTCGAGAGGGCAAGGTGCGGCCTTGTTGCTCACCGTAGTGCGGATCGGCGGACGATGCCTTCGAGGCCCATGGCCTTCATCAAGCGGGCAACCGTGCAGCGGGCGACGTCGAAGCCCTCGCGACGCAACCGCCGCCAGACCTTGCGAACGCCGTAGACGCGGAAGTTCGCCTCAAACCGTCGGACCTCATCCTTCGAGGCTGTATCCCATCTTGCCCGAGCCGACAGCCGGCAGGGGTCGACGCGCTTGGCGACATGGTCGTGGTAGGTCGACCGGGCGATCGGCAGCACCTTGCAGATCGGCTCGACCCCATGCGCCTTGCGGTGAGCGTCGATGAACGCGATCGTGGCCTGAACCGGCGGTCGAGCTTCGCCTGGGCAAAATACGCGGAAGCCTTGCGAAGGATCTCGTTGGCCTGGCGAAGCTCGCGGCTCTCGTTTCCAGAGCCTTGAGTTTCGTCGCCACATCCGTAGGCACACCGACTTGCACGCCACTGTCGCGCTCGGCCTTCTCCACCCCCTCATGCAGCGTCTGCGCCGTGCAGCCGATCTTGGCGGCGATCGATGAAACCGCCGCCCACCGCGACGTATGCTCGCGTTCGTGATCCAGAACCAGCCGCACCGCGCGGGCCCGGACCTCGGGAGAGAACTTGTTGGTCGTCTTGCTTGTCATGGTTCCACCTTCTCAGGAGTTGGAGCCTCCGATCAACCCGGCGCGGTTCACAACAAGGGTCACGGATCAATCTGGGCGGGAACCCTAGAGAATCAGCCCTCAGAGCCTTTGGTAATAGACCGACCCCTCGCACCTGTTTGGGCTGGGTGTACAAGTCAGGTTTTCATCAGGTTGGACGAGTATGTCTGGCAGCCAGAGCGCGACCACTTCCGTGCCCGCCCGCTCGTCTGGCAGACACACAAAGTAGAAAGATATGCCGTCAGCTACAAGCAGCGCCATCGTTTCCTGCCGCAGATCATCGCCCATCCGGTCTGGCCCTCCTTCAGGTCCCCTTGAGCCTGTGTCTCGTCGAGGAAATGGCCCGGGAGCGGGATCGTGGTTTCGTATGAGACAATCCGCCGGTTGCGGCAACAAATGCGGTCCGCATACGGAGCCATTACGTCGCGGCACTTGATATTGCAGTGCAGCAAAGGTAGAGGGCCGCCCCTTATCGGAGTGTCGTCCATGGCCCTTACCAATGCTGATAGCGAGGCAGAACCCGTCGAACAATCGAGCCATCCCGAAATCGAACAGCACAGCACCAAGGTGCTGATGCTAGGCGCGCTCGGCGTTGTCTATGGCGATATTGGCACCAGCCCGATCTACGCGTTCCGTGAGGCGCTGGTGGCGTCGTCGGGCGGCAATGTCGCCGAGCGCGGCGATATCCTCGGCGTGCTGTCGCTGATCATCTGGTCGCTGACTATCATCGTCACCATCAAGTACATCATGTTCGTGCTGCGCGCCGATAACGGCGGCGAGGGCGGCGTGCTGTCGCTGATGGCGCTAGCGCGCGGCAGTTTCCCCAAGCGGTCGGCGGTGATCCTGGGCATCGGCATCGTCGGCGCCTCGCTGTTTTTCGGCGACGCGGTCATCACGCCCGCGATTTCGGTGCTGTCGGCGGTCGAGGGTATGAACGTCGTTACCCCGACCTTCCAGCCCTATGTGGTGCCGCTGACACTGGTCATCCTGGCCATGGTGTTCGCGGTGCAGCGCTTTGGCACCGGCGGGGTGGGATTGGTGTTCGGCCCGGTGACCGCCGTATGGTTCCTGGCAATTGGCCTTTCCGGTCTCAACCACATCATCGCCGATCCAGAAATCCTGTGGGCGGTGAGCCCGCACTACATCGTCGCCTTCCTGATCAATTCGCCCGACATCGCTTTCGTGACCATCGGAGCCATCTTCCTCGCCGTCACCGGCGCCGAAGCACTCTATGCCGATCTCGGCCATTTCGGCCGCAAGCCGATCGTGCTGGCCTGGCTGGCGATCGTGTTTCCCTGCCTGCTGCTCAATTATGCCGGGCAAGGCGCCTTCGTGCTGGCCAAGAACGGCGTCGTCGGCCATCCATTCTTCGAGATGAACGAAGGCTGGACGCTGATCCCGATGGTGGTATTGGCAACCGCGGCGACGGTTATCGCTAGCCAGGCGGTCATCTCCGGCGCCTTCTCGCTGACCCGGCAGGCGGTGCAGCTCAATATGCTGCCGCGCCTCGAAATCCTGCACACGTCGGAACGGCAGTCGGGCCAGATCTACATGCCGCGCGTCAATCTGTTGCTGGCGTTGGCGGTGATGTTGCTGGTCGTCGGTTTCGGCGAATCGAGTAAGCTGGCCTCCGCCTATGGCATCTCGGTGACCGGCAACATGCTGGTGACGACGGTGCTGCTGTTCGTCGTCATGACGCGCATCTGGAAATGGCGCCTGTGGGTGGCGGTGGCGATGACGGCGGTGTTCGCGTTCATCGACATCGGCTTCTTTGCCTCCAACATCGTCAAGGTGTTCGAGGGCGGCTGGGCGTCGCTTGCGGTGGCCTTCACCATCGTTCTGGCGATGTGGACCTGGGTGCGCGGCAGCCGCT
>NZ_JAMYPU010000024.1:0-103146 GCF_040320535.1 Mesorhizobium sp. M0676
GCCATGGAAGAGAAGCTGCGCTTCGCCATCCGTGAAGGCGGCCGCACCGTCGGTGCCGGCATCGTCGTCACCATCAAAGAGTAATTTAGACTTAAACCGATCTGTCGCGGGCGCAGGATTTGCCCGCGCCGCGCCAGAACAAGGAAGTGACGCATGAACGGACAGAATATCCGCATCCGCCTGAAGGCGTTTGATCACCGCGTGCTTGACGCCTCGACGAAAGAAATCGTGTCGACGGCCAAGCGCACCGGAGCAAACGTCCGCGGCCCCATTCCGCTGCCGACGCGGATCGAAAAGTTCACGGTCAACCGGTCGCCTCACGTCGACAAGAAGAGCCGCGAGCAGTTCGAGATGCGCACGCACAAGCGTCTGCTCGACATCGTCGATCCGACCCCGCAGACGGTCGATGCTTTGATGAAGCTCGATCTGGCCGCCGGTGTCGACGTCGAGATCAAGCTCTAAGGGAATGAGAGCGCGGTAAGGGGCGGTGCCCCTGGCCCGGAACTCTAAAGGAATTGAACCGATGCGTTCAGGTGTGATTGCAAAGAAGGTGGGAATGACCCGCATCTATAATGATGCCGGGGAACATGTTCCCGTCACCGTTCTCCAGATGGAGAACTGCCAGGTCGTGGCTCAGCGCACGCAGGAGAAGAACGGCTATACGGCCGTCCAGCTCGGCGTTGGCCTTGCCAAGGTGAAGAACACGTCGAAGGCGATGCGCGGCCATTTCGCGACCGCTTCCGTCGAGCCGAAGGCGAAGGTCGCCGAGTTCCGCGTCTCCGCCGACAACATGATCGATGTCGGCGCCGAGATCACCGTCGAGCACTTCGTCGCCGGCCAGAAGGTCGATGTGACGGGCACGACGATCGGCAAGGGTTTCCAGGGCGTCATCAAGCGCCATCACATGGGTGGTGGCCGCGCGACGCACGGTAACTCGGTTTCGCACCGTACGCACGGTTCGACCGGCCAGCGTCAGGACCCGGGCAAAGTGTTCAAGGGCAAGCATATGGCTGGCCACATGGGCGACACCCGCGTCACCACACAGAATGTCGAGATCGTTTCGACCGACGCCGATCGCGGCCTGATCCTGATCCGCGGTGCGGTTCCCGGATCGAAGGGCGCCTGGATCCTGGTCCGCGATGCGGCCAAGGTGGCACTGCCGGCCAATGCGCCGAAGCCTGCCGCGATCCGCGCCGTTGCTGCCGAGAGTGGCGCCAAGAACGAGGCTCCGGCCGCAGAGGGAGCAGAATAATGGATCTCAAGATCACAACGCTTGGCGGCAAGGACGCCGGCAAGGTGAAACTCTCCGAGGAGATTTTCGGCCTTGATCCGCGCGAGGACATCCTGCAGCGCGTCGTGCGCTGGCAGCTGGCCAAGCGCCAGCAGGGCACGCACAAGGCCAAGGGACGCGCCGAAATCGCGCGCACCGGCGCTAAGATGTACAAGCAGAAGGGTACGGGCCGCGCCCGTCACCATTCGGCACGCGCTCCGCAGTTCCGCGGCGGCGGCAAGGCCCACGGCCCGGTCGTTCGCAGCCACGAGCACGATCTGCCGAAGAAGGTGCGCGCTCTGGGCTTGCGGCATGCTCTCTCGGCCAAGGCCAAGAGCGCGTCGATCATCATCATCGACGAGCTGAAGCTGACCGAGGCCAAGACGAAGGCGCTGATCGCGAATTTCGCGACACTGGGCCTGACCAACGCCTTGGTGATCGGCGGTGCCGAGCTTGACCAGAACTTCAAGCTGGCGGCGACCAACATCCCGAACATCGACGTGCTGCCCATCCAGGGCATCAACGTCTACGACATTCTGCGCCGCGGCACGCTGGTCCTTTCGAAGGCCGCCGTCGAGGCTCTCGAGGAGCGCTTTAAATGACCGACCTCCGTCATTACGACGTGATCGTCTCGCCGGCGATCACCGAAAAGTCGACCATGGCTTCCGAGAACAACCAGGTTGTTTTCAACGTCGCCAAGAAGGCGTCGAAGCCGGAAATCAAGGCCGCTGTCGAAGCGCTGTTTGGCGTCAAGGTTACGGCCGTGAACACGCTTGTCCGCAAGGGCAAGATCAAGCGCTTCCGCGGCACGATCGGCCGCCAGAGCGACGTCAAGAAGGCGATTGTGACACTGGCCGACGGCCAGTCGATCGACGTCGCGACGGGTCTCTGAGCTAGGCCGCGAGGACAACAAACATGGCACTTAAAAAATTCAACCCGGTAACGCCGAGCACCCGCCAGTTGGTCATCGTCGACCGCTCGGGCCTCTACAAGGGCAAGCCCGTCAAGGGACTGACCGAAGGCCTGACCAAGTCGGGCGGCCGCAACAATCACGGCCGCATCACGGCCCGCTTCATCGGCGGCGGTCATAAGCGTTCGTACCGCATCATCGACTTCAAGCGCCGCAAGTTCGACGTCGTCGGCACGGTCGAGCGCATTGAATACGATCCGAACCGCACCGCCTTCATCGCGCTGATCAAGTATGACGATGGCGAGCTGTCCTACATCATCGCTCCGCAGCGCCTTGCCGCCGGCGACAAGATCGTGGCCGGTGAATCGGTCGACGTGAAGCCAGGCAATGCGATGCCGCTGGCCTCGATGCCGGTCGGCACGATCGTCCATAACATCGAGCTGAAGCCGGGCAAGGGCGCCCAGGTTGCCCGCTCGGCAGGTGGCTACGGACAGCTGGTCGGTCGCGACCAGGGCATGGCGATCCTGCGCCTCAACTCGGGCGAGCAGCGGGTCGTTCACGGCTCCTGCATGGCCACCGTCGGCGCCGTGTCGAACCCCGACCACGGCAACATCAACGACGGCAAGGCCGGCCGCACGGTCTGGCGCGGCAAGCGCCCGCACAATCGCGGCGTGACCATGAACCCGGTCGACCATCCGCATGGCGGTGGTGAAGGCCGCACCTCCGGTGGCCGTCATCCGGTCAGCCCGTGGGGAAAGCCGACCAAGGGCAAGAAGACGCGGTCCAACAAGGCGACCGACAAGTTCATCCTGCGCTCGCGCCATCAGCGCAAGAGCTAAGAAGAGGTAACGCCAAGTGACTCGTTCTATTTGGAAAGGCCCCTTCATCGACGGCTACCTTCTCAAGAAGGTGGACAAGGTTCGTGAAGGTGGTCGCAATGAGGTGATCAAGATGTGGAGCCGTCGCTCCACCATCCTGCCGCAGTTCGTCGGCTTCACCTTCGGTGTCTACAACGGCCAGAAGCATGTTCCCGTCTCGGTGAACGAGGACATGGTCGGTCACAAGTTCGGTGAATTCGCTCCGACCCGGACCTATTACGGTCACGGCGCGGATAAGAAGGCGAAGAGGAAATAATCATGGGCAAGGCCAAAGCTCCGCGCAGGCTTGCTGACAACGAAGCGCGCGCCGTTCTGCGCACGATCCGTATCAGCCCGCAGAAGCTGAACCTGGTTGCCGCGCTGATCCGCGGCAAGAAGGTCGCGACAGCGCTTTCCGATCTCGAATTCTCGGCCAAGCGGATTTCCGGCACGGTCAAGAAGACGCTGGAATCGGCGATCGCCAACGCGGAAAACAACCACGACCTCGACGTCGATGCACTGATCGTGGCGGAAGCCTATGTCGGCAAGTCGATCGTCATGAAGCGGTTCCATGCTCGTGGCCGCGGTCGCGCCAGCCGTATAGAAAAGCCGTTCTCGCACCTCACGATCGTCGTTCGTGAAGTCGAAGAAAAAGGGGAGGCCGCATAATGGGTCAGAAAGTCAATCCGATCGGTCTGCGCCTCGGCATCAACCGCACCTGGGATTCGCGCTGGTTCGCGAACACCGGCGAGTACGGCAAGCTGCTGCATGAGGACATCAAGATCCGCAAATATCTTGAAAAGGAACTCAAGCAGGCTGCGATTTCCAAGGTCGTGATCGAGCGCCCGCACAAGAAGTGCCGCGTCACCATCCATGCGGCGCGCCCGGGCCTGATCATCGGCAAGAAGGGCGCCGACATCGAAAAGCTTCGCAAGAAGCTGATGGAGATGACGAAGTCCGAGACGCACTTGAACATCGTTGAAGTGCGCAAGCCGGAAATCGACGCAACCCTGGTCGCCCAGTCGATCGCCCAGCAGCTCGAGCGTCGTATCGCGTTCCGCCGCGCCATGAAGCGCGCCGTTCAGTCGGCGATGCGCCTGGGCGCCGAAGGCATCCGCATCAACTGCGCCGGCCGTCTCGGCGGCGCAGAGATTGCACGCATGGAATGGTACCGCGAAGGCCGCGTGCCGCTGCATACGCTGCGCGCCGATGTCGACTATGGCACGGCCGAAGCGCATACGGCTTACGGCATCTGCGGCGTCAAGGTCTGGGTGTTCAAGGGCGAAATCCTCGAGCACGATCCGATGGCTTCGGAGCGTCGCGCGACCGAGGGTGATGCTGCGCATGGCGGTGGTGGTGATCGCGAACGCGGTCGTCGTCGCGAAAACGCCTGATTATTTAGGAATTTGGAGTTAGAACGATGCTGCAGCCAAAGCGCACAAAGTTCCGCAAGCAGTTCAAGGGCCGTATCCATGGTACCGCAAAGGGCGGCACCAACCTGGATTTCGGTGGTTTCGGGCTGAAGGCGCTTGAGCCGAACCGCGTCACCGCGCGTGAGATCGAGGCGGCCCGCCGCGCGATCACTCGTGAGATGAAGCGTGCCGGCCGCGTGTGGATCCGTATTTTCCCTGATGTGCCGGTGACGTCGAAGCCGACTGAAGTGCGCATGGGCAAGGGCAAGGGCGCTGTCGATTACTGGGCGGCGCGCGTAAAGCCGGGCCGCATCATGTTCGAGATCGACGGCGTCAACGAAGAAACCGCCCGTGAGGCGCTGCGTCTCGGCGCGGCCAAGCTCTCGGTCAGGACGCGCTTCGTACAGCGCATCGCAGAATAAGGACGGGCTGATCATGAAAGCCGAAGACATCCGGACCAAGACCCAGGACCAGCTGACCGACGATCTGGCCAGCCTGAAGAAGGAGCAGTTCAACCTGCGCTTCCAGAAGGCCACCGGCCAGCTCGAGAAGACCGCGCGCGTGCGGCAGGTTCGCAAGGACATTGCGCGTATCAAGACCATCGCTGCGGAAAAGTCCGCGGCCAAGAAGGCTTAAGGACGAAAATCATGCCAAAGCGCATTCTGCAGGGCACTGTCGTCAGCGACAAGAACGAGAAGACGGTAGTCGTCAAGGTCGAACGGCGCTTCACGCATCCCGTGATGAAGAAGACCGTGCGCATGACCAAGAAGTACAAGGCGCACGACGAGAACAACGCCCACAAGGTCGGCGATCAGGTGTTCATCCAGGAATCGAAGCCGATTTCCAAGGACAAGCGCTGGATCGTCGTGTCTTCGGACCAGGCGTAACAAACCGAATTTTGGACAGACCGGGGAGGGGCTTTGAGCCCGTCCCGTTAGAAGAGAAGAAGGCGGCCAGTCATGATTCAGATGCAAACAAACCTCGACGTCGCGGATAATTCCGGCGCCCGTCGTGTCATGTGCATCAAGGTGCTGGGCGGCTCGAAGCGGAAATACGCTTCCGTAGGCGACATCATCGTGGTGTCGATCAAGGAAGCCATTCCGCGCGGCCGCGTTAAGAAGGGCGATGTGATGAAGGCGGTCGTGGTTCGCACGGCCAAGGACATCCGCCGCCCGGACGGCAGCGTGATCCGTTTCGACAAGAACGCGGCCGTTCTCGTCGACAACAAGAAAGAGCCGATCGGCACGCGTATCTTCGGACCGGTTCCGCGCGAACTCCGCGCCAAGAACCACATGAAGATCATCTCGCTCGCGCCTGAAGTGCTGTAAGGAGCCGGACCAATGCAAAAGATTAGAAAAGGCGACAAGGTCGTCGTGCTGGCCGGCAAGGACAAGGGCCGTTCGGGCGAAGTCCTCTCGGTTCAGCCGAAGGAAGACACCGCGCTGGTGCGCGGCGTCAACATGATCCGTCGTCACCAGAAGCAGTCCCAGTCCCAAGAGGGCGGGATCATCACCAAGGAAGCGCCGATCCAGCTGTCGAACATCGCGCTCGCCGACCCCAAGGATGGCAGGCCGACCCGCGTCGGCTTCATCTTCCAGAAGGACGGCAAGAAGGTGCGCGTCGCCAAGCGCTCGGGAGAAGTCATCAATGGCTAAGGCTCAAACCACGAAGCCCAAGGCTGAAAGCAAACAGTCCAAGGCCCAGAACACGCCGCGCCTCAAGCAGGTCTACAACGAGACCATCCGCAAGGCGCTGCAGGAGCAGTTCGGCTACGAGAACGAGATGCAGGTTCCGCGCATCGACAAGATCGTGCTGAACATGGGCGTCGGCGAAGCGACCGCGGATTCGAAGAAGCCTTCGATCGCGGCCGAAGACCTGGCGATGATCGCCGGCCAGAAGGCCGTCGTCACCCGCGCCCGTAATTCGATCGCCGGCTTCAAGGTCCGCGAGAAGATGCCGATCGGCGCCAAGGTCACGCTGCGCAAGGAACGCATGTACGAGTTCCTCGACCGTCTCGTGAACATCGCACTGCCGCGCGTCCGCGACTTTCGCGGACTGAATCCGAAGAGCTTCGATGGCCGTGGCAACTACGCCATGGGCATCAAGGAACACATCGTGTTCCCGGAGATCAACTACGACAAGGTTGATCAGATCTGGGGCATGGACGTCATCGTTTGTACGACTGCGAAGACGGACGACGAAGCCAGGGCATTGCTCAAGGCCTTCAACTTCCCCTTCCGCCAGTAACGGCAGCGAGAAAAGGAAAAATCTGAAATGGCAAAGACCAGCTCAGTCGAGAAGAACAACAGGCGCCGCAAGCTTGCCGACCAGTACGGTCCCAAGCGCGCAGCGCTCAAGGCGATCATCATGGACCAGTCCAAGCCGATGGAAGAGCGTTTCCGCGCTCAGCTGAAGCTTGCTGCCCTGCCGCGCAACTCGGCCAAGATCCGCATCCGCAACCGCTGCGAAGTTACCGGCCGTCCGCGCGCCTATTATCGCAAGCTCAAAGTATCGCGCATCGCGCTTCGTGATCTCGGCAATAACGGCCAGATCCCGGGCCTGGTCAAGTCGAGCTGGTAAGGAGGACATAACATGTCATTGAGCGATCCTCTCGGCGATATGCTGACCCGCATCCGCAACGCGTATGGCCGTAAGAAGTCGAGCGTTTCGACGCCGGCGTCGCGCCTGCGTACCCGCGTCCTCGACGTGCTGAAGGCTGAAGGCTATATCCGCGACTACAGCCAGACCGACTTCGACAACGGCAAGTCCGAAATCGAAATCGAGCTGAAGTATTTCGACGGTGCTCCGGTCGTGCGCGAAATCGCCCGCGTCTCGAAGCCTGGCCGCCGCGTTTACGTTTCGGCCAAGTCGATCCCGCACGTCGCCAACGGCCTCGGCATCGCCATCCTTTCGACGCCGAAGGGCGTGATGGCCGATCACGAAGCACGCGAACAGAATGTCGGCGGCGAAATCCTCTGCCAGATTTTCTAATTCGGCAGACCTGAAACAAGAGAAGTGACGAGGACAACCAAATGTCTCGTATTGGAAAGAAACCCGTTTCGCTGCCGCAGGGCGTGACCGCGACCGTCAACGGCCAGACCGTGACGGCGAAGGGCCCCAAGGGCGAGCTGAAGTTCGTGGTGAACGACGAAGTGCTGGTCAAGATGGAAGGCAGCGAAATCGCTGTCCAGCCGCGCGACCAGACCAAGACCGCCCGCTCCAAGTGGGGCATGTCGCGCACGCAGATCGTCAACATCCTGCAGGGCGTCAAGGACGGTTTCGAGAAGAAGCTCGAGATCACCGGCGTCGGCTATCGCGCGGCACTTCAGGGCAAGAACCTGCAGCTGGCGCTTGGCTTCAGCCACGACGTCGTTTACGAGACGCCGGCCGGCATCACGATCACTGTGCCGAAGCCGACGGAAATCACCGTGACCGGCATCGACAAGCAGCAGGTCGGCCAGGTTGCAGCCGAGATCCGCGAGTATCGCGGTCCCGAGCCCTACAAGGGCAAGGGTGTCCGCTATGCCGGCGAGAAGATCGTCCGCAAGGAAGGCAAGAAGAAGTAGTAGGCCTGGTCCCGAAAAGTTGCAGACTTTTCGGAAAAGGCCAAGCCAAAGAAGTGCAACGCCGCGGGGAGCGGTCGCGGGAGGCGCTTTCGCCTACCGCACATGGCGGCCCCCGTTTTTTGAAGGCAAGGAAGATTATCATGGCTACCAAGGAATCCATCCAGCGCCGCGCGCAGCGCGTCCGCCGCCAGATCAAGAAGGTCGCCGGCGAACGTCCGCGTCTCTCGGTCCACCGCACGTCGAAGAACATTTACGTGCAGGTCATCGACGACGCCAAGGGCCACACCATCGCGGCTGCATCGACGCTCGAGAAGGACATCAAGGGTTCGCTCAAGACCGGCGCCGACACCGAGGCAGCAGCCGCTGTTGGCAAGCTGATCGCCGAGCGTGCTTCGAAGGCCGGCGTCAAGGAAGTCGTCTTCGACCGCGGCGCCTACATCTATCACGGCCGCGTCAAGGCGCTGGCCGAGGCTGCCCGTGAAGGCGGTCTGAGCTTCTAATTGCCTGTTCCCGAACCGAAGGTCAGCGCAGCAAAAAGTTGCAGACTTTCGGACAAGATCATGCAAGGAAAAATAATTCGCCCCCGGTGACCCAAAGAGGCGCACCGGATCTTATCAGCAACCGTGCTTCCGGAAAAAAACAAGGAACAGGATATGGCACAGGAACGTAGGGATGGCGGCCGCGGCCGCGATCGTGAAGAACGCGATGACGGCATGGTGGACAAGCTCGTCCACATCAACCGTGTCGCCAAGGTCGTCAAGGGCGGCCGTCGCTTCGGTTTTGCAGCACTCGTCGTCGTCGGCGACCAGAAGGGCCGCGTCGGCTTCGGTCACGGCAAGGCGCGCGAAGTGCCGGAAGCGATCCGCAAGGCAACCGAGTCGGCCAAGCGCGACATGATTTTCGTGCCGCTGCGCTCGGGCCGCACGCTGCACCACGACGTCGAAGGACGCTGGGGCGCCGGACGCGTGCTGCTGCGCGCTGCCAAGCAGGGTACCGGCATCATCGCCGGCGGCCCGATGCGCGCTGTCTTCGAGACGCTCGGCATGCATGACGTGGTCGCCAAGTCGATGGGTTCGTCGAACCCCTACAACATGGTTCGCGCCACATTCGACGCGCTGAAGAGCCAGATGCATCCCAAGGATGTGGCTGCTGCGCGCGGCATCAAATATTCGACCCTTCAGGCCCGCCGCGGCACCGCCGTTGCGGCTGAAGAATAGTCGATCTGACCAGGGATTTTGACCATGGCCAAGAAAGCAACCAAGACCATCACCGTTGAGCAGATCGGTTCGCCGATCCGCCGCCCGAAGGAACAGCGCGCAACGCTGGTCGGCCTCGGCCTCAACAAGATGCACAAGCAGCGCACGCTGGAGGACACTCCCTCGGTGCGCGGCATGATCGCTGCCGTCCAGCATCTCGTCCGCGTCGTGGACGAGGGCTGAGCAAAAGCGCAGGAGAACCCAGATGAAACTCAACGATCTGCGTGACAAGGACGGCGCGACGCACTCCAAGAAGCGTCTCGGCCGTGGCATCGGCTCCGGCTCCGGCAAGACCGGCGGTCGCGGCGTCAAGGGCCAGAAGGCGCGCTCCGGCGTTGCCATCAACGGCTTCGAGGGCGGCCAGATGCCGCTCTATCGGCGCCTGCCGAAGCGTGGCTTCAATAACATCTTCGCCAAGAGCTTTGTCGTCGTGTCGCTGGCTCGTATCCAGACGGCGCTCGATGCCAAGAAGCTCGACGCCAAGGCGACCGTGACGGCCGAGGCACTCGTTGCCGCCGGCGTCATCCGCCGCGTCAAGGACGGCGTGCGCATCCTCTCGGACGGCGAGCTCAAGGCAAAGCTTGCCTTCGACGTCGCCGGCGCCTCCAAGGCCGCGATCGAGAAGATCGAAAAGGCCGGCGGTTCGGTCAAGCTGCCGGAAGCGGCAGCGGAGTAACAGCAATTTGAAGCGCGGTCGGCAGGAACGGTATCCGTTTTTGTTCACGATTGCGCTTTGATCCGATCAATTAGGCGGCCGCGTCAACGCGGCCGCTTGCATGTTTAGAGCCCGGAGCTTATCTCGTGAGCTTCGGTGCCACGCGCCGCCTGAGCTGCGGGCATCGAGCGTGACATACAAATCAAAGAAGTAGCGCATGACGTTGTCCGAAAACCGCTACACACTTTTCGGCATCATGCTCTAGCGGAGAATCAGGCATGGCTTCGGCTGCTGAACAACTAGCCTCGAATCTGAATTTTGCGGCTTTCGCCAAGGCGGAGGACCTGAAGAAGCGAATCTGGTTCACCGTCGGCGCGCTGCTCGTCTATCGCCTCGGCACCTATATCCCGCTGCCCGGCATCAATCCGGATGCATTCGCGCAGGCCTTCTCTTCGCAGGCCAAGGGCGTGCTCGGCATGTTCAACATGTTCGCCGGCGGCGCCGTGCAGCGCATGGCGATCTTCGCGCTCGGTATCATGCCTTACATCTCAGCCTCCATCATCATGCAGCTGATGACCTCGGTCATTCCGTCGCTGGAAGCGCTGAAAAAGGAAGGCGAGCAGGGCCGCAAGGTCATCAACCAGTACACGCGCTATGGCACGGTACTCCTGGCGCTGGTGCAGGCCTACGGCATTTCAGTGGGCCTGGAAGGCGGCAACGGCATCGTCAACGATCCCGGCATGTTCTTCCGCATCTCGACCGTCGTCACGCTGGTTGGCGGCACCATGTTCCTGATGTGGCTGGGCGAGCAGATCACCGCCCGCGGCATCGGCAACGGCATTTCGCTGATCATCTTTTCCGGCATCGTCGCCGGCCTGCCGCGCGCCATCTCCGGCACGCTGGAGCTCGGCCGCACCGGCGCCCTATCGACCGGGCTGATACTCGCGATCATCGTGCTGGCCATCATCGTCATCGCGCTGATCGTGTTCTTCGAGCGTGCGCAGCGCCGCCTGCTGATCCAGTATCCGAAGCGCCAGGTCGGCAACCGCATGTTCCAGGGCGATACCTCGCATCTGCCGCTGAAGCTCAACACGTCGGGCGTCATTCCGCCGATCTTCGCGTCGTCGCTGCTTTTGCTGCCGGCAACGGTCGCTGGCTTCTCGCAGACGACAAACCTGCCGGCATGGGCAAGCACCGTGCTCGCCTCGCTCGGCCACGGCCAGCCGCTCTACATGCTGTTCTATGCGGCAATGATCGTGTTCTTCGCCTTCTTCTACACGGCCATCGTGTTCAATCCGAAGGACACCGCCGACCAGCTCAAGAAGCATTCCGGCTTCATTCCGGGCTACCGTCCGGGTGAGCGCACCGCCGATTACATCGACTATGTCCTGACGCGCATCACCGTCGTCGGCGCCATCTATCTGGTGCTGGTGTGCCTGCTGCCCGAGTTCCTGATTTCGGCGACTGGCGTACCATTCTACCTCGGTGGCACATCGCTTCTGATCGTGGTCAGTGTAACCCTCGATACGGTCGCGCAGATCCAGGGTCACCTGATCGCGCACCAGTATGAGGGCCTGATCAAGAAGTCGAAGCTGCGTGGGGGGAAGAAGGCCAGATGAGATTGATATTGCTTGGGCCGCCAGGAGCGGGCAAGGGGACGCAAGCACAAAGACTGGTAGAAAAATACGGCATACCGCAGCTGTCGACGGGTGACATGCTGCGGGCGGCCGTGCAGGCCGGCACCGAAGTCGGCAAGCGCGCCAAGGCGGTGATGGATGCCGGCGAGCTGGTTTCCGACGCCATCGTCAACGCCATCGTGGCCGAGCGCATCGATCAGCCCGATTGCACCAACGGTTTCATCCTCGACGGATATCCGCGCACGCTGGTGCAGGCTGATGCGGTTGAATCGATGCTCGCCGAGCGCGGCATTGACCTCGATGCCGTGATCGAGTTCGTCGTCGACGACAAAGCGCTGGTCGCCCGCATCGTCAAGCGCGCCGACGACGCCAAGGCCGCCGGACAGCCGGTGCGCAAGGACGACAATCCGGTGGTGTTCGAAGAGCGCCTGCGGGAATATTACAAGAAGACCGCGCCTCTGATCGGCTATTATTATGCCAAACGCTCGCTTAGGAGTGTCGACGGCATGGCCCCTGTCGACACCGTGACGGCGGAGATTGAAGCGCTGCTCGCGGCGGTGACGCGGGAGACCGTTACGGTAAAGTAAAGATTGCGCTTGACTGGAACGGTTCGCTGGGTTATGGCGGCCCGTCTTCCTATCAGGCATGAGGCTTGCTTGTCCGCAAGGGCAAGGCAGCCGCATTGAAACCAGGGAACTCCCGCAAGGGCCGGCCTCCACCGGACGCGGGGTAATTTGAACAGCGCCGCGCATGCCTTTTTTTGAAGGCCGGCCGGTCCCACATGGAGAAGAGAAGAATATGGCTCGTATAGCCGGCGTCAACATTCCGACCAACAAGCGCGTCGTCATTGCGCTTCAGTACATTCACGGCATTGGCAAGAAGTTCGCCCAGGAGATCGTCGACAAGGTCGGCATCCCGGCCGAGCGCCGCGTCAACCAGCTGACCGACGCGGAAGTGCTGCAGATCCGCGAGACCATCGACCGCGACTACCAGGTCGAAGGCGACCTGCGCCGCGAAGTGTCGATGAACATCAAGCGTCTGATGGACCTCGGCTGCTACCGCGGTCTGCGTCACCGCCGTTCGCTGCCGGTTCGCGGCCAGCGCACGCACACCAATGCACGCACCCGCAAGGGCCCGGCCAAGTCGATTGCCGGCAAGAAGAAGTAAGTGAGCGAATAGCGAGTAGCCATTAGCGAGTAGGGGTTCCCTATTCGCTGGTCCCTGCTCACTACTCGCTTTCAAAGGTGGAGCCGCTGGCATTACGGCGGTGTAGAGATCAACTGAAAGGACTATCATGGCCAAGGAAGCCGCTCGTGTTCGCCGTCGCGAACGCAAGAACATCTCGTCGGGCGTTGCCCACGTCAATTCGACCTTCAACAACACGATGATCACCATCACCGATGCGCAGGGCAATTCCATTGCCTGGTCGTCGGCCGGTGCCCAGGGCTTCAAGGGTTCGCGCAAGTCGACCCCGTTCGCCGCCCAGATGGCTGCCGAAGACGTCGCCAAGAAGGCCCAGGAACACGGCATGCGCATGCTCGAAGTCGAGGTCTGCGGACCCGGCTCCGGTCGTGAATCGGCGCTTCGCGCCCTGCAGGCGGCCGGCTTCACCATCACTTCGATCCGTGATGTGACGCCGATCCCGCACAATGGCTGCCGCCCGCGCAAGAAGCGCCGCGTCTAAGACATTACCGAACGCCGCGTGAGCGCCTCAAGGCGCTCCTCCACGGCACTCCAGGTCGCCCGCCACGATTGGATGGTGGCGGGTCAACGGAAGGAAAGCATCATGATCCAGAAAAATTGGCAGGAACTGATCAAGCCGAACAAGATCGAGTTCTCGTCGAAGAAGAAGACGCTGACCACGCTGGTCGCCGAGCCGCTCGAGCGCGGCTTCGGCCTGACGCTCGGCAACGCGCTGCGCCGCGTGCTTTTGTCTTCGCTGCGCGGTGCGGCTGTCACCGCCGTGCAGATCGACGGCGTTCTGCATGAATTCTCGTCGATTGCCGGCGTGCGTGAGGACGTGACCGACATCGTCCTCAACATCAAGGAAATCGCCATCCGCATGGAAGGCGATGGTCCCAAGCGCATGGTCGTTCGCAAGCAGGGCCCGGGTGCGGTTCTGGCTGGCGACATCCAGACGGTTGGCGACGTCGAAATCCTCAACCCCGACCACGTCATCTGCACGCTGGACGAGGGCGCTGAAATCCGCATGGAATTCACCGTCGACACCGGCAAGGGTTACGTGCCGGCCGACCGCAACCGCGCCGAAGACGCGCCGATCGGCCTGATCCCGGTCGACAGCCTGTATTCGCCGGTCAAGAAGGTCTCCTACAAGGTCGAGAACACCCGCGAGGGCCAGGTTCTCGACTATGACAAGCTGACCATGACCATCGAGACCGACGGTTCGATCTCGGGCGAGGACGCGGTGGCATTCGCGGCCCGCATCCTGCAGGACCAGCTTGGCCTGTTCGTCAATTTCGACGAGCCGCAGAAGGAAGTCGCCACCGAGGCCGTCACCGAGCTCGCCTTCAACCCGGCGCTGCTCAAGAAGGTGGACGAGCTCGAGCTTTCGGTGCGTTCGGCCAACTGCCTGAAGAACGACAACATCGTCTACATCGGCGATCTCATCCAGAAGACCGAAGCCGAGATGCTGCGCACCCCGAACTTCGGCCGCAAGTCGCTGAACGAGATCAAGGAAGTGCTCGCGGCGATGGGCCTGCACCTCGGCATGGAAGTGCCGGACTGGCCGCCGGAAAACATCGAAGACCTCGCCAAGCGTTACGAAGACCAATATTGAGCATGAATTTCCAAGGATCGGCGGCGTGGGCCGCTCGATCCGACGGTCATGCGGAAAACCATCAGAGGCCACGGCCTCTTGAACAACTGAAGAAGGAAAAGAGCCATGCGCCACGGTTTTAAAGGCCGCCGCTTCGCCCGAAGCATTAGCCATCGCAAGTCGATGTTCGCCAACCTCGCCGTGTCGCTGCTCGAGCACGAACAGATCGTCACCACCCTGCCGAAGGCGAAGGATTTGCGTCCGATCGTCGAGAAGCTGGTGACGCTCGGCAAGCGCGGCGACCTGCATGCGCGCCGCCAGGTCATTGCCCAGATCGGCAATGAAGGCGTCGTCAAGCGTCTGTTCGACACCATCGCGCCGCGCTACGCCACCCGCAATGGCGGCTATCTGCGCATCATGAAGGCCGGCTTCCGCCACGGCGACAATGCCGCCATGGCAGTCATCGAGTTCGTCGATCGCGACACCTCGGCCAAGGGCGCCGGCGACCGCGCTCGCCTCGAAGCTGAAGGCACCAATGAGGAAACCGCGGCCGCATAAGGCTGGGGGTTTCTGGATGAATTCAAAGGGGCCTTCGGGCCCCTTTTTGTTACCAGCGTCCTACGTTTAGCGAGCCTTACGTTTAGCGAGCAAGCGTCAGGTAGTCGCGACCGCTAAGCAGATTCCAATTGAAGGCGCCGGGGATCTCTTCGAACGCCGGTTGGGGATAGGAATAGATACTGTCGAGGGTGGCGCGGGAATCGATATCGCTGACCACTTGCGACACGGTGGAATTGGCCAGGTATTTTTGGGCGTCCCCATCTTTGATGAAGTCTGTATCGACTCGGAAATGAATCTGAATGGGACCCGCGCAGATGTTCAGCAAGATATCGTCGCTCAAGGCGGCGTAGAAAACCGCTGCCTCTTCTGGAGCCCAAAGGCCGGCAGCCAGGAATTCCGAAGGCTTCGTCTCTCCACTGAACCCATCCAATGAGAGCACAAGGCGATCGGTGAGAACCTCAAAATCACCTTCGAGATAGCCCGCTTCTTCGATCTGAAACCAGTTCATCCAATGAGGTGCTTCTTCATCAAAGGAAATTTCGAGCTTTCCGAAAGTCCAATAGACCGGAATCGTCTCTGCATGTTCCGTGATCCAGCCGTGAGGCGGACCTAGCATACTGGCGATGTCGATCATTTTCAGAGAAGGGAAAACAGGCCCAAAAGTGCCGGTCTTCAAAAAGTCACGGAATGACAGGAGTTGTTTTTTCATGAGGGCCGACGAAGGTTTTCAGTTGCAAGTCGACCTATAGCTGCTTTGCTGCCCAGAATAATCGGATTTCAGCGGCTTAGCCTTTCATTTTGCACAATCGTCGGGACAATGCCCCCGAACTTGCCTTGGAGGATTCGCGAATGCGCGCCAACCGACTGTCTCTTGTTCTGCTCTTCGCCATAATGGCGTTCGCAGCCGCGCCGACAGTCAGGCAGGCTCTGGCCGAGGACGCCGCCAAGCCAGCCGATCCGGGGCTCTCCGATGTGCTGACCGACCTCCTGCATGGCGTCGAGGGCGAGAACGGCACCTCCGGTCCCGACAAGCGCGTGCCGTTCGGCCGCGAAGAGGTGCAGCTGTCGTTTGCGCCCCTGGTCAAGCAGACGGCGCCGGCGGTGGTCAATGTCTATGCGTCGCAGACGGCCAAGGTCACGTCGCCCTTTGACGGCGATCCGTTCTTCGAGGAATTTTTCGGCCGCGCGCAGCCGCGCGCGCAATCCTCGCTCGGCTCGGGCGTGCTGGTCGACCCGAGCGGCGTCGTCGTCACCAATTTCCACGTGATCAAGGATGCCGACGAGGTCAAGGTCGCGACCGCCGACGGGCGCGAATTCACCTCGAAGGTCATGCTCAAGGACGAGACGCTCGACCTCGCCGTGCTCAAGATCACCTCCGACAAGCCGTTTCCGGTGATCGCCATCGGCGATTCCGACGCGCTCGAGGTCGGCGACCTGGTGCTGGCCATCGGCAATCCGTTCGGCGTCGGCCAGACCACCACCAGCGGCATCGTTTCGGCGCTTGCCCGCAGCCATATCGGCGTTTCGGATTCGGGCTACTTCATCCAGACCGACGCCGCCATCAATCCCGGCAATTCCGGCGGCGCGCTGATCAACATGGGCGGCCAGCTGGTCGGCATCAACACCGCCATCTACAGCCGCAGCGGCGGCTCGATCGGCATCGGCTTTGCCATCCCCGCCAACATGGTGCGCGCCTTCGCCGACGCGGCCAAGGCCGGGCTCGATTTCTTCGAGCGGCCCTATATAGGCGCCGAATTCGAAGCGGTCACACCGCAGATCGCCGAATCGATGGAGAAGCCGACCGGCGCGCTGGTGTCGTCGGTTGAGGAAGCCGGACCGGCGGCCAAGGCAGGGCTGAAGCCCGGCGATGTCGTGCTGCAGCTCAATGGCACGACGGTCGAAGGCATCGAGGCGCTGGATTACCGCATGGCGACCCTGTCGATCGGCACCAAGGCGACCTTCGCCATCCTGAGCAAGGGCCAGCAGGCGACGATGGAGATCGCACTGGAGCGCGCGCCGGAAGGAGCCAAGGCTTCGGAAGTGACGCTGCATGGCCGCAGCCCGTTTTCCGGCGCCAAGGTCGCGGAACTGTCGCCCAGGCTCGCCCAGCGCCTCGGCCTGCGCACCGACCTCAAGGGCGTCACCGTGGTCGACATCAACCGTGATTCGCCGGCCGCCGATTTCGGCTTCCAGCCAGGCGACATCGTGCGCGAGGTGAACGGCACGACCGTCGATACGGCAGCCGTACTGGCGCAGCTTGCCCAGCAGGATACACGCTGGTGGCGCTTTACCGTCGAGCGCGGTGGGCAGATACTGCGCCAGGTGTTGCGTTACTGAGGCGATCTTCCCATTTCTGAGGATCGTGCTCCAACCAGAAGACCTAGATGGCCGATCTGTTCAGCGTCGATGAACCGGAAAGAGCGCCCCCCGGCCGGCCGCTTGCCGACCGGCTGCGTCCGAAAAACCTCGGCGAGGTCGTCGGGCAGGAGCATCTGACCGGGCCGGACGGAGCGTTGACGCGGCTCCTCAATTCTGGTTCGCTCGGCTCGATGATTTTCTGGGGACCGCCCGGTACCGGCAAAACAACCGTGGCGCGACTGCTGGCCGGTGAGACAAGCCTTGCTTTCGAGCAGATATCGGCGGTGTTTTCCGGCGTCGCCGACCTGAAGAAAGTGTTCGAGGCGGCAAAGCTGCGTCGCACCAATGGCCGCCAGACGCTGCTGTTCGTCGACGAGATCCATCGCTTCAACCGCGCCCAGCAGGATTCGTTTCTCCCGGTCATGGAGGACGGCACGGTGGTGCTGGTCGGCGCCACGACCGAAAATCCGTCCTTCGAGCTGAACGCCGCGCTTCTGTCGCGCGCGCGGGTGCTGGTGTTTCACTCGCTGGGCGAGGACAGCATCGCCAAACTGATGACGCGGGCGGAGGAGACGGAGGGCAGGGCGCTGCCGCTCGACGACGAGGCGCGGGCGATGCTCATCCGCATGAGCGATGGCGACGGCCGGGCCTCGCTGACGCTGGCTGAGGAAGTCTGGCGCGCCGCCAAACCCGGCGAGGTTTTTGATCCCGAAGGGTTGCAGCGCATCGTGCAGCGCCGCGCGCCGATTTACGACAAGGGCCAGGACGGCCACTACAATCTGATCTCGGCGCTGCACAAATCGGTGCGCGGGTCCGATCCCGACGCGGCGCTCTACTATCTCGCCCGCATGTTCGACGCCGGCGAGGATCCGCTCTATCTCGGCCGCCGGCTGGTGCGCATGGCGATGGAGGATATCGGGCTGGCCGACCCGCAGGCGCTGGTTATCGCCAACGCCGCCAAGGACGCCTACGACTATCTCGGCTCGCCCGAAGGCGAACTGGCCTTCGCCGAGGCCACCGTCTATCTCGCCACCGCGCCCAAATCCAACGCCGTCTATACCGCCTTCAAGGCAGCCACGCGGGCGGCGAAGGAGTTCGGTTCGCTGCTGCCGCCCAAGCACATCCTCAACGCGCCGACCAAGCTGATGAAAGAGGAGGATTACGGCGCCGGCTACCGCTACGATCACGACCAGCCCGATGCCTTTTCCGGCCAGGACTATTTCCCCGAAAAGATGGGCCGGCAGACCTTTTACGATCCGCCCGAACGCGGCTTCGAGCGCGATATCAAGAAACGGCTGGACTATTGGGCAAAGCTGCGCAGCGAGCGGGAAAAATAGGTGCGCGGGACAAACGGGACGAACTCGGCTGCCTGCGATGAACTGAAATTCTGTCCTCGCCAGTCACAGCAGTGTGATTGTACCGCATGACAAAAAGCCCTATCACGTCGCATGACTCGGCCGGGAGGCTGCCAGGACGGGCGATAATTCGGAACGGGGACAGCGCGCCGCGCGAACAGAAAATGACAAAATCCCTTCGCAAAACGCTTCGCCAGGCTGTGATTGCTGTCCCGCTGCTCGCGCTCGGCTTCTATTTCATTCCGATCCTGACCACGATCTGGATCGTCTGCGGCCTGATCGATGTGCTGCGCAACGCCAACAAGGATCTGTCGCTGTTGCGCGGCTATTTCCTCGGCAATGGCATCTTCACCTGGCTGCTGTCGCCCTTCAATCTGCTGGTGGACCTCGTTTGCTACAGGAACCCGGGCGTGTGGAAGCTGGAGCAGTTTCCCGCCGATTATCAGCGCGAGGTCAACGAGGTTCTTGACGTCTTCAAGGCGCGCAAGGACGAGATCATCGCCGATATCGACGCCAATTTCGGCACCGGTCGTCGCGGCATGTATGTCTATCAGTGGTACGGCAAGCACCGGATCGACAATGTCGCGGAATTCAACAAGGATTTCAAATACATCAAGACCATTGCCGTGTCTGTCTTCAGAGGCAAGGAATCGACTTCCTGGCATTTTGGACCGCTGCGGCTCAGCCTGCGCATCCTCTACAATCTCTTGCCGGTGAAGGCAGAGGTTTTCG
The DNA here is from genome assembly GCF_040320535.1 of Mesorhizobium sp. M0676. Taxonomy (NCBI): domain Bacteria; kingdom Pseudomonadati; phylum Pseudomonadota; class Alphaproteobacteria; order Hyphomicrobiales; family Phyllobacteriaceae; genus Mesorhizobium; species Mesorhizobium sp. M0676. Next base: position 19,343 of record NZ_JAMYPU010000024.1, read on the forward strand.
TCGAATGCAACGGCGCCAGGAATTACTGGCACGACAACCCGCTCTATATTTTCGACGACACGCTGCTGCACCGCTCGGTCAACGAGTATGATGGGCGCCGCTACTGCGTGTTCATGGACATCATCCGCCCGTCGCCGTTCCCCGGTTTCATCGCCGGACTTCTGGCCATCGTTTCGGTCACCGTCGAGCGCATCAATTCCATGTTCTACAAGAACTGGAACATGATCGGCTCGAGCAAGGCAAAGAAGGTCGAGACGACCTGAGGCGTTGGCCTGAAGGGATTGACCGCACTGCCTTGGCCGGGCAGTAAACGGGCATGTTCAATCTGCTTCTTGTTGTGGTCGGCGGCGGCATCGGCGCCGGCATCCGCCACCTGACCAACATCGGCACCTTGCGCCTCGTCGGCCCCAACTATCCCTGGGGGACGATGGCGATCAACATCGTCGGCTCATTTGCCATGGGGTTGTTCATCGCCGCGCTGATGCGGCGCGGCGGTTCCAATGAGCTCCGGCTGTTCGTCGCCACCGGCATCCTTGGCGGCTTCACCACCTTCTCCGCCTTTTCGCTCGATTTCGCGACCCTATGGGAGCGCGGAGCGACGCTGCCGGCGTTGGGATATGCGCTGGCCAGCGTCGTTGGCGCCATTATCGCCCTGTTTCTGGGACTTTGGCTCGCAAGAACCGTTTCATAGTGTTATTGCCCCGCCTGGAGCACGGCGCATCCTCCTGGACGCGCTGCAGAAACTTTGATCTTGCGCATGATCCTTTCCGAAAGCCGGAGTAGATTTTCGGGGTCACACGTTAGAAACGGATAAAGCGAAAATCATGGCAGGCGTAGAACAGATCACGGTGGAGGCCGGCGAGGCGGGCATGCGGCTCGATCGCTGGTTCAAGACCCATTTCCCCGGCCTCGGCTTTGGCCATCTGCAGAAGTTGCTGCGCTCGGGCCAGATCCGCGTCGATGGCAGCCGGGTCAAGGCCGACAGCCGTGTCGAGCCCGGCCAGGTGGTGCGTGTGCCGCCGCTCGAGGTCGACAAGAAGGGCGAGAGTGCGCTTACGGGTTACTCGATCCGCAACCAGGGCGACGCCGATGTGCTGGCCAAGATGCTGATCCACGAAGATCCAAAAGTCTTCGTCTTCAACAAGCCGGCGGGCCTGGCGGTGCAAGGCGGCTCGGGCGTCACCCGCAATGTCGACGACATGCTGGAGGCCTGGCGCAGCCAGAAGGGCGAGAAGCCGCGCCTGGTGCACCGGCTCGACCGCGACACGTCGGGCGTGCTGGTGGTTGCCCGCACCAGGCTTGCGGCGATGAAGCTTTCCGAGTCATTCCGGGCGCGTGAGACCAAGAAGACCTATTGGGCGCTGGTCAAGGGTGTCCCGCCCAAGCGTGAGGACAAGATCTCGACCTGGTTGATCAAGGAGCCCACCGAGGACGGCGACCGCGTGCGCGTGGCAGCCCATGGCGAAAAGGGCGCCGACCACGCCGTGTCCTACTACCGCATCATCGAGCAGGCGGCTCAGACGATGACCTGGCTGGAAATGGAGCCGTACACTGGCCGCACCCACCAGCTGCGCGTTCATGCCGCCTATATCGGCTGCCCGATCCTTGGCGACCCCAAATATTTCGAGGCCGACACCAACTGGGACTTTCCGGGCGGCATTCAAAACCGCCTGCATCTGCATGCGCGCCGCATCGTCATTCCGCACCCGGACAAGGGCGTCATCGACGTCACCGCGCCGATGCCGCCGCATATGCGCCAGAGCTGGAACCTGATCGGCTTCGACGACGCCAGCGCGGAGGACTGACATTGGCCGTTGCCTCGGCATTGGATCGCCGCGATGCGGTCGATCTGGCGGCTGCTTCCATCATGGTCGGGCTGACCTTTTCCTGGGGGCTGAACTACGTCGCCGCCAAGATCTCCTATGCAGGCTACGATCCGGTTTTCGTCTCGATCGCACGTTCGATCATTGGCGGGCTCTGTGTGCTCGGCTGGTGCTGGCTGCGCGGCATCAGGTTGTTTAAGGCCGACGGGTCGCTTGTCGCCGGCATCATTGTCGGCGTGCTGTTCGGCGTCGAGTTCCTGTGCCTCTATATCGGGCTGGAATACACGACCGTTGCTCGCAACACACTGCTGGTCAACACCATGCCGTTCTGGGTCCTGATCGGCGGCCATTTCCTGCTCGGTGAGCGTATCAACGCGCGCAAGCTTGGCGGGCTCGTTCTCGCCTTCTGCGGCCTGGTGGCGGTGTTTTCCGACGGGATTGCCGGCGGCACCGAGATGACCTTGATGGGCGATCTGCTCAGCCTCGGCTCCGGTATCCTGTGGGCGGCGACCAGTATCGTCATCAAGCGTTCGAAACTGGTCGAGACCAGTGCCGAGAAATTGCTGCTTTATCAGTTGGCCGGTGCGGCCATTGTCGGTGTCCTGGTGATGCCTTTCGCCGGCCCGCCGATCCGCGCGGTCAGTGCCTTGCCGGCATTGGCGCTGCTGTTCCAGTCGCTCTATATAGTTGCCTTCACCTATGTGCTGTGGTTCTGGCTGCTCAGGCGCTATCCGGCATCGGCCCTGTCGAGCTTCGCTTTCCTGTCGCCGGTGTTCGGCGTCCTCTGCGGCGCTATCATTCTGGGCGAGGCGCCGACGACCAGGATCTTTGTGGCGCTTGGGCTGATCGCTGTCGGCCTGATCATCGTCAACCGGCCGGCGCGCAAGCAGGTACCTGGATAGAAAGTTCGACCATGCGTGACATCCTCAACGACCTCGAAGCGGGAAAGCATCTGTCCGATCCGGATCCGGTGCGCCGCGCGCAGATCCAGATGAAGACGCACCTGCCGAAGCGCTTCTACAAGGACGTGTCGGTCGTAGCTGTGGAAGACGGTTTTGCCGTCCATCTCGACGGCAAGCCGGTGCGCACGCCGGGCAAGGCGCTGCTGGCGCTGCCGACCGAAAACGCCGCCGCCCTGGTCGCCAATGAGTTCGCTGCACAGGGCGAGACCATCGACCCGGTCACGATGCCGGTGCTGCGTCTGGTCAACACCGCCATCGACGGCGTCGCCAGCGACCCGCAGGCGGTGCTGGAGGACGTCTTGCGCTTCGCCTCGTCCGATCTGACCTGCTACCGCGCCGACGCGCCGCAGGGGCTGGTCGAGCGGCAGAACCAGCATTGGGATCCGGTGATCGACTGGGCGAGGGCGACATTAGGGGCTCGGTTCAACCTCGCCGAGGGCATCATCCATGTCGAGCAGCCGCGCGAAAGCCTCGCCGTCCTCGGCGCCCATCTTGCCCAGCGTGCCGAGCCGCTGCGGCTGGCTGCAATCCATGTCATGACTTCGCTGACCGGGTCGGCGCTGCTGGCGCTGGCGGTCGATTACGGTGCGCTCGATGGCGATGCGGCTTGGGCCGCCGGCCATGTCGACGAGGACTGGCAGATCGAGCATTGGGGCCAGGATGCCGAGGCTGTCGCACGCCGCTCGGCTCGCAAACGCGACATGATGGCGGCCGTCGGCCTGCTCGATGCGCTGAAGACCTGATCCTCGGCCTTTTGCCGCACTGCACCTAATACCAAAGTCATAAATCCAAGGTCTGTCTGCCTCCGGCGGTCGCTTTCTGTCATTTTTTACGCCGATGTCGGGTTCGAGTCGCGTTCGGAGGGAACGCCGACGATGACGCCCAGCGTCGAAGGCAGACGATTCACGGGAGGACAGTTCAATGGCATTGGCATCGACCGCCGGCGGAAGCAGCCGCGGCATGACGCGGGAGGAGAAGAAAGTCATCTTCGCTTCCTCGCTCGGCACGGTTTTCGAATGGTATGATTTCTATCTCTACGGCGCATTGGCGGCCGCAATCGGCACCACATTCTTCGCCTCTTATCCGGAGGGGACGCGCAACATCTTCACGCTGCTGGTTTTCGCTGCCGGCTTCCTCGTGCGGCCGTTCGGCGCGCTGGTGTTCGGCCGTATCGGCGATCTCGTCGGCCGCAAATACACATTCCTCGTCACCATCACGATCATGGGCCTGTCGACCTTCCTGGTCGGCCTGCTTCCCGGTTCGGCGAGCTGGGGCATCGCGGCGCCCATCATCCTGGTTGGGCTGCGCATGCTGCAGGGCCTGGCGCTCGGCGGTGAGTATGGCGGTGCCGCGACCTATGTCGCCGAACATGCACCCGACGATCGCCGTGGCTTCTATACGTCGTGGATTCAGACGACAGCGACGCTTGGCCTGTTCCTGTCGCTGATCATCATCCTGGCCGTGCAGAATTCGTTGAGCAAGGAGGATTTCGCGGCCTGGGGCTGGCGCATTCCATTCCTACTCTCGGCCATCCTGCTCGCAATATCGGTCTGGATTCGCCTGACGCTTTCGGAATCGCCGGCCTTCGTCCGTATGAAGGAAGAGGGCAAGGGCTCCAAGGCGCCTTTGTCGGAAGCCTTCGGCCAATGGAAGAATGCAAAAATTGCGCTGCTGGCGCTTTTCGGCCTCACCGCCGGCCAGGCCGTGGTCTGGTACAACGGCCAGTTCTACGCACTGTTCTTCCTTACCAATGTGCTCAAGGTGGACGCGCAGTCGGTCAACATCATGGTCGCCATCGCGCTGGCGGTAGGCGCGATCTTCTTCGTCGTGTTCGGTTGGCTTTCCGACAAGATCGGCCGCAAGCCGATTATCATGGCCGGTCTTGCGCTGGCGATCGTCACCACTTTCCCGCTGTTTAAGGCGCTGACCTGGGCGGCTAATCCAGCTCTGGCAACGGCACAACAGACAACGCGTGCGACTGTGACCGCCGCGCCTGGCGACTGCAAATTCCAGTTCAACCCCACGGGCACTTTCAAATACACGACGTCATGCGATATCGCGACCGCCTTTCTCAGCAAGAACTCGGTGCCTTATGACGTCGTGACGACGGCAGCGGCTGGAACGCCTGCTACAGTCAAGATCGGCAACGAGACAGCTGAATCCTATGACGCGGTCGCGGCTGGCGATCAATTGAAGGCCAAAGAGGCAGCCTTCGGCAAGGCAATCAATATTGCCTTGCAGGATGGTGGTTATCCGCTGAAGCGCGCTGCCGCCAAGGTTGCCGACCAGAAGCTCGACGCCTTTGTCGCGGCCAACCCCGAACTGAAGCTCGACGCGGCAGCCATCCGCGCAGGCGAAAAGACCGCAGTCCCGACCGAGCAGGCGATCAAGGACAAGGTGCTGACCAAGGATGAGGCAGCCGGCGCCACCGAGGTGACTGTCTACAGCATTCCGGCAGCGGGTGCGTTTGCGATGTTTGCCGACCCGGCACAGGTCAACTGGGCCAAGGTCATCGGCATCCTGTTCATCCTGGTCCTCTACGTGACCATGGTCTACGGGCCGATCGCGGCGATCCTGGTTGAGATGTTCCCGACCCGCATCCGCTACACCGGCATGTCGCTGCCCTACCACATCGGCAATGGCTGGTTCGGCGGCTTCCTCCCGGCGATCGTGTTCGCGCTCAGTGCCTACAAGGGCGATATCTACTACGGGCTCTGGTATCCGGTGGTGATCGCGGCAATGTCGCTGATCATCGGCATGATCTTCGTCAGGGATACGCTCGGCACCGACCTGCATACCAAACAGTAGCCGACAGGTCTGTGTCATACAAAAAACCCGGCGCGAGCGATCGCGCCGGGTTTTTCATTTGTGGGCCTGTTCGATCTATCAGCGCGGAAGACGCCTAGCTCTTGCGAGGCTGTTCGGCGTCCGCAATGGCGGCCTCATGATACCAAGCCTCGCCATGGTCAAGCGGCTGAGCGCGCAGCGAAGCAAGCTCTGCCGCAAACTTGGCCTTTACGCCTAAATTTGAGGCACCCGCACGCGCTGCCACCGGGAACATCAGGATTTTGGCCGACGGACGGGCTGAGGTGATTTCCATGGTCGGTCTCCTTTCTTCTGGAGAGGCTCTTCGATTCATCTTTCCATCAAGGTAAGTCCTGCAATCCATTTAGGCAAGATGCCTAAAGAAAGATCGGCATTTGCCTGTTATTTAAGCAAATTCTGCCTTTGATCGATCCGGGCGCATTGCTTAGGCGGCTTGCCTTCGTCACCGGCATGAAAGGGCATTTTGCCGCACCCTGACCAACTGAAGTGGCACACGATTTGCATTTTATTGGCTTGGCAGCTGGGCTGCTGGATGGCTCGGCGCGCCGGCGTCATCCAGGTTCGGTGATCAAGCAACGAGAGGCTCTAGAATGACGAAATACAAGCTCGAGTATATCTGGCTCGATGGTTACACGCCGGTCCCCAATCTTCGCGGCAAGACCCAGGTCAAGGAGTTCGCCGAGTTCCCGACGCTCGAGCAGCTGCCGCTGTGGGGCTTTGACGGTTCCTCGACGCAGCAGGCCGAAGGCCATAGCTCCGATTGCGTGCTGAAGCCGGTTGCCGTGTTCCCCGATCCGGCCCGCACCAATGGCGTGCTGGTGATGTGCGAAGTGATGATGCCAGATGGCGTGACGCCGCATGTGTCCAACAAGCGCGCCACCATCCTCGACGACGAGGGCGCCTGGTTCGGCTTCGAGCAGGAGTATTTCTTCTACAAGGACGGCCGTCCGCTCGGCTTCCCCGAGAGCGGCTGTCCGGCGCCGCAGGGTCCGTACTACACCGGCGTCGGCTATTCGAATGTCGGCCCGATCGCGCGCCAGATCGTCGAGGAGCATCTCGACCTCTGCCTCGCAGCAGGCATCAACCATGAAGGCATCAACGCCGAAGTGGCCAAGGGCCAGTGGGAATTCCAGATTTTCGGCAAAGGCTCCAAGAAGGCCGCCGACCAGATGTGGATGGCCCGCTATCTCTTGCAGCGCCTGACCGAAAAATACGAGATCGACATCGAGTATCACTGCAAGCCGCTCGGCGACACCGACTGGAACGGCTCGGGCATGCACGCTAACTTCTCGACCGCCTATATGCGCGAAGTCGGCGGCAAGGCCTATTTCGAAGCGCTGATGGCTCAATTCGACAAGAACCTGATGGACCACATCGCCGTCTACGGCCCGGACAACGACAAGCGCCTGACCGGCAAGCATGAGACCGCGCCGTGGAACCGCTTCAGCTACGGCATCGCCGACCGCGGCGCCTCGATCCGCGTGCCGCATTCCTTCGTCAACAATGACTACAAGGGCTACCTGGAAGACCGCCGCCCGAATTCGCAAGGCGACCCCTACCAGATCGCTTCGCAGATCCTGAAGACCATCGCGGAGGTTTCGACCAGCGCCCAGGTTTCGGCGGCCGCCTAAGCATCTATAGCGCCGCAGGCTTCATAAGCCTGCGCCGTAGCCTGCTGCTACCAAGTCTACGGTCTGCTATTGGTCAAACAAAAACCCCGGCGTCTGAACTGACGCCGGGATTTTCCTTGTCGCTGAGGCTTATCGTTCAGACCGAATAGTACATGTCGTATTCGACCGGATGCGGGGTCATTTCGAAGCGCATCACTTCGGCCATCTTGAGCTCGATGTAAGAGTCGATCTGGTCGTCGTCGAAGACGCCGCCGGCCTTCAGGAAGCCGCGGTCCTTGTCCAAGCTTTGCAGCGCTTCGCGCAGCGAACCGCAGACGGTCGGAATCTTCTTCAGTTCCTTCGGCGGCAGGTCGTAAAGATCCTTGTCCATCGGCTGTCCCGGGTGGATCTTGTTCTTGATGCCGTCGAGGCCGGCCATGAGCATGGCGGCGAAAGCGAGGTAGGGGTTCGCGCCCGGATCGGGGAAGCGGACCTCGACGCGCTTGGCCTTCGGCGACGAGCCGAACGGAATGCGGCAGGAGGCCGAACGGTTGCGCGCGGAGTAGGCGAGCAGAACCGGTGCTTCATAGCCAGGCACAAGGCGCTTGTAGGAGTTGGTCAGCGGGTTGGTGAAGGCGTTGATGGCCTTGGCGTGCTTGATGATGCCGCCGATGTAGAACAGGCACGACTCCGACAGGCCGGCATATTCATTGCCGGCGAAGGTCGGCTTGCCGTTCTTCCAGATCGACTGGTGGACGTGCATGCCCGAGCCGTTGTCGCCGAAAATCGGCTTCGGCATGAAGGTGGCCGTCTTGCCATAGGCGTTGGCGACCTGGTGCACGACATATTTGTAGATCAGCATCTTGTCGGCGTTGCGGACCAGCGTGTCGAACTTGATGCCGAGCTCGTGCTGGGCAGCGGCAACCTCGTGATGGTGCTTTTCGACGCGCACGCCCATTTCGGCGAGCACGGTCAGCATTTCGGAGCGCATGTCCTGCGCGCTGTCGATCGGCGGCACAGGGAAGTAGCCGCCCTTGACGCGCGGGCGGTGGCCGAGATTGCCGGTCTCGTAGTCGGTGTCGTCGTTGGACGGCAGTTCGGTCGAGTCCAGCTTGAACCCGGTGTTGTAGGGATCGGCCTTGTACTTGACGTCGTCGAAGACGAAGAACTCGGCTTCGGGGCCGACATAGATGGTGTCGCCGATGCCTTCGGCCTTCATGTAGGCCTCGGCCTTCTTGGCTGTGCCGCGCGGGTCGCGGTTGTAGGATTCGCCGGAGACCGGATCGAGAATGTCGCACAGGATGACCATGGTCGACTGGGCGAAGAACGGATCCATATGGACGGTGTCCGCATCGGGCATCAGCACCATGTCGGACTCGTTGATCGCCTTCCAGCCGGCGATCGAGGAGCCGTCGAACATGACGCCGTCGGCGAACATGTCTTCCTCGACCTCGATGACATCCATCGTCACGTGCTGCAGCTTGCCCTTCGGATCGGTGAAGCGCAGGTCGACGAATTTCACGTCGTTGTCCTTGATCTGCTTCATGATGTCTTTGGCTGTCGTCATGTCGTTTCTTCCCTGTGTGATGACGTTTCGAGGAGACGTTAATCTGAAATCAGAAAGCTCAGACGGCGTCCATCCCCGTTTCGCCGGTACGGATGCGAACGACCTCCTCGATGTTGGAGACGAAGATCTTGCCGTCGCCGATGCGGCCGGTCTGCGCCGCCTTGCGGATGGCTTCGATGGCGCCTTCAACGGCGTCGTCGCCCAGCACGACTTCGATCTTCACCTTGGGCAGGAAGTCGACGACATATTCGGCGCCGCGATAGAGTTCGGTATGGCCTTTCTGGCGGCCAAAGCCCTTGGCCTCGGTCACGGTAATGCCTTGCAGACCGGCCTCCTGAAGCGCTTCCTTCACTTCGTCTAGCTTGAACGGCTTGATGATCGCTTCGATCTTTTTCATGTAAAAAGTGGCCTCCACTGCCAAAAAAACGGGTTGTGCGCCCCGCTTGCGCCTCCATCAAGCACGAACTGTGCCAATTTCAGCCCACGCGAAGCGGTTTCGCGCAATTCCAATGCCGCGCCGCGCCGGGATGCACATTCGCGTCATCCTCTGCTTCGGCTGCGGCAAAGCTGCCCGAAGCCTACACATTGCCGCTTCGGGCGTCTGCACGATAATTAGGCAGATTGCGCATTTTGCAGGCCCGCGCGGATCCGTGGCACCAGTCTGCGAAAGGATTGGCCGCACGCCAACGCAGCACCTGGCCGTTTGCTTCGAATCCGAAACTGGACAATGCTCGATAGGGACAAAGGGGTCGGCCTTGAACGAAATGCGGATCGGCAATCCATGAGCAATGAAGTCCTGTCGCCGGCCGAGATGGGCGAGGCCGACCGGCTGGCGATCGCGGCCGGTCCGCTCGACGGCTATGGCCTGATGCAGCGCGCCGGCGAAGCGGTCGCTGCTGTGGTCCTGGCACGCTATCCCGCAGCAAGCCGCGTGCACGTGCTGTGCGGCCCCGGCAATAATGGTGGCGACGGCTATGTTGTAGCGCGGTTGCTGGCCGAGGCTGGTGTGAATGTGGCGCTCTGGGCCGAAGGCAAGCAGAAGCCCGGGAGTGATGCGGCGCGAGCTTCCGAGGCCTGCAATCTGCCGGTCGAGCACATCGGACACTGCTACCCGGAACCGGGTGAAGTCGTCGTGGACGCGCTCTATGGTGCGGGATTGTCGAAGAAGATATCCCTGCATGCCTCTGCCGTCTCAGGATTGGCCGCGGCGGAGCGCGTGCCTGTGGTGTCAATCGATCTGCCTTCTGGTGTGTCGGGCGAGACCGGCTTGAGCAACGCTTATTTCAAGGCCGACGTGACGGTGACGTTCGTGCGGAAAAAGCCCGGCCATCTGCTGATGCCGGGGCGCAGCCTCTGCGGCGAGATCATCATCGCCGATATCGGCATTCCGGATGCGATCGTCGATGAGTTCAAGATCAAGACGTTCGAGAACACGCCTGATTTCTGGCTATACAGTTTTCCGAAAACGGCGGTCGATACACATAAGTATAAGCGCGGCCACGTCAGCGTCTTTTCCGGCGGGCCGAGCGCGACAGGTGCGGCGCGGCTGTCGGCGATGGCTGCAGCCAGAGCCGGGGCAGGGGCGGTGACCGTGCTCTCGCCTGAAAATGCCATGCAGGTAAACGCCGCGCATCTGACATCGATCATGCTGCGCGAGGCCGGTTCGATGGAGGAAGTGCAGGAATTTTTGTCGGCGAGGCACCCCGAAGTACTTGTGTTCGGACCAGGGCTCGGGCCGAAACCCAAAGTGGGGGATTTCGCGTTGCAATTGATCGCGACGGTCGCTGACCTAAACCGCACGTCGACGAGTTCATTCGGAATTCAGCGCCCTGCCATTGTCTTGGATGCTGACGCCATCACGTCATTGGCGCATCAGCCTCAGGCCCTGTTCGACGCCGCGCTGCTCCCGTGGGCGCCGGTATTGGTGCTGACGCCGCATGAAGGCGAATTCGCCAGACTTTTTCCCGACATCGCGAAGGACAAGAAGCAGTCGAAACTCGCCAAGGCGCGCGCAGCCGCTGAACGAGCCAACGCCATCATGGTCTACAAGGGCGCCGACACCGTCATCGCGGCGCCGGACGGCCGCGCGGTGATCAACGCCAATGGTGCACCATGGCTCGCCACCGCCGGTTCCGGCGACGTGCTGGCGGGCATTGTCGCCGCGCTGCTGGCGCAGGGCATGCAGGCATTCGAGGCCGCCTGCGCAGCGGTCTGGATCCATGCCGAGGCCGGCAGCCGCTTCGGACCGGGTCTGATCGCCGAGGATCTGCCGCTGGCGCTGGTGCCGGTGCTGCGTGAACTTGTCGAGGCACGGCAGAAGGTGCCGATCGGATGAAGCGTTTCGCGCTCGCCATTGCAGCCATCATCGCGCTGTTCGCCTCGCATGGCGTGCGCGCTGAGCAGCCGGTGACCATCGTCGACGATCCGGCGGTGCTGGCCGCCCTCGATGCCAAGGGGTTTGGCTTCGCCGGAATTTTCGCCGTCGATGGCGCAGACGATCTGAAGACGCTCTACAGCGAGGCGCCGGCCTATCATGCTGTTGTCGACATGGTGGCGGCCGATATTGCCACGCTACGGGCCGAGATAAAGGCCGGCGGGCGCACGCTCTACGAGGTGACCGACGGCAATGTCGGCCGCATCATGGATATGCGCTGGCTGAAGACCGAGGCCGCGCGCTTCCGCCTAGTCGGCGTCGTCAACCGGCTCGACCGGCGCGATTTCAATGTTTTGGCTGGCGACAAAAGCTGTGGCGAGGTGCGCTTCATCTATCGCCTGGCCTACAGTTTCCGCAAGAACGGCAAACTTCTCGCTTCGAGGCTGCCATTCAATTTCAACGCCGTCTACAGCGCGGCGCCGGATGCCGATGGCGGCTGCGTCGGCGTTGCCGGGCGCTGGACACCGCAGATCGACGAAAACGTCGATGCCGGCTGGCTGGCCGGCGGGCCGCTGGCACCGGAGGAACTGAACTTCAAACAGCTTGAGCTCAATGCGCAGGTGGTGCGTTTTCCCTCGGGACAGGAGACCGAATTCGGCGGGCAGGCGGCCTATCTCATGCGGATCTTCGGCATCGATGGCGCTGCCATCAGCGAGAAGCCGCTGGAGAATACGCCTGACGTTGCGCGGCTCTCGGATGATGCCGCACTGAAGAAAAGGCTCGCCGACTACGTCAGCGCCAATGTCGCGGCCGTCGATCTCGGCGTCTACGAAATCCCCGACGAATTCCTGGCCAAGAAAATCATCTCGTGGTCGACCTTCGGTAGCGCGAGACGGGCCAACCATCCGTTCACGCCGCTGTTCCAGCCAGCGGATTTCGCCGGCCTGGACTATGCGGCGCTGAAATTGGTGCGGACACCGGAGGCGCTGGTCGAGCGGCTGGACAATGGCGCCTGCCAGGGCTGCCACCAGGCGGGCTCGACGGCCGGCTTTCACTTCATCGGCCTCGACGACAAAACGACGTCGCCGCTCAACCGGATCGAGGTCGGCATCTCGCCGCATCTCCATGCCGAGATTCCGCGACGTGAGGCTTGGCTGCGCGCGACGGAAGAAGGCAAGGAGCCGAACCGCTACCGGCCGCTGTCCTTCGCGCCGCCGGCGACATGGACCGATGCCGGCGATGTCGACTACGCCCCAGCCGAGATGGCGATGCCGTGCCTGATGCCGGAGGATGCAAAACGCTTCGGCGCGACCTGGCAATGCGGCGGCGGTACGGTCTGCACGCCACTGGCGACGGCTTCAGGCGTGCATACCGCGTTGGCGCAATGTCTGTTGCCCAAGGACAGCCCAAAGATGTTTTCGGGCCATCCCTGCCTGACCGGCTCGATCGCCAGCAACCCGTCGCAGCCGTTCAACGACCGCTACAAGATCACCGGCCAGTTCGCTGCTTTTGCGCCGACCTTATCGCGGACCGCCTACACCTGCCGCCCACCGAAAATCGGCGTACCGGCAGGCATCGCTTATCGCGCTTGCGACGACAAGGACCGCAGCTTCGCCGCATTCAAGACGGGCAAGCCGATGCCATCGGAAATTTGCGGCATGGTCGGCGGCAAGAAATTCGACACCTGCGTCGCCACCAACAATTTCGACCAGTGCCTCGGCGGCGCGGTCAACCGCGGCAACCGTCCGGCCTGCTCGGCCGATCATTTCTGCCGCGAGGATTACATGTGCCAGTCGCTGCCGCCGGACACGCCGGGCGCCGCCAAGGTGAAAGGCATCGGCTACTGCTCGCCGACCTATTTCATCTTCCAGATGCGCATCGACAATCACGCGACGCCCTGGGCGAGCGCGACCAGCGCCCCCAGGGATGCGGGGTTCGGGGCGGCGGAAGAGGAGTGAGCCTGGGAGTTGGGCGACTACCAGTTCAGCGCTGCAGATAGTCTTCCATCCGCGCAGTCCATTTGGTGTCGAATTCCGAAATATGGCGCTGTGCTACGCTCGAGTTCAGCAGCGTCGAGAGCGCGGTCACGGCGATCGGGTCCAGGTCGGGCGGCTCCGTGTAGCCAAGCGCCGCCAGCCGTTGAGCCCATGATGGATGGGTGGACTTTGCGTCATCCGGGCTTGCCCACGCCTTGCGGGCGCAAACATCGAGGCAAATGGGTTCTCGCAGCTGGCCGGCAGCTTCTAGCATGCGCTCGAGCGGCGGTCGCGGCGGACGCAAAGCACCTCGCAATTCATGCTGCAAAGGGTCATAGACCGTCTCCGTGAAATGCACGTCTGCCGTGGCAAGAAGCAACAGCGCGCGTGCGGCGTGCTCGGCGTCGCCGGAGGATGCCGCGTGTCGATCTGCCTTGATCTCCGCTTCGCGCGAAAGCCGGATTTCTTCCCGCTCGAACGATTGCGACAGCCAGCCGATAGCGGCGTGGAGCAGGCTGCCTGTGATCGTGGTTCCGGGCGGGGCATACTCGAAGACAAATCCGAAACCGTTTTCGAACTCAGCGAGATTGAGGCTGCCATTGGTATCCTTGTTGCGCACATGCGCGTCCTCATGGGCAAGGATCGCGGCAAGCGCTCTTTCATCGGTCACTGCGAGGAGAGGGATGCCAATGGTTAGAAACAGCCGATTGCCGAGAAGGCCGAGAAGCGTGCGCTCTTCGCGCACGCTGGCGTTCAGGTTGCCCTCTAGTATGACAACCGTGCGCGCAGCACGGCGCGGTCCGGCGACGCTCCGCCACAGCGCCCACAGGCCGGGCGCTTCTGCTTCACTGACGCCTTTGATCTTGCTGCGTCGGAAGCCCGCAAACAATGTGCCGAACAGAAATGCCAAGGCCGTGGTGGCGATCGGCATGGCGACGAAGCCGCTGGCGATAAACCAGATCGGATGGTTGTCGAGCAGGGACATCCAGACGCAGAAAATGACGAGAGCGGGAACAACGAAAAACAGGACCGTGAACCTGCCAAACCGCCGACCGGCGCTGATGATCAGTCGCGACACTGGATGTTACAACGGGATGTTGTCGTGCTTCTTCCAAGGGTTCTGCATGTCCTTGTTGCGCAGCATGCGCAGCGCCCGCGCGATGCGGCGGCGGGTCGAATGCGGCATGATCACCTCGTCGACATAGCCGCGTTCGGCGGCGACGAAGGGCGACAGGAAGCGGTCTTCGTAAGCCTTTGTGTGGGCTGCGATCTTTTCGGCGTCGCCGATATCCTTACGGTAGATGATCTCGACCGCGCCTCTCGCCCCCATCACCGCGATCTGCGCCGTCGGCCAGGCATAGTTCATGTCGCCACGCAGGTGCTTTGAGGCCATCACGTCATAGGCGCCGCCATAGGCTTTGCGGGTGATGACCGTGATTTTCGGCACGGTCGCCTCGGCGTAGGCAAACAGGAGTTTCGCGCCATGCTTGATCAGGCCGCCATATTCCTGCGCGGTGCCGGGCAGGAAGCCGGGGACGTCGACGAAGGTGACGATGGGAATGGAAAAACAGTCGCAGAAGCGCACGAAGCGCGCCGCCTTGCGGCTTGCGTCGGAATCGAGCACGCCGGCCAGCACCATCGGCTGGTTGGCGACGAAGCCGACGGTGCGGCCTTCGACACGGCCGAAACCGGTGACGATGTTCTTGGCAAAGTTCTGCTGGATCTCGAAGAAATCGCCTTCATCGGCAACTTTGAGGATCAGCTCCTTGATGTCGTAAGGCTTGTTGGCGTTGTCCGGGATCAGCCGGTCGAGCGACAGATCATGGTCGGTGACCGACTGGTAGCACTCGATCTCAGGAAGCTCCGACGTGTTGGACGCCGGCAGCAGATCGACCAGCCGGCGCATCTGCAACAGCGCCTCGACGTCATTGTCGTAGGCGCCATCGGCGATCGAGGATTTCGTCGTGTGGACGGACGCGCCGCCAAGGCTCTCGGCGGTCACCGTCTCGTTGGTGACGGTCTTCACCACATCCGGCCCGGTGACGAACATGTAAGAGGTGTCGCGGACCATGAAGATGAAGTCGGTCATGGCCGGCGAATAGACGTCGCCGCCGGCGCAAGGGCCCATGATCACGGAAATCTGCGGAATGACGCCGGAGGCCAGCACATTGCGCTGAAAGATCTCGGCATAGCCGCCAAGCGCCGCCACGCCTTCCTGGATGCGGGCGCCGCCGGCGTCGTAGAGGCCGATGATCGGCGCGCGATTACGCAGCGCCATCTCCTGCACCTTGATGACCTTTTCGGCGTGCGCCTCCGACAGCGAGCCGCCGAAGACGGTAAAGTCCTTGGCGAAGAGATAGACCGGACGGCCATTGACGGTGCCCCAGCCGGTGACGACACCATCGCCGGCGATCTTGGTTTTCTCCATGCCGAAGTCGGTCGAGCGATGCTCGACATACATGTCGAACTCCTCGAACGAGCCTTCGTCGAGAAAGACCTCGATACGTTCGCGCGCCGTCAGCTTGCCCTTCTTGTGCTGGGCGTCGATGCGGGTCTGGCCGCCACCCATGCGGGCGATCTCGCGGCGGCGCTCGAGTTCCTTCAGCACGTCCTTCATCGCTCGGTCTCCAGAAATGGCAGCTGCATTTGTGGTAATGATGCCTGCAGGCGTGTGCAAGCGCCGCTTTCGGCCTCGATTATTGCGCTGCAACATGTGGCCCCTTGCATTCCGGAGCGAACTCAGCCATATGCAGCCCATAGGCGCTTGGGCCGGAGATTCCGGCCTTCTCGACAAATGAGACTGGTTGCGTCTGTTTTCCCTCTTTCCGGTATATCGGCCTCTCTTTCCGATACATCACGAAGTGGCGAAAGAGCCCCGTGGCATGACGCCTGCGGGCACGACAGCGCAGCCGAGTGGACGTTACCGTCCGCCCGCCTTGTCGTTTCATATCAAATTTTTCGACGGCAGGTTGCGCCCTGCCGCCATCGATGTTTGCGGCCAAGACCGCGTGAAAGAAGACTATTTTGACCAACGAAAACACCTCAGCCGGTAACGCAATCTCGACCGGCACCACTGCGGACCTTACCGGTTTCGCAGCTCTTGGGATCACCGGCGCGCTGCTCAAGGCGACGCATGGCGCCGGCTTCACCGAGCCGAAGCCGATCCAGACGCAGGCGATCCCGCCGCAGATGGAAGGCCGTGATATCTTCGGCATCGCCCAGACCGGCTCCGGCAAGACCGCGGCCTTCGCGCTGCCGATCCTGTCGAAGATCATCGCGCTCGGCACCAAGCGCCGGGCCAAGACCACCCGTGCGCTGATCCTGGCGCCGACGCGCGAACTCGCCGTCCAGATCGAGGACACGATCAAGATCCTCGCCAAGGGCGCGCATGTCTCAACCGCTCTCGTGCTTGGCGGCGTCTCGCGCTTCAGCCAGGTGAAGAAGGTTGCGCCCGGCGTCGACATCCTGATCGCCACGCCCGGCCGCCTGACCGACCTGGTGCGCGAGGGCGACCTCATTCTCTCCGACACCAAATGGCTGGTGCTCGACGAGGGCGACCGCATGCTCGACATGGGCTTCATCAACGACGTCAAGCGGATCGCCAAGGCGACCGCGCCCGACCGTCAGACGGTGCTGTTCTCGGCCACCATGCCCAATGAAATCGCCGAACTGGCGAAGGGCCTGTTGAAGAACCCGATCCGCGTCGAAGTCGCGCCGCAGAGCACCGCTGCTGCCGAAATCGTACAGGGCGTTGTCTTTGCCCGCACCAAGCAGAAGCGCCAGGTGCTGTCGACGATGCTCGCCGACGAAGCGATGAAGTCCGTCATCATCTTTTCGCGCACCAAACATGGCGCCGACCGGGTGACCAAGGACCTCGAACGCGACGGCTTCAAGGCCGCCGTCATCCACGGCAACAAGTCGCAGAACGCCCGCCAGAAGGCGCTCAACGATTTCCGCGAGGGCTCGGTGCGCATTCTCGTGGCGACCGACATCGCGGCGCGCGGCATCGACGTTCCCGGCATCAGCCATGTGGTGAATTTCGACCTGCCGGATGAGGCCGAAAGCTATGTCCACCGCATCGGCCGTACCGGCCGTAACGGCATGGACGGCATCGCCATCACGCTTTGCGATCCTTCCGAAAACAGCAAGCTGCGTCAGGTCGAGCGCATCATCCGCAGCAAGCTGCCGATCGTTGCCGACCATCTCGGCAGCCCGGATCCGGTGCGCAATCCGGCCGAAAAGAACGAGCGCTTCGAGCCCGCCAATGATCGCAACGACCGCAATGGCCGTCGCGACGGCAGGCGGCCCGGTGGCCAGAACAACGGCTTCGCCAAGAAGCGTTTTGGTGACAAGCCGGCCTTTGCGGGTGCAAGCGAGCGCAAGCCGGAAGGCGCCAAGGCCTTCAAGGGCAACAACAAGCGCCGCTTCGGCGGCAAGCGGCCCGCGGCGCGGGCTGCCTGATCAGACGAACCGGTCAGGCTCGTCGAGCCTGGCTTGATTGCTGACGATTGAATATGAGGACGGCCGGGGCAATGCTTCGGCCGTCCTTTTTCGTTTAGGGCTGCCCGGTAATTGCCTGAACCCACACGACGATCCGCTGCGCCAGGAATGCCGTGGTCGAGGGCGACAGCGCGTCGCCGGCAATGACGTGGTCGTCGGGATCGCCATTGTCGTCGACGGGCACCAGTTCATGCGGTGCGCCCCAGCGGCCGGCGATTTGGCGGGTGCGATCCTGGCGCACCACCTTGTCGGAATCCGAGAAGATGAACAGCGCCGGTATGGTTGCCTTCTCCACAGGCGCTCCGTAGGCAAGGTTGGTCAGCGCCGCCATCGGCAGCACGGCCGCCATTGGATATATGTGCGTCCAGAGTTTCTCGTGCAGCGCGTTGCGGGTCGGAAAGCTGCGTTCCTTGCCGCCGACGAACTCGGCGATCTGCCTGCCCCAGGGCAGGGTCAGCAGCTCGGCGCCTGAAGCCCTGACGCCGAAATTCGGCGAGATGAATGCGATTGCAGCGACGCCGTCCGATGCACCCGGCTCAATCGCCGCCCATGCCGCCAGCGAGCCGCCGGTCGAGGTGCCGATGACGATCACCTTGTCGCCGATGGCCCGGCCGATGGCGAGCGCCTCCTCATAGTCGTTGATCCAGGCATTGACGCTGCCTTGCGCCATAGCGGCGCCGTCCTGCCCATGACCGGTGAGGCGGGTGTAGAAAAGGTTGGCGTCGAGTTGGTCGGCGACCTCGTCGGCCAGCGGGCGAACCTCGCCCTTCGATGCCGAAAAGCCATGGATATAGACGATCGCCAATGGCGTCCTGGCGTGAACCATCGGATCGGCCCAGATGATTTCTTTCTCGAGCCCGTCGCGGACGTTGGGCACGGCAGCCTCTTCGCGCGCAATATACGCTTGCGGATCGTCGCCGATCACCTTGGGGTCGAATCTGATGGTTGTGTCGACGGGAACGCGCGGACCAAGCAGGAAGGCCAGGACAAGGATGATGACGACGCCCAGCACCGCAAGCACGATCCGCCGCCCCATCTCAGACTCTACGACAATTCTAAAGCTATGGCGGCCGGTGCAGTCAGGCAACAGCCGGGCTGTGGACAGCTATTCGTTCGGCGGCTTGCGGTCGAAATTCAGCGGCCGCCCTGTCCAGCGGGTCGCCGTGCTGATGAACCACCGGCAGACTGGCCTTGGCAGCAGTGCCAGCAGCTTCAGCCCCCAGCTCAGCCGGTGAGGGAAGGTAACCTCGAAGCCGCCATGCTCGATGCCGCGCAGCAGGCGGCGCGAGGCGCGGTTGACCGGCATCAGCCCCGGCATCGGCAGCATGTTCTTTTCCGTCAGCGGGGTGTCGATGAAGCCCGGATTCATCACTTGGATCCGGACATTCATCTTGTCGAAATCGTATTTCAGCGACTCGGCCAAGATGTTGATCGCCGCCTTCGAGCCGCCATAGGCCGCCGTGGTCGGCCAGCCGAAATAGGCGGTAACCGATCCGACAAGCACGATATGGCCGCGCGCACGGATGCGCATGCGCTCCATGAGCGGGACGAGGCCATTGATGATACCGAAATAGTTGACCTCGAAGGTCTGGCGAAAGTCGCGGACCCTGAGGTCTTCGCCGGGCGTGGCGATGTAGTTGCCGGCGTTGAAGACGGCGAGCACGATCGGCCCGAGCTCCTTTTCAATCGCCGCCACCGTGCTTGCCATGCGCGGCTCATCGATGACGTCGCAAGGGTAGGCCACGACACGTCCCGGCATCTGCGCCGTCTCGACGATGAGCGCGTCGAGTGGGTCGCCGTCGAGTGCGGTGACCGCGACGACAAAGCCCTTTGCCGCGAGGTCCTTGGCCAGCGCACGGCCGATGCCGCTGCTGCCGCCGGTTATCCAGGCGACGCCGTGCTTCGGGTTGGCCCGGTAAAGTGTCATTCTGCGCCCTGCCGATCTGTCATTAGTGCTCTAGCGGTGAAAAAATCGAATGAAAAGAGCGCTTTTCCGTACTGGTTGAAATGATCGTCATCGCGCGTTGTCCGGCCGCGGGAGATTGCAGTGCCCGAAATGCGACTGGACCAGGCGAATTCTTGCCTTGAAACGCACGCTTCGGGTTTCTAGGGTCTCGCCGCAGCTACATAAGGAATCCCGGATGCCCCGTTCTGTGATCGAAGCGATCGGCAACACGCCCCTGATCCGCCTCAACAAGGCCTCGGAGCAGACCGGCTGCGAGATCCTGGGCAAGGCCGAGTTCATGAACCCCGGCCAGTCGGTCAAGGATCGCGCCGGCCTGTTCATAATCCGCGACGCCGAACAACGCGGGCTGTTGAAGCCGGGCGGCGTCATCGTCGAGGGCACGGCAGGCAATACCGGCATCGGCCTGACGCTGGTCGCCAAGGCGCTGGGCTATCGCACAGTGATCGTCATTCCCGACACCCAGAGCCAGGAAAAGAAGGACACGATCAAGCTGCTTGGCGCCGAGCTGATCGAAGTGCCGGCGGTGCCTTACAAGAACCCCAACAATTACGTGAAACTGTCGGGGCGGTTGGCCGAGCAGATGGCGAGGTCGGAGCCGAACGGCGCGATCTGGGCCAACCAGTTCGACAACGTTGCCAATCGCGACGGCCATATCCGCACCACGGCGGAAGAAATCTGGACGCAGACCGGCGGCAAGGTCGACGGTTTCGTCTCGGCGGTGGGTTCGGGCGGAACGCTGGCCGGCGTCGCCTTCGGGCTGAAGGCCAGGAGCAGCAACGTCAAGATCGCGCTCGCCGATCCGCTGGGTGCGGCGCTCTATTCCTTCTACACCAGTGGCGAATTGAAGTCCGACGGCAGCTCGATCACCGAAGGGATAGGGCAGGGGCGCATCACGGCAAATCTCGATGGGTTCACGCCGGACTTCTCGTTCCAGGTGCCGGACGAGGAAGCGCTGCCGATCGTCTTCGACCTGATCCAGGAAGAAGGCCTGTGCGTCGGCGGTTCGACCGGCATCAACATTGCCGGCGCGATACGGCTGGCGCGCGAGCTTGGCCCCGGCCACACCATCGTGACCATCCTTGCCGACTATGGCACGCGCTACCAGTCGAAGCTGTTCAACCCGGAATTCCTGCGCGAGAAGAACCTGCCGGTGCCGGGCTGGATGGATGAGCGCAGCACAATTCCGGTGCCGTATGAGAAGGTCGCCTGATGGCGCACAGAACAGAAGCGCTGTTTCGCGACGACGCCTATCTCAGAGCGGCTGACGCCACCGTTGTCGCCATCAACGAGCGCGGCGGCATCATTCTCGACCGGACCATCTTCTATGCCACATCGGGCGGCCAGCCTGGCGATACCGGCACATTAGAGCGCGCCGACGGCAGCCGCATCGCCATTGCCGCCACCATCACCGGCGAGACCAAGGACGAGATCATCCATGTGCCAGCGCCGGAGCAACCGGCACCCGAGGTCGGCGAGCAGGTGAAACTCGCCATCGGCTGGGAGCGGCGGCATCTCCTGATGCGCATGCACGCAGCTTGCCATTTGCTCACCGTAGTCTGTCCGTTTCCGATTACCGGTGCTGCGGTTTCCGAAGATGACAGCCGCGTCGACTTCGACGCTCCCGATGCCGGCTTCACCAGGGAAGACGTCACCGCCGGGCTGATGGAGCTGGTGCGAGCCGATCATCCGATCTTCGTCAGGCTGATCACCGACGAGGAACTGGCAGCCAATCCTGGCCTGGTGAAATCCAAGAATGTCCGGCCGCCCGCCGGCACCGGCAAGATCCGCCTGGTCTGCATCGGCGACAACGCTCCGATCGACAGCCAGCCCTGCGGCGGCACCCATGTCAAAAGCACCGGCGAAGTCGGTGAAATCCATATCGGCAAGATCGAGAAGAAGGGCCGCGAAAACCGGCGTTTTCGCATTCGCTTCGGACCGCTGCCGGTGAATTAGGGTCAAATAGCACGTGGCCTCTATATTGCTCAGCCGGTCTGAGACACCTTGGCTTAACCAAGGTGTCGGAAACTGGACGGTGATCGCTCAACCCATGCTTCGATCTGGTCGGTGACAAACTTGGCTGCTTGATGGTGGATGAAGTGGCCAGCCCCGGGCAAAGCAATCACGGCGGTAACGTTGTCGACTTCTCGGAAGGTCCCGTCAAAAGCGCTTGACGGCACATAGGGATCGTCGGAGCCAAACAGCACAAGGGTCGGCGCCTTGACCAAAGGCAGCTGGCCCAGATCCGGCACCCTGCCAAGCGGTATGTTGGCCCTGTAGTAGCCCAGCATCGCTTCCGGATCGGATCGCCTGAGCGAATCTGTCAGGGCCTGCCTGTCCTGCGGATCGGCGACCCAGGTGGCGAGTTTGTCGATGTCCAGCATCTGGGTGGCGCCCGGGACCTGGAAGCCACGTACATATCCGATGATCTCGGCATTGGCCGGATCGGCGACCGCACGCAGATAGTTGCGGGGGTGCGGTGCCGACAGCAGGATGAGATGGCGCACGACCTGCGGCACGCGTATGGCCAGCCACCATGCGATGATGCCACCCCAGTCATGGCCGACAATAGCGGCCTGGGTCAGCTTTTCCGCTGCAAGAACAGCCAGCACGTCGTTGACCAGGTGGGTCAGCGCATAGTTGCCATGGCCTTGTGGTCCATCGCTTTGTCCGAAGCCCCTCAGGTCCGGCGCGATCACCCGATATCGGTCGCAGAGCGCTTGCATCTGCCGGCGCCAGCCCATTCCGTGATCCGGAATGCCATGCAGAAACACAATCGGCGGGCCTGAGCCCGCCGCTGTGTAGTGCAGTTTGACGTTGCCATTGACGGCAACCCTAGATTCAAACGCCACTTCCTGTTCCGTCAATTGCAATCCATTCGAAGCAGTAGTCCGAGCTGGGAGGCTCGAACCGCCGGCCTACATCTTGACTTCGAGGCGCAGGAACGGGCCGTTGAATGTCTGGGTGCTCTTGTCCGCCATCTCAAGCAGATTGTGCCACTGTTCGACCCGATAGCCTGCGGTGAACGTGGTATTTTCCCACGGTTTGAGAGTCACGCCACCGGAAAGGTCTATGCTGGTAACAACCTTGTTGGAATGCTGGCTTTCGCTGACGTTGATATCTGGATCAGGAGTAGGATCGCTTGGATCGCTCTCATGTTCGTGGAGGCTAAACTTGTCCGTCCGTCGGCCCCACATAGCCGAGCCCGAAACCGCACCGGTAAGACCCCACGTCTCACCCAGCGGATAGTAGACTTCGGCGCCGAGGCGCGGACCGATGCCGTAGAACTCGGATGAGCCAAGCTTGTCAGCGTTGCCGCCCTTGTCGGCCGGATCATTGGGAGTGGCGCTCACATTGAAATTCAGCTTCTCCTTGGAGTGCAGCAAGCGCAGACCGCCGAAGAATCGGATGTCGGCGCCCTGCGCCTCGACATGCTTGCCGATATCGAAGTCGAGCGTTTGGAAATTGTAGCTGTTGCCGAACGACAGGCCGATGACGCCGCCACTTTGCGGGACATTCAGACTAAAGTCGTTGTCCTGGCCGGCGTGAAAAGTACCAGCGAGCCTCCAGTCCACATCCGAAGAAATCGCTTTGGTGAGCGCCACTGATCCGTAGAGATCGCCGAAATCATTGCCACTGCCGAGCTTGTCGCTGGTATCGCCAAGCTTGTCGACGTTGGATTGATAGACCGCGCCTTCGAAGGCAATCTTGATGCGGGAATCGACCACTGCAGGATCGGTTACCTGTGCATCGGCGGCATGAGCCGCGACCACACCAACTGATGTCACCGAAGCGGCAGACGCTGCAACCGTAGCAAGAAGCTTACTTGAAACCTGATTTCGCATTTTTCCCCGCCTGGAATCGATCTGAATTGATATTAGCCCACTCGCACACTACCGCAGCGGCACCTTTCGTCATAGCTGCCATAATCATTTATCGGGCAGTGTTACGCGTTTGCCACAGAACCCCTTTTATCTCTGCGAATCGAATGTGATAGCGTAGGAGTTTCTGGTCGAGATGTCGGCGCTGGCCGCCTGGTGTCTACGGCTGCGCGGGGGGCATCGATGGACGACCGGATACAAATCGAAAGCGTTCTCAACAACCTCGTCTATGCGCTTTTTGCTCATGGCGGGCAGGCGGAAACGAGTGGTCGGCCCAGCGACTTCGGCAACATGGTTGTCTTTGACAATCCGGAAGCCGTCGACACAATCGTCAAGGCGCCGGAGCTCTTTCGGAAGAACTTCTCCCTGATCTCGGCGCTCGGTTTCAGCCGTTTCAACACGAACGATCAGGATTGGTCGGTCCGGCGTACCATCACCCAGGACGTCTATTTGGCGGCCGCCAAGCCGGCGCAGCAGCATCCCGTTGCGGAAATCTTCGCCACCTGTCTGTCCAGTAGCGACGCCACGCTACCAGCCATCCAGCAAGCGTTGTTCGCCGCGTCGATGACCATATTTTACAGGGCGTTCGGCCTTGTTCCCGATATGGCGGCGACGCTGTTGCTGCTCGACAGGGTCCGCGACGTTCTGAGGCGTCTCCAATATTATTCCTGGGTGACGCCGACGACCGCCGAACGTGGGAACGCTATCCAGGACGCTCGCGCGGTGGTCGCCGATTTCGCATCGCTGCTGATGGCGGATCCCCGCGCCGCTGCGGAGATGGACCGCTTTAGAAGCGAAGCCACAGATATCGAAGGCTTCTCGCCGGTGGAGGAGTTTGTCATGAACTTCTTCGCAGGCGTCGAGACATCGGTGACGACCGCACTTTGGGTGATCGATAGACTGGGGGCAAACCAGCAGGTGCAAGACCGTATCCATGCCGAGGTTCTCTCGGGCGATGCGCAGACGCCGTATACCGATTGCATGATCAACGAAACGATGCGCTTTTTCCCTCCGATTCCGTTCCTGACCCGGGAAGTCGGTGCCGATACGGTTCTCGAAGGTCGGCGTCTCTACGCCGGGCAATTGATCATGGTGTCGATCGTCGGCGTGCACCAGAACCCGGCTTTCTGGTCAAACCCGCGTGTCTTCGATGCCAGCCGGAAGGAGTTCCTCGACAACAGCTTTGATCGGAGGGCCTTCATTCCTTTCCTCACCGGACCGCGCATGTGCGGTGGCGCACGTCTCGGCCGGCTGGAAGTTCGGGAGGCAGTCCTTGCCATTGTGCGCCAGTTTGCTTTTAGCCGGGCCGACGATGTCATCCGGTTCGACTATGCGCTGGCACTGCGCCCGGCGCAGGGTGCCTCCGTCAGTGTTTCGCGTCGATGAAACGCAGGGTCAGGCATGGTCCTGCCAAAACCGAGCGACATAGTCCCCAAATTGCCTTTTGATCATCGCCTTGAGTTCGGCATCATGCGCATAGCGCGCACCCGTCGATACGGCTTTTGATTTCAACTCGAAACCTGGGAACCAGTTGCTCATCGTGGCGGAAACGTTTTCCTGCTGGTTGGCGATGAAGTCCTCGTAGCAGACCTCAGCCACTCTGCTCTGATCAAGGGTGTTCAGGTAATTTTTCCACCTGATTTCGCTGTCGAAAATATGTTGGGCGGTATCCCTGGCAACCCTCTCGGTCAAAATTGTCACCTTGGGGATTCCAGGCAGCGTCTCCCGACTGTCGAACGGCTGGCCAGTATGGAGCATCGAAAGCAGGCTTATGGTTTGATCCACCTTGTTTCTTCTTGAGAGGAAGACATAGAACGAGTTGCCGTCGTCGTTGCCGATTGAATTGCGTGCGAATGGCAGGTTTTCAAAAAAGATCTTGGCGGCGAACACACCGTTCTCAGTCCTTTTCGCCAGGAGCTGGCGACCATAGGCCATTGCCCGCTCGTTGAGTTTTTCAAGATCAATTGTGTTGTCGGCCGACCAGCGTATCATCAGCGGCAAGGCATACTGCCACTGAAAATACTCGGTTGGGATTCCCAAGCCGAACTGTTGCAAGGTTTGGCAATAGGAATGCCCGGCCGTTCGCGGAGTGGTGCAAATCAGGATCTTGGCGGGATTTTCGGTTGAGCTTTGGCGATCATAGGTCGCCGAGATGTATTCACTGTACAAATCGTCGAAATGCATATCCGGAACCAACCCACAATCACACGCCAGATTTAGGCCGCAGACAGGAACCCCAGGATGAGCAGAGCCTGGTCCAGCGTCATCAGCGATGGCGGATCGCCAGCATCGATGTTGTCGACAAGCCACAGATCAGGCCGTGCGAGCCGTGTGCGCTCGATGGCCTGCCGGTCGACGAATTGGCTGTCGCGGCCGTACATCAACAGAACGCGGGCGTCGATCTTGGCAGCGATTGGGAAAAAATCGTATTGGCGGCCGGTCAGTGCGCCAAAATTTCCCGTCGTTGCGGGGTCATAGGCGAGCCGGAAGCCCTCGGGACCGGCTGCGATCCGGTTCTCCACATAGCGATTGAACACTGCGTCCTCGACCGGCCCCATGAGGGATCTGGTGGTGGCCAGATAGTCCTTGGCAGCCGCACGGCTCTCAAATTTAAGCGCACTTTCCTTCATGACGGCGTCTCTCATAGCGTCGACCTTAGGCCCGCCGAGCATTGGAACGTCGTTGAGAACGATTTTCGTGGCCTTGGAGCGAGTCATGTGCAGAAACAACAGCAAGATCGTGCCGCCCCACGAAGTGCCGATGAAGTGGTTCTCCGTGCCGGCGAACTCGCCAAGCGCGCGCAGGCACTTGGAATAGACGTTGATGTCGTAGCCGGAGCCCAGATAGGCGCTACGCCCGCGCCCCAACAGGTCTGGGCAGACAACCAGGAAACCATTGCGGCACAAGAATGTGGCGAGGTAGTTAAAATCGGCACCATTGCCGGTGAAGCCGTGAAGGCAGAAAACTGTGGCGTGAGGCGTGCCGGCTGGCCGCCAGATGCGCACGAACATTGCGGCATACCGGTCATCCAGCCGGATAAGTATTTCTTGCGTCAGTGCCTCGGCAGGCTTGGCCGAACTCATCAGATGTCGCGCTTGCGGACGGCACGCTTGACCGAGCCGCGGTTGTCAATGAAGTCGCGTTTCCAGAACACCGACTTGTCAAGGTTTATGAGCTTGGCGTTCTTGATAAGTGGCAGGATATGGGACGAAGACCGCGTCGCCAGCACCGTGACGGCGGTAGCGTCGCCGCCGGGAAAAGGATTGAGCGGACCGCCATTCTTCGCCCATGCCTCCGCTATCTCGCGACTGGTCTGGATCCATCCAACGTAGGCCACGATAACGTCGTCGATCGAGCCGATCATATGTGTCTGCTGATCCATTTGATAGCGTAGCGTCTTCACCATCAAGCCGAATTCGTAACCATCGAAAGGCGGATAGTGTGCAAGAAAATTGCAAACAAGCCCGAGCGAAGCCGGATTGCTCGGAGTTCGGGAAAACAAGAGATTGCT
Organism: Mesorhizobium sp. M0676; assembly: GCF_040320535.1. Lineage (NCBI taxonomy): Bacteria > Pseudomonadati > Pseudomonadota > Alphaproteobacteria > Hyphomicrobiales > Phyllobacteriaceae > Mesorhizobium > Mesorhizobium sp. M0676. The sequence continues at coordinate 46,336 of NZ_JAMYPU010000024.1, forward strand.
CATGTCGAGATTTTATTGACCCCGCCCATCCCAGATCATAACCATCACTCCGTACTCGCGACGAAACACGAAAACAATCAGAATCAACACACTGCTGCGGCTGACTACGTCGTGCGCTCGCTGCGCATTCAGATTGTCGGGCCAAACAGGATCCGGAACCGAATGGCCGCCAAAATATAGTAGTCGGCCAACAAGGCAGGAGAACAACGATGGCCGATGACAGCCCTTTCACAGTCGATGCGGACTGGTTGCAGAGCCGTCTTGGCGAGCCCGGCCTGACGATCGTCGATGCATCCTGGTATCTGCCGGCGCAGAAGCGCGATGCGCGCGCCGAGTATGAGGCAGCGCATATTCCGGGTGCGCGCTTCTTCGACCAGGATGCGGCCTCGGACCCAGATGCCAAGCTGCCGCACACGCTGCCTTCGCCGCAGCATTTCGCGCAATATGTCGGCGCCATGGGTATTTCGGCCGACGACACCATCGTCGTCTATGACGGTCCGGGCTTCTTCTCGGCGCCGCGCGCCTGGTGGATGTTCCGTGTCATGGGCGTGTTCCAGGTCTACGTGCTGGATGGCGGCTTCGACCGCTGGAAGGCGGCCGGCCGGCCGGTGACGGCGGAGCCGACCAAGATCGCGCCAAACGTGTTCCACGCAGATTTCGACGCCGCCCGCGTCGCCAGCCTAGCCGACATGCGTCGCATCGTCCAAACGAAAGAAAGCCAGATTGCCGACGCCCGTGGCGCCGGCCGTTTCACCGGCACCGAGCCTGAGCCTCGCGCCGGCGTTCGCTCCGGCCACATGCCCGGCGCGCACAATTTGCCTTATTCGGCGCTGTCACAGAATGGCGCGCTGTTGTCGAAGGACCAGTTGCGCAAGGCCGTTGAGGGTGCCGGTATCGATCTGTCGAAACCGGTCGTCACCTCTTGCGGTTCCGGCATGACGGCGGCCGTCGTCACTCTGGCGCTGGAGACGCTCGGTCACACCGACAACCGGCTCTATGACGGCTCATGGACGGAATGGGGCGGGCTGGCAGACACGCCTGTGGTGACGGGCAAGGAATGATGGCGATGGAAAATGGCGCGCTGGACGACATCGAGGTTACGGTCACGTTTCTGGAAATGCATGTGCCGCCGGCCTATTCGCCGCCGTTGCCCTACAACAGGCAGATCGCGCTGCTCAGGACCAAGGACATTCCGCTGCATTTCTACCGCTATCTGATGGATCGGGTCGGACGCAAATGGCACTGGGTCAATGTGCTGAGGCTGGACGATGACGAGCTTGCCGCCGGCATCCACCGCGAGGACCGCGACATCAGGGTGCTTTATCTCGACGGCGCGCCGGCCGGGTTCTTCGACCTCAAGCCGCATTTGCCAGAGGAAGTCGAACTCGCTTATTTCGGCATGATGGAACATGCGACCGGGCAAGGCATCGGCCGTTGGTTCCTCGGTGCGGCGATCGCCGCAGCATGGTCGTATGGGCCGAAACGGGTAACGGTGCAGACCTGCACGCTCGACCATCCGGCTGCCTTGCCGCTCTACCAGAAGCTCGGTTTTGCGCCGGTGGCGCAAAAGAAGGAGACCGTGCATCCGCTGTCGTTCGCCGAGCGCTCGGCCAGCGTCATGCGGCCGTGACATCCTAATTAGCCGGCTTGTTTTGCGAGACCGACCGCCATCGCAGATTCATCGAGATTCGATAGCACCGGCTGATGATACCCAATTGACGCTTCGATACTTGGCAGGAATCGGGTGGGAAGCATCGGCTTGGATGCATAATTTCTGGTCAACGACACCGGAGATTTCTGCCATGACCATTCAGTTCAAGGCCCTGCCAACCCAGGAGGTCAGAGCCCTGCAGTTTGGAGGCCCGGATGCCTACGGCCACACGCCCGAGCGAAAGATTTCCGACGGCGACGGCATCCCTTGCCGGCACTGTCTGAAGAACATCGCCGCGGGCGACGTCTATCTCGTTCTGGCCTATCGCCCATTCCCGGATCTGCAGCCTTACGCTGAAACTGGTCCGATCTTCCTGCATGCGGAAGAATGCGAACGCGCCCCCGAGACCGAGCAGCTGCCAGAGGTGCTCGAAAGCCCCGACTACATCGTGCGTGGCTATGACGGGGATAATCGCATCGTCTACGGCAGTGGCGGCGTCATCCTGACCTCAGCAATCACGGCGCGGGCCGAAACCCTGCTCGAACGCGACGATATCGCCTACGTCCATGTCCGCTCGGCACGCAACAATTGCTATCAGTGCCGAATCGAACGTGCCTGACAAAAAAAATGCCCGCCGTTGGTCTGGCGGGCAGTTGGGAACCGTGTGACGGCTCGATCCGTCAAGTTGGCACCCCTGTCTGTGCAGGTTTTTCGGATGGCTGATGTGAAACGCTTCACACAGCGCCCGCGACTATCGCCGGCACACGGTGGCGCGCCGACTGGCGGCGAACTGTCGTACTGCCGTCGCATTCATACGTTAAAAGGTCGATGGATTGCCGACCGCGGATGAACCGGCGGGGATCTCGATATCGAGGAAGCGGGGCTTTGGCTCCGCTTTTTGTTGCCGGCGTTTTGCCCGCAAGAAAAAACCCACCGGGATGAGCCGGCGGGCTGACGGGAGCAAGTCTTCCCAATTTAGGTGAGATTAGGATTTAGGTCTGGTCAGGCCGCCAGAACCGCCTTCGGTTCGACCAGCTCATAGCCGAGTGCTTCGGCGACGGCGCGATTGGTGATCTTGCCCCTGTGGACATTGAGGCCGTTGCGCAAATGATGGTCGTCGACCAGCGCCTTCAGGCCCTTGTCGGCCAGCTGCAGGCCATAATGCAGCGTCGCGTTGTTGAGCGCGTGCGCCGAGGTCACCGGCACGGCGCCCGGCATGTTGGCGACGCAGTAATGGATCACGCCGTCGACCTCATAGGTCGGCTCGGCATGGGTGGTGGCGTGCGAAGTCTCGAAGCAGCCGCCCTGGTCGATAGCGACGTCGACCAGCACCGAGCCCTTCTTCATGCCCGACAGCATTTCGCGGGTCACCAGCTTGGGTGCAGCAGCACCCGGGATGAGCACGGCGCCGACGACGATGTCGGCCGAGAAGCATTCTTCCTCAAGCGCCTCGACTGTGGAGTAGCGGGTGTGGACGCGGCCGGTAAAGAGGTCGTCCAGCTGGCGCAGGCGCGGGATCGAGCGGTCGATGATGGTGACGTCGGCGCCGAGGCCGACCGCCATGCGGGCGGCATGCAGGCCGACGACGCCGCCGCCGAGCACGGTGACCTTGCCGGGCAGCACGCCGGGCACGCCGCCGAGCAGCACGCCGCGGCCACCATTGGCCTTCTGCAGCGCGGTCGCGCCGGCCTGGATCGACAGGCGGCCGGCAACTTCCGACATCGGCGCCAAGAGCGGCAGGCCGCCGCGGTCGTCGGTTACGGTCTCATAGGCGATTGCGGTGACGCCGGACGCGAGCAGGCCCTTGGTCTGCTCCGGATCCGGGGCCAGGTGCAGATAGGTGTAGAGGATCTGGCCGTCGCGCAGCTGCGCCCATTCGTTGGGCTGCGGCTCCTTGACCTTGACGATCATGTCGGACTTGGCGAACACGTCGGCGGCGGTCCTGGCGATGGTGGCGCCGGCGGCGCGGTAGGCATTGTCATCGGCGCCGATGCCGGCGCCGGCGCCGCTTTCGACCAGCACTTCATGACCATGCGCGACATATTCGCGGACGGAGCCCGGCGTCAGGCCGACGCGGTATTCGTGGTTCTTGATTTCCTTGGGGCAACCGACGCGCATAGTCTTCTCCTGATCCGGCCCTTCGGGCTCGTTCCCTGTATCAACCGAGTGAACCACAAATCGTTGCGCAGGTGTTTGCGAATGCGCTTGCGCGGGGTCACGCGTTTCGATAATCGTTGCGCGAAATCAAGGAAATTTCGCAGGAATCACGAGAAATGCCGCTCGACAGGATCGATATCGCCATTCTCGAGGCACTGCAGAAGGATGGCCGCATACCCAATGCGGCGCTCGCCGAAAGGGTCGGCCTGTCGCAGTCGGCCTGTTCGCGCCGGCTCGACAATCTGGAGAAATCCGGCACCATCCGCGGCTATCACGCCCGGCTTTCGAATGCAGCGCTCGGTCACCAGATGACGGCGATCGTGCACATATCGCTGTCGGGACAGTTCGAAAAGACGCTGTCGGATTTCGAGGCGGCGATCAAGCGCTGCCCGAATGTGCTGTCGTGCCACCTGATGTCGGGCGAATACGACTATATCCTGCGCATCGCCGCCAAGGATCTGGTCGACTATGAGCGCATCCACAAGGAGTGGCTGTCGGCGATGCCGCATGTGACCAAGATCAACTCATCCTTTGCCCTGCGCGAGATCGTCGATCGCACGGCGATGGGGATGAAGCCGGAACTGGCCTAGCCCTGAGCAGCCTCGGTGACGAGCCGGTCCATCGGGATGTCGTGTGGCTGCGGGTAGATGGTGGCTATGCGCTGCAGTTCGTAGCCGACGCCGATGACCAATGGCTTGAACGGCATGGCAGCCAGCGTGCGGTCGAAGAAGCCACCGCCATAGCCCAGGCGGTAGTTTCGCGGGTCGATGCCGACGATCGGCGAGATGACGATGTCGGGCAGCACCGGCTCGCCTTCGGCCGGGATCGGGATGTTCCAGATGCCTTTTTCCAGCCGGTCGCCGGGTACATAAGCGCGGAATATCAGCGGCTGGCCTTTCTCGATCACGATGGGCAGCGCCGTGCGGCCGCCGCGTTCGTTGATCGACGCCATCCACGGCCGCAGGTCCGGCTCGCCGCGAAACGGCCAATAGAGGCTGACCATGCGGCCGGCAATGTCGCCGATTGCCGCGTCGAGCCCTTCGGCGATAGCCCGCGACATCGCCACCCGCGCATCGGCGGAAACCGCCAACCGTGCCGCGATCAGACGCTCGCGCTCGGCCTTGCGCCAACGGCGCACATCGGTCCAGTCGGTCAATGGCGCGCGAAATTCCGGATCGCGTTCGTGCATGAAGCAAGGCGGCGAAGAATATTGCGCCCGCCCTTTGCCATCTTTGTCATCGTCGTTGGCCATGCTTCACTCCCGTGGTTCCAGCCCTGCAAGGCTATACCCGTCCATGCTTGCCGACATAGGCATTCGCGACATCCGGCGACGAGTCCTGGGCAGCCTTAAGCGGCAATCTAGCTCGCCGCGACATTGTTGCGGTGCACAAAAATCACTAGATAAAGGGAGACAAACAGGGGTGAATGCGATGAGTGAAACCAGCCATCATGTCGTTGTCGTCGGCGCAGGGTTCGGCGGTCTCGAACTCACCCGGGCGCTGGCCGGCGCACCCGTGCGCATCACCATGATCGACAAGCGCAACCATCACCTTTTCCAGCCGCTGCTCTACCAGGTGGCGACCACCTCGCTGGCGACCTCGGAAGTCGCCTGGCCGATCCGTCATCTGCTGCGCAAGCGCGAGGACGTGACGACCCTGCTCGGCAACGTCACCGGCGTCGACCGTCCAGGCAAACGCGTGCTGCTTGAGGACGGCAGTTCTGTTCCCTACGACACGCTGGTGCTCGCCACCGGCGCGCGTCATGCTTATTTCGGCCACGACGAATGGGAGCCTTTCGCGCCCGGGCTGAAGACGCTTGAAGACGCAACCACCATTCGCCGGCGCATCCTGCTCTCCTTCGAGCAGGCCGAGCGCGAGACCGATCCGGCCAAGCGCCAGGCACTGCTGACACTGGTCATCGTCGGCGGCGGCCCGACCGGCGTGGAGCTTGCCGGCACCATTGTCGAGCTCGCGCATGAAACGCTGCGTGGCGAATTCCGCAACATCGACACGCGTGAGGCGCGTGTGGTGCTGGTCGAGGCCGGAGACAGGATCCTAGCCAATTTCGCGCCAAAGCTGTCCGACTATGCGCGCAAGGCGCTGGAGCGGCGGGGCGTCACGGTCGAGCTTGGCCGCGCCGTCACGCGCCTCGATGCCGAAGGCGTCGTCTTTGGCGATACGCATCTGCCGGCGCGAACCATCCTGTGGGCCGCCGGCGTGGCGGCTTCACCCGCGGGAGAGTGGCTGGGCGCGCCGGTGGACCGGGCGGGCAGGGTAATGGTCGAGCCCGATCTGACCGTGCCGAACAGTCCTGAAATCTTCGTCATCGGCGACACCGCGCATGTCTTGCGGCCGGACGGCAAACCGGTGCCCGGCGTGGCGCCCTCGGCCAAGCAGGAGGGCAAGCATGTTGCCGCGACGATCAGGGCGCGGCTGGCCGGCGATAGCGCGCCGCGCCCTTTCCGCTACAAACATGCCGGCGACCTGGCGACGATCGGCAAGTGGGCAGCCGCGATCGATTTCGGCTCGATCAAGCTCACGGGATGGCTTGCCTGGTGGCTGTGGGGCGTGGCGCATATCTACTTCCTGATCGGTTTTCGCAACCGGCTCTCGGTGTCGCTTAGCTGGCTATGGATCTATTTCACCGGCCAGCGCAGCGCGCGGCTGATCACCCAGGGCGATGATAACAAGGGCTGAGGTTCTCAACCGCGGCCAAGGATATTCATCCAGCCGTCACCTTTAGCTGATCGACTGACTTCCCGATGGACATGGCCGGTTTTCGGCGCGAAGCTTCCGCTCGGGGCTGGGATCTTGTCACGTCGCTGGGAAGGAAAACCAATGCCGCATCTCAATTACCCCGTCTCCCGCCGTAGTTTTCTTGCCGGTACGGCCGCCAGCGGTGCGCTGATCATGCTCCATCCGTTTTCCGCCCGCGCGCAGGCCAATCAGGCGCATCTGAGGATCATGGAGACCACCGACATCCATGTGAATGTGCTGCCTTACGACTACTACGCAGACAAAGCCAACGACACGATGGGCCTGTCGCGGACGGCCTCACTGATCGGCGGTGCGCAAGGAAGCCACCAATGCGATGCTGATCGACAATGGCGATCTTTTGCAGGGCAATCCGATGGGCGATTACATCGCCTATGAGAAGGGCCTCAAGGAAGGCGATCTGCATCCGATCATGAAGGGCATGAACCTGCTGGGCTATGAATGCTCGACGCTCGGCAATCACGAGTTCAACTACGGCCTGTCGTTCCTCGACAAGGTGCTGGCCGGGGCCAATTTCCCGTTCGTCTGCGCCAATCTGATCCGCGGCACCGAGCTTGCCGCCAACCCGCGCGACGACAAGCTCTACCTCAAGCCCTATGTCATCCTCGACAAGAAGATCAAGGACGGGTCGGGCGCCGAGCAGCCGATCAAGATCGGCATCATCGGCTTCGTGCCGCCGCAGATCATGGTCTGGGACCTGAAGAACCTGGAAGGCAATGTCAGGACGCGCGACATCGTCGAGGCGGCCAGGGCATGGGTGCCGCAGATCAAGGAGGAGGGCGCCGACATCGTCATCGCGCTCTCGCATTCCGGCATCGATATCAAGCAGGGCGACGGCATGGAGAACGCCTCCTTCTTCGTCGCCGGCGTCGAAGGCATCGATGCGGTGTTCACCGGCCATCAGCATTTGGTCTTCCCCGGCAAGAAGGATTTTCAGGCGCTCGAAGGCGTCGACACCGAGAAAGGCACGCTGCAGGGCAAGCCGGCCGTGATGGGCGGTTTCTGGGGCTCGCATATGGGACTGATCGATCTGCTTCTGGAACGGGACGGATCGAAATGGCGCGTAGCCTCGGCCACATCTGAGGCAAGGCCGATCTACGAGCGCGTCGACAAGGCAAACAAGCCGACGGTGGCGGACGACCAGCGCGTCGTCGATGCGCTGAAGGCGGACCATGAGGCGACACTTGCCTATGTCCGCCGACCCGTCGGCAAGACCTCGGCGCCGCTCTATTCCTATTTCGCGCTGGTCGCCGATGATCCGTCGGTGCAGATCGTCAACCAGGCGCAGAGCTGGTACCTCAAGGACATATTGAAAAGCACACAGTGGAAGGACGTGCCGCTGCTGTCGGCGGCCGCACCCTTCAAGGCCGGCGGGCGCAACGGCGCCGACTACTATACCGACGTGCCGGTGGGCGACATGGCCATCAAGAACGTCGCCGACCTCTATCTCTATCCGAACACGGTTCGTGCCGTCGAAATCACCGGCGCGCAAGTGAAGGAATGGCTGGAAATGTCGGCCGGCATTTTCAGGAAGATCGAGCCGGGCAAAGCCGACCAGGCGCTCATCGACACCGAATTCCCGTCCTACAATTTCGATGTGATCGATGGCGTCAGCTACGGAATAGACCTGTCGCAGCTGCCGAAATACGATGCCAAGGGTGGCGTCGCCAATGCCGGCTCGAACCGCATCGTCGGCCTCAGCTTCGACGGCAAGCCGATTGATCCGGCAGCGAAATTCGTCGTCGCCACCAACAATTACCGCGCCGGCGGTGGCGGCAATTTCCCCGACATCAATGCCTCGAAGATCATCTACGAGGCGCCGGACACCAACCGCGACGTGATCGTGCGCTACGTCGTCAGCGAAGGCACGATCAACCCCTCGGCCGACGACAATTGGTCGTTCACGCCGCTGCCCGGCACCAGCGTCGTGTTCGAGACCGGCCCCAAAGCGAAGGATTTCATATCTGGGGTGAAATCGCTCAAGATCGAGCCGGCCGGCGAGGGCGAATCCGGGTTTGCGAAGTATCGCATCCTGCTTTGAGGCAACGTGCAGCCAACAGGGAAAACGAGCGGGCATACGCCCGCTCAATCACGCTTCGGATCAGGCTTTGTAGACCACTTGGCGCACGTCGATGTAGCTGGCTCTAAAGCCGGCTTCGCAATAGTGGAGATAAAATTCCCAAAGCTTCTTGAAGCGGTCGTCGAAGCCGAGCGGGACGATCTTTTCCCACGACGCCCAGAAGCGGTTGCGCCATTCGGCAAGCGTGCGGGCATAGTCGTCCGGAAAGACGCGCTCGCGCAGATGGGCAAGGCCATGGTCGCTGCCCAGCGTCTTCAGGATCGACGGCGTCGGCAGCATGCCGCCTGGGAAGACATAGCGCTGGATGAAATCCGGCCGCGCCCGATAGGTGTCGTAAGCGGCCTCGTTGATGGTGATGATCTGCAGGCCGGCGGTGCCGCCGGGCCTCAGGCACGCCTTCATCTTGCCGAAAAATACCGGCCAATATTTTTCGCCGACCGCCTCGAACATCTCGATCGAGGCGATGCGGTCGTAAGTGCCCGTTTCGTCGCGGTAATCCTGCAGCTTGATCTCGACCTTGTCGGCAAGCCCGGCCTTCTGGATGCGCGCCTTGGCAAAATCGTGCTGTTCGCGGCTGATGGTCAGGCCGGTGACGCGGCAGCCGATCTCGCGCGCGGCAAATTCGGCAAAACCGCCCCAGCCGCAGCCGATCTCGAGCACATGGTCCTTCTTGCCGATGCCGGTATCCTTGGCCAGCGCGCGGTATTTGGCGGCCTGAGCGCTTTCCAGGTCGTTGGCGCCGGTCGCATAGAGCGCCGACGAATAGGTCATGCTGGGATCGAGCCATTGCTTGTAGAAGGCGTTGCCGAGATCGTAATGCGCCGAGATGTTGCGCTTCGAGCCTGTGCGGGTGTTTTCGTTAAACCAGTGGCGGATGCGCTGGACCGTGTTGATGAGCCAGCTGGCGCCGCCGGCAATGCGTTCCCCAACAGCCGAGTTGACGACGAACAGTTCGAGGAAGCTGGTTACATCAGGGCTTTCCCAGTCGCCGTCCATGTAGGATTCGGCAACGCCGATGGTGCCGCCGGAAAAGGCACGGCCGGGCAGGCGCCAGTTCTTCAACACCAGTTCGGCATCCGGGCCGGGTCCGTTGCCGCCGACAAGAACCGCCCGGCCATCCGGCATCCTCACCTTCAGCGAACCGCGCGGCAATTTCATCGCCGCCGACAGCACCATGCGCGCCTTGGCCGGCAGGCCCTTGACCATCTCGGCGAAATTGAGTTCGTCCAGCCTGATGGCGTCGCCGATGCCTTTGTATTCCCTGACAGCCATCTCACACCCCCCTGGACTTCCGCGGGGGCGGCGCAAGATCTGCCGGCCTCCACATCCTCCACTTTCATTCGCCAGGCGCGAACGCCGTAGCCTGCGTGAATTTTCGCCACAATCTTCCATGGCATTGGCCAAAACTTCAAGAGGCAAGCTTCGTGCGGCGCTGGCCCAGCTTGCCGGCCTGAGGCCAGAATCCGCGGGAGAGCGCGGCCCTCGGCGAAATCGCTATGGTTACGAACAGCCACATACGTTAGTTTCAGCCATGCGTTATGTCATCGTCATTGTCGCCATCGCCTTTTTCCTGATCTGGGACGGCCTCTACAATCAGGGCCGCTATCTCGACACGACGGTCAGGGAGATGTCGCGCGTCGTGCGCTACGTCACCGGCAAAGCCTAGCTTTTTGCGCCTCTGCAAAGTCGCCTACCGGCATTGCCGGGCGCGACATCGTGGCGGTTGACGCGACGGTCCCGCTCACACAAAACATGCTGCAAATCGAACGTGGAGGCAGGCGTGATCCGGCATATCGTTTTCTTCAGCGCGCGGCGCAAGGACGATGTCGAGGCCGTGCGCACAGGCTTGCTCACACTGGGCAAGATCCCGCATTCAAGCCTCTTCGAGGTGACGCTCAACACCAAGGTCGATCCGCTGTCGGATGCGATCGACGTGGTCGTCTATGCCGAGTTCGAGGATGATGCCGCGCTTGCCGCATACAAGGCGCACCCGCTCTATGCCGAGACGACCAGCCGGGTCAAACCCTTGCGCGAATTGCGCTATTCGGCCGATATCGTGGCGACGGCCTGATCGGGCCGGCAAGAGGCCTTGAACCAATTTCGGGAATGATGCACACCGCGCCGGCATGACCAGCACGACCCATCCGCTTGACCATCTGGTGCTGCCGACGGCGAGCCTCGCCGTGGCGCGGGCGCGGCTGACATCGCTTGGCTTCATCGTCGCGCCAACCGGCATTCATCCCTTCGGCACCGAAAATTGCTGCGTCTTCCTTGCCGACGGCACCTATCTCGAACCGCTGGCGGTTGGGAACGAACAGCTGGCAGCGAGTGCGATCGCCGGCGGCAATGTCTTTGTCGCGCGCGACCGGCTCTATCGCGCCAGGCTGGGCGATGAGGGCTTTTCCGCCGTGGTGCTGGCCACCGACGATGCCGATGCGGACCATGCGCGCTTTATCAAAGCCGGCCTGTCGGCGGGAGACGTACTGAGCTTTTCCCGCGCCTTCACCGACACGGCCGGAAAGAGCGACATGGCCTCGTTCAAACTGGCTTTCGCGGCCGGCGCCGAGACGATGGACGCCTTTCTGTTCGCTTGCGAGCGGATCAACGCCCCTCAAATCGACCGTGCGGCGCTGCAGGCTCATGCCAATGGCGTGACCGGCATTGCCGAAGTCGTTGCGGTCAGCGATGTGCCTTCCACACAGATCAGCCTGATCTCGACAGTGGTTGGCTCGGAGCAGCAGAGCAGCGCGGTCTTCGACCTGCCGAATGCGCGTCTGACCGTTCTGGATCCTGCGGCTTTCACCGCGCGCTTCGACATTCCGGCCGGTGCGCCGACAAGAGTTCGCTTCGCCGCGATTGTCTTTTCAGTCCGCAGTGTCGGCGCTGTCGCGAGGCTGCTTGCAGACAACGCCGTCGGGCACGATATAGCGGGCAACGAAATCGTCGTGCAGCCGGCATCCGGACAGGGCGCGGCTTTCATCTTCCGGGAGACCCCATGAGCAAGCCGCAAGGGCCTAATTCGATGGCGCCGAATTCGTCGGTAACCGTCGGCAACGTCGTCTTCGACAACAGCGGGCCCTTGGCGTTGATCGCCGGCCCGTGCCAGTTCGAATCGCGCCAGCACGCTTTCGACATGGCCGGCGCGCTGAAGGAACTGACCGGCAAGCTCGGCATCGGCCTCGTCTACAAGACCAGCTACGACAAGGCCAACCGCACCTCGCTGTCGGCAACGCGCGGCGCCGGCATGGACGCGGCGCTTCCGGTCTTCGACGAGTTGCGCAAGGCGTTTTCACTTCCCATTCTGACCGATGTCCACACCGAGGAGCAGTGCGCGATCGTCGCACACCATGTCGATGTGCTGCAGATTCCGGCCTTCCTGTCGCGCCAGACCGACATGCTGGTCGCCGCGGCCAAGACCGGCAAGGTGATCAACGTCAAGAAGGGGCAGTTCCTGGCGCCTTGGGATATGAAGAACGTGGTGGCCAAGATCACCGGTTCGGGCAACCTCAATGTGCTGACCACCGAGCGCGGCGCGTCTTTCGGCTACAACACGCTGGTGTCGGACATGCGGGCTTTGCCTGTGATGGCCGAGATCGGCGCGCCGGTGATTTTCGACGCCACCCATTCGGTGCAGCAGCCGGGCGGGCAGGGCGGTTCCTCCGGTGGTGAGCGCCGCTTTGTCGAGACGCTGGCGCGGGCTGCCGTTGCCGTCGGCGTCGCCGGCGTGTTCATAGAGACCCACCAGGATCCCGACAATTCGGCCTCCTCCGACGGGCCCAACATGCTGCCGCTGAAGGACATGCCGGCGCTGCTCGAAAGACTGATGGCATTCGACCGCATCGCCAAGAATGCTGCTGACCTGAACCGAGGCTGATGGTTTCGGCTATGGCGCGCGCGCTGCCCTGCTTGTGGAAGGCATAAGCCGGCTGTAGGCTCGCTCCTGCAAATGAGCGTCTTGGCAGGAGGAAGCCATGTCCGTCGCCCGCGTCACCGAAATCACGTCGTCGTCGAAAAAGAGCTTTCAGGACGCCATAGAGAAGGGGATTGAGCGCGCCTCAAAGACCCTGAAGAACGTCGAAGGCGCCTGGATCCAGGACCAGAAGATCGTCGTCGAGGACGGCAGGATCGCGGCCTATCGCGTCAACATGAAGGTGACGTTCATCCTCGCGGAGTAACCGCCCGCCGCTCGAAAAACGGGAACTTTCGCCCGCGCACCTCATTGTCAAAGTATCGATCAACGACATGAGGAGCATCAGCCATGACCACCCAAACAGGCCACACCGAAGCCATCGCCGCTTCGCGCGTCATCGGCACGTCGGTCTACAACACCGAGGGCACGAGCATCGGCAGCATCGAGGACATCATGCTCGACAAGACGTCGAACGGCATCATGTTCGCGGTGATCGGGTTCGGTGGCTTTCTCGGCATTGGCGAGAAGTACCACGCCATTCCGTGGGCGAGCCTCGACTATGACGAGGACAAGGGCGGCTATGTCGTGCCGTTCTCGAAGGAGCAACTGAAGGCAGCACCGGCCTATTCGATCAATGAACTGGCCGGCGCCGATGGCGAGGCCGCACGTGACGCTTCCTATGATTACTACAAGGTCACGCCGTATTGGCATTGATCAGCTGCGCTGACGCCTGACGTGAAAAGGCCCCCGAATTCCGAAACGGGGGCCTTTTCAGTGCAACCCGACAGTTTCTAAATTATTCTGCTGCATGAAGCGTGGACAGTTGCGTCGCCGCCCTGGGCGGCTGCTGCGTATCGCAGGACGTCAGGAACGCCGCCGCGATCAGGAACAAACTCACGATACCGCTCAACTCGGACATGGCGAAACTCCTCCTGTTTCGCCCCGCGCATCACCATCCTAGTCGACACAGAGATTGTTATCTCTGAATTATGATGACGTGGTGTTGTCGAACGTGATCCGAGGCATGCTCAGCCGAGGAGTCCGGCATTCTTCACCGCCTTGAAAATCTTTTCGTGCCAGGCGATCCGATCCGCTTCGCCATTGGCCTGCGTGGCGGAATTGGCGTTGCCGACGTTGATCGCGCGCGAGATCTTTTTGATCAGGCCGGCATCGGCAAAGGCATTGCAGCCTGCCCCTTTCCATTCGGCGCAAGCTGCGAGCAGCGAAGTCTGCGGATCCTCGATCAGTTCAGGATGATTGGCGAGGTCAACCTTGGCGAGCTTGCCCTTGGCCGTGTACGCGTCGCGCCCGGTGGTCTGGAACGTGCCGCCGCCGCGGAAATTGAAGCCGTCCAACGTTCCTTTCACATTGCCCATGCGGCCGCCATAGGCCCAGTCGCCCAGGGCTTGCGGCTTGCGCAGCAGGTTGTCCTCGATCCACTGATCGGTCTTGCCCGCGGCTCGCGACCTCCATGCGTTCCGGATTGCCGCCACGGTCGTGTAGGTCAGGGATTCGCGAATGAGGGTGAAGCCACCGGTTTCCATCGCCGCTTGAGCGAAGAAATGCATCAGCCGATCATAATTGTTGCACACGCCATGATCGCCAAGTGTCTTGAGGCCCTTGTCGGAGGTAAAGGTGCCGATGTAACGGTCATAGATTGTTCGCTTGGAACCGCTTGCCGGTCTCGGCGCGAATTTCTGGAAGACCGCTGCCGGCAAACCCTTGTTCGGATCGCCCGCAACCGCTTCGAGCACGCTCTCGACACTCTCGGTCGACAGCACCGGTTCGCCTTCGACGACCACCGAAGCATTGGGAATTCGCTTGCCGTTGCTTTTCGGGAAGCCACCGCCGGCAAAGGTTTTCAGATCGTCAATGAGGGCGATTACGCGTGTCCGGCTCTCCGTGAAATCCATGTCGGAAAGCGGACCGCTCACCTTCTTCGTTGGGTTGATGCATCCGACGCTGGACAGGAAATTGACGCCCGGATGGATCAGGATTTCGGTGCGCTTGTTGGTCTTCAGCAGTTCGAGTCCAGGTTTGGGTGGCGTCTTGGCGCCAGTGTAGCCGATGGTCACATATTTGCCTCCGGCCTGTGTCGCCAGTGGATAGGTTCCGGGCTCGATGCGCCTGCCATTGTCTTCTTTGGAATTGTCGCCAGGGCCGCGAGATTCACACACGAACCCCGATAGACCCGTTACTGCCGTGCCGTTGTGGAAGACTTTATAGGTACCAACCGTCCTGCGTCGGGTGCCCCTCATATGCTCGACTTTACGGCTAATAAGAAGTTCCCAGCCAGTACCTGAAATCGCTGCCATTGCCACCTCCCCAAAGAGTTCAAGTTTGTTGATTTCACTGTTGTCGTCAAATAGTCCGCGTTGTAGATGTGACCCTAACATCTTCGAATTCTCTGCATTGTGAAGTTTGTCACGTTGGCGGTAGCCTCTTTTGAAGCATCGGCTGGAGTTTGTGTGCCGTCTGGTATTTCGTGACAAAGGCATTGCCGCGATAAAAGGGGGAGGGGCATCCGCCCCATGGGCCTAGACATATGAGGTCAGGTAGGGGTTGTTGTTTGCGTCAGATGGCGTCGCCCATGGCCCCTGGGCCTGGCCGCATGGGGCGATCGTCGCTATTATTTCATGCCATTCCTGATTGCCTTTTGCGGCACTTTGGCTAAGAGGGGCGCGACGCTTTCAATCGATCAATCGGGGACATCGCAATGACCGCCATCATCGACATTGTCGGGCGTGAAATCCTGGACAGCCGTGGAAATCCGACCGTCGAGGTCGACGTCGTTCTCGAAGACGGCTCGATGGGCCGCGCCGCGGTGCCGTCCGGCGCGTCGACCGGCGCGCATGAGGCCGTCGAACTGCGCGACGGTGGCGCCCGCTATCTCGGCAAGGGCGTGCTCAAGGCGGTCGAGGCCGTCAATGGCGAGCTGTTCGAGGCGATCGGCGGCATGGAAGCCGAAAACCAGATCCACATCGACCAGACCATGATCGAGCTCGACGGCACGCCCAACAAGAGCCGGCTCGGCGCCAACGCCATTCTCGGCGTTTCGCTGGCGGTCGCCAAGGCAGCAGCGGAAGCCGCCGGCCTGCCACTCTACCGCTATGTCGGCGGCACCAAGGCGCATTTACTGCCGGTGCCCATGATGAACATCATCAATGGCGGAGCGCATGCCGACAATCCGATCGATTTCCAGGAATTCATGATCCTGCCGGTCGGCGCGCCGACTTTGCGCGAAGGCGTGCGCTGGGGCTCGGAAATCTTCCACACGCTGCGCAAGAAGCTCAAGGATGCCGGCCACAACACCAATGTCGGCGACGAAGGCGGCTTCGCGCCCAATCTGAAGAGTGCGCCGGTGGCGCTCGATTTCATCATGGAATCGATCGAGAAGGCCGGCTTCAAGCCGGGCGAAGAGATCGCGCTCGGTCTCGACTGTGCGGCGACCGAATTCTTCAAGGACGGCAATTACGTCTATGAGGGCGAGAAGAAGACCCGCGATCCCAAGGCGCAGGCCAAGTACCTGGCCAAGCTCGCCGCCGACTATCCGATCATCTCGATCGAGGACGGCCTGGCCGAGGACGACTGGGAGGGTTGGAAGTACCTGACCGATTTGATCGGCAACAAGACGCAGCTGGTTGGCGACGACCTCTTCGTCACCAACACGGCGCGGCTGCGCGACGGCATCCGCATGGGTGTCGCCAATTCGATCCTGGTCAAGGTCAACCAGATCGGCTCGCTCACCGAAACGCTCGACGCTGTCGAGACCGCGCACAAGGCAGGCTACACAGCCGTCATGTCGCACCGTTCGGGCGAAACCGAGGATTCGACCATCGCCGACCTCGCCGTCGCCACCAATTGCGGGCAGATCAAGACCGGTTCGCTGTCGCGCTCGGATCGCATGGCCAAGTACAACCAGCTGATCCGCATCGAGGAAGAGCTAGGCAAGCAGGCGCGCTACGCCGGCAAGTCGGTAATCAAAGCTTAAATTCTGCCGAACTGGCGAAAACGACGAAGGGCGGGATTTTCCCGCCCTTTTTCGTTGCGGGCGCTGGCTAATGCACCTATCCGTAACCGTCCATTAAGCACAATCGGGCGAGATAGACAGGTCAGAGGATTGCGACCATGTGGACACGCCAGCACAAGCAGAGAAACACCGGCCGGCTGATCATCCCGTCGCTTTGCGTGGCGTTCCTGGCCTATTTCGGCTTCCATGCCTATCATGGCGAGTTCGGCATCAATTCCAAATATCAGCTCGAAGCGCAGAGCATCGAATTGCAGGCCAAGTACGATGCCATCAAGGCGCGCCGGGTCGATCTGGAGCGGCGCGTCCAGCTGATGCATGAGGGCACGCTTGAAAAGGATATGCTCGACGAGCAGGCACGCCGGGCGCTCAATCTGTCCCAGCCCGATGAAATCACCATCATGCTGCCGGCCAATTCGAAATAACCTAATTTAGGTTAATCGCTTTTATTTACAATGATTCTAGGCATTTAGATGCATGCCAGCCATGCGTTTTTCTGCATGGCGAAACGCGGTCTCGCATGTTAGCTTCCTTCCAATCGGTGGGGAGGAGCTGATCCTCCCCGGAGCAGACATGGTCTGCTTTAGTGTCCGCAAAGAGACGCCAACAGGGAGTGATGCATGGCCACCGCCGCCAAAAAAGCGCCTGCCAAATCCGTTAAATCGACATCCGCCAAATCAACCGGGCTTTCCGCCCCCAAGCCGGCCGACTTCACCAAGGACGAGGAGCTTGCCGCCTACCGGCACATGCTGCTTATCCGCCGCTTCGAGGAAAAGGCCGGCCAGCTCTACGGCATGGGCTTTATCGGCGGCTTCTGCCACCTCTATATCGGCCAGGAAGCGGTCGTCACCGGCATGAAGATGTCGCTGATCAACGGCGACCAGATGATCACCGCCTATCGCGACCATGGCCACATGCTGGCGATGGAACTGTCACCGCGAGGCGTCATGGCAGAGCTGACCGGACGCCGTGGTGGCCTGTCGAGGGGCAAGGGCGGCTCCATGCACATGTTCTCCAAGGAGAAGCATTTTTACGGCGGCCACGGCATTGTCGGCGCGCAGGTCTCGCTCGGCACCGGTCTCGCCTTCGCCAACCGCTACCGCGACAACAACAATGTGTCGCTGACCTATTTCGGCGATGGCGCTGCCAATCAGGGTCAGGTCTATGAAAGCTTCAACATGGCCTCGCTGTGGAAGCTGCCGGTGATCTACATCATCGAGAACAACCGCTACGCCATGGGCACTTCGGTGTCGCGCTCGTCGGCCGAAACCAATTTTTCGCATCGCGGCGCCTCGTTCAAGATTCCCGGCATTCAGGTCGACGGCATGGATGTGCGTGCGGTCAAATCCGCCGGCGATCAGGCGACCGAATGGTGCCGTGCCGGCAACGGTCCGATCATCCTCGAGATGCAGACCTATCGCTATCGCGGTCACTCGATGTCGGATCCCGCGAAATACCGCTCCAAGGAAGAAGTGCAGAAGATGCGCTCGGATCATGATCCGATCGAGCAGGTCAAGGCGCGGCTGACGGCCAAGAAGTGGGCGACCGAGGACGAGCTCAAGAACATCGACAAGGAAGTCCGCGACATCGTCGCCGACGCTGCCGAATTTGCCCAGCACGACGCAGAGCCGGATCCGTCCGAGCTCTGGACCGACATCGTATTGTAACGGGAGGGCAAGGACATGCCGATCGAAATTCTCATGCCCGCTCTCTCGCCGACCATGGAAGAGGGCAACCTTTCCAAGTGGTTGAAGAACGAGGGCGACAAGGTCGTCGCCGGCGATGTCATCGCCGAGATCGAAACCGACAAGGCGACGATGGAAGTCGAAGCCGTCGATGAAGGCACGATCGGCAAGATCGTGGTTCCCGCCGGCACCGAAGGCGTCAAGGTCAACGCGGTGATCGCCGTGTTGCTGCAGGACGGTGAAAGTGCAGGCGATGTCGAAAAGAGCGGCAAGCCTGCCTCCACCCAGGATGCCGTTTCCGCTGGCGGTCAGCGGACCGATGCAGCCGAGGAAGGTTCAAAAGCGGCTCCCCAGGATGCCGGCGAGGCTCCGAAGGCAGTTCCCGCCGCTCCGGCGGCCAAACCTGCGGCCGATCCCGATATTCCCGCCGGCACCGAGATGGTCTCGACCACGGTGCGCGAGGCCTTGCGCGATGCCATGGCCGAGGAAATGCGCCGCGACGGCGATGTCTTCGTCATGGGCGAGGAGGTCGCGGAATACCAGGGCGCCTACAAGATCACGCAAGGCCTGCTGCAGGAATTCGGGCCGCGCCGCGTGGTCGACACGCCGATCACCGAGCATGGCTTTGCCGGCGTCGGCGTCGGTGCGGCAATGGCCGGCCTGAAGCCGATCGTCGAATTCATGACCTTTAATTTCGCCATGCAAGCGATCGACCAGATCATCAACTCCGCCGCCAAGACGCTCTATATGTCGGGCGGCCAGATGGGCGCGCCGATCGTGTTCCGCGGCCCGAACGGGGCTGCCGCCCGCGTCGGCGCCCAGCATTCGCAGTGCTATGCCGCCTGGTACAGCCATATTCCCGGCCTGAAAGTGGTGATGCCGTACACGGCTGCCGATGCCAAGGGCCTGCTCAAGGCGGCGATCCGCGATCCGAACCCGGTCATCTTCCTTGAAAACGAAATCCTCTACGGCCAGTCCTTCGACGTGCCGAAGCTCGATGATTTCGTGCTGCCGATCGGCAAGGCGCGCATTCACAAGCAGGGCAAGGACGTCACCATCGTCTCGTTCGGCATCGGCATGACCTACGCCATCAAGGCGGAAGCCGAACTGCGCGGCATGGGCATCGATGCCGAGATCATCGATCTCCGGACCATCCGCCCGCTCGACCTCGACACCGTCATTGCCTCCGTGAAAAAGACCAACCGCCTGATCGTGGTGGAAGAAGGTTTCCCGCAGAACTCGGTCGGCGACCACATCGCCAGCCAGGTGTCGCAGCGTGCCTTCGACTTCCTCGATGCGCCGGTCATCACCATCGCCGGCAAGGACGTGCCGATGCCCTATGCGGCGAACCTCGAAAAGCTGGCCTTGCCCAATGTCGGCGAGGTCATCGAGGCGGTCAAAGCCGTCACGTATCGCTGAGCCGGTCGGGAGGACATCATGCCAATCAACATCACCATGCCGGCGCTGTCGCCCACGATGGAAGAGGGCAATCTTTCCAAGTGGCTGGTCAAGGAGGGCGACAAGGTTTCGCCGGGCGACGTGATTGCCGAGATCGAGACCGACAAGGCGACGATGGAAGTCGAAGCGGTCGATGAGGGCACCGTCGCCAAGCTCGTCGTTCCGGCCGGCACCGAAGGCGTCAAGGTCAATGCTCTGATCGCCATTCTGGCTGGCGAAGGCGAGGATGCAGGGGCGGCGGCAAAGGGCGGCGGCGATGCCGCGCCCGCGAAAGCCGATGCCAAACAGGATAAGGCGTCAATCTCCCCACCAGTGGGGGAGATGTCGACGAAGTCGACAGAGGGGGGCGCTGCCCCGCCGACCTCTCAGTCTGTCGCGCCCCCCTCTGGCCTGCCGGCCATCTCCCCCACAAAGGGGGAGATCAGCCAATCGTCAGGCGAGCGCACCTTCGCTTCGCCGCTGGCTCGTCGCATCGCCAAGGATGCCGGAGTCGACGTGTCCGCCGTAACCGGCACCGGCCCGCATGGCCGTGTCGTCAAGGCCGATGTCGAGGCGGCGATCGCCGGCGGTGGCGCCAAGGCCGCGCCGGCCGCGAAAGCCGCACCTGCCGGCGCTCCGGCGTCTGCGCCGGCTCCGGCACCCAAGGCGATGTCGGACGAACAGGTGCTGAAGCTGTTTGCCGAAGGATCCTACGAGCTCGTCCCGCACGACAATATGCGCAAGACCATTGCCCGCCGCCTAGTCGAGGCCAAGACAACCATCCCGCATTTCTACCTGACGCTCGACTGTGAGCTCGATGCCCTGCTGGCGCTGCGCACACAGATCAATGCGGCGGCTCCGATGAAGAAGACCGACAAGGGCGAAGTGCCCGTCTACAAGCTGTCGGTCAACGACATGGTGATCAAGGCGATGGCGATGGCGCTGATGGCGGTGCCGGATGCCAATGCGTCGTGGACTGAAAGCGCCATGGTCAAGCACAAGCACGCCGATGTCGGCGTTGCCGTGTCGATCCCCGGCGGCCTGATCACGCCGATCATCCGCCACGCCGACGAAAAGACGCTGTCCACCATCTCCAACGAGATGAAAGATCTCGCGAGCCGTGCCCGCAGCCGCAAGCTGAAGCCTGACGAATATCAAGGCGGTACGACGGCGGTTTCCAATCTCGGCATGTTCGGCATCAAGGACTTTGCCGCCGTCATCAACCCGCCGCATGCGACGATCCTGGCGGTGGGTGCGGGCGAGCAGCGGCCGGTGGTCAAGAATGGCGAGATCAAAATCGCCAATATCATGTCGGTGACGCTGTCGACCGATCACCGCGCCGTCGACGGTGCGCTCGGCGCCGAACTTCTGGTCGCCTTCAAGCGCATGATCGAAAATCCGATGGGCATGCTGGTCTAGGAAGGAAAAAGGCTGTGCGGAAATTCGTAACCAGCCTTTTCGCCCTGATCCTTTCCGGCCTGGCCGGCGGGCTGGTGGCGCTGTGGCTGGCAATCGTCACCAATGCGAATTCCGAATACATCCTGGTCTTCATGGTTTCGGCGCTGGTCACCATCGTTGCGACGGTGGCGTTTTTCATCGCGCAGTTGGTGCCAAACCCGCAAAGGGCGATAAACCTGACGGGGCTTGTTGGGATTGCGTTGTTCGTGCTGGCCGGAATCGGGCTGATCGCCTGGACCTTCTCGCAGCCGCCGGGCAAGGCCCAGTGGTCAGGCGATCTTCACTTTGGCGCCGGTCTGATTTTGCCAAGCATCGCCACGGTTATCGTGCAGTGGCTGTTCGTGGGATGGCGCGTGCGGCGCGGGCTTAAGGCGGAGGCGGGTGCGGGTGCATGAAGACGATCCTCTGCTACGGCGATTCCCTGACCTGGGGCTATGACGCGGCGAGCCTCGGGCGCCATGCGCTGGAAGATCGCTGGCCGAGCGTGCTCAAGGCGGCGCTGGGCGACGATGATATCGAAGTCCTTGCCGAAGGTCTGAACGGCCGCACGACGGCCTTCGACGATCACCTAGCCGGCGCAGACCGCAACGGCGCCAGGGTGCTGCCGACAATCCTGACCAGCCATGCACCGATCGACCTGATCGTCATCATGCTCGGCGCCAACGACATGAAGCCCTGGATCCACGGCAATCCGGTCGCCGCCAAACAGGGCGTGCAGCGGCTGATCGACATCGTGCGCGGCCACGATTATCCGTTCGGCTGGGCCGCGCCGCAAATCCTGATCGTTGCGCCACCCGCGGTCAGCCGCACCGACAATGCCGAATTCAAGGAAATGTTTGCCCGCGGCGACGAGGCCTCGAAGCGGCTGGCGCCGCAATATTCCATCCTTGCCGACGAAGCCGGTTGCGGCTTTTTCGATGCCGGCAACGTGGCCGTGACCACACCGATCGACGGCGTCCATCTCGATGCGGAAAACACGCGAAACATCGGCCAGGCGCTGGCGCCGCTGGTGCGCGTGATGCTGGCAAGGGAGTAGGCGGTGATCCAGGTTCTAATTGAGGAAGGTGATATTGCTGATCAAGTATCGGACGTGATGGTACTTAAGTTCGCTGAGAGACCGCACGGCGCCGACAAATATATCTCCGACCGTGAAGGTTTTGTTCCATCAGTCTTAGAAGGGCAGAGTCAGGCGATAAAGTCTCGCAATACGAGTGCAGCCACTATCTTGTTTGTAGGAGTTGGTACCCTATTGGAGTTTGGTTACGAGAACATAAGAACATTTGCACGAAATGGATTATCTCTCGCAACTCGCGCAAACCCAGACGCGACCAAGATAACGATGACTGCTCACGGCCCCGGTTATGGTCTAGATGAAAAGCAGGCGTTTGTTTCTCTGTTACTCGGACTTCAGGATGCGTGGTCAGAATTGGCTGGTAGGACAAAGATTGATTCGGTTGTTATCGTTGAAAAGAATCGAAAGCGTGTTGAGCGATACAGGAACATTGTCGACGCCTTGGGATTTTACACAATAGGGGAACTATTACTTGGCAATGTTGAACATCTTGATGACGAACGGGTTGTTTTTGCTGACAAAAGCGTTTCTCTTCCGAGGAAAAATGGTGCACTATTTCTAGCGATGCCTTTTGCAGAGAAATTTGAAGATGAGCATTCTGCAATTAGAGAGGCATGCGAGTCACTTGACGTTCTCTGCGAGCGTATCGACACCGGTCCTTTTTTGGGAGACATTGTTGAGAAGATAAAACAGAAGATAGAGGCTTGTGATATTTTTGTAGCGCTCCTGAACGACAATAATCCAAATGTATTTCTAGAACTTGGATACGCTTGGGGGAAAAATAAAAAGACTATTTTGATCGTTGAAGACGTATCGGGTCTGCCTTTTGATGTAAAAACAAAAAATGCCATAGTCTACAAGTCAAGATTTAAATTGCGCGAGGATATGAAAAGAATTTTGGCCGAAACTCTATCAATGAAGGTTGTGCAATGAGCGAACCCTACGACGTCATCATCATCGGCTCCGGCCCTGGCGGCTATGTCACGGCGGTGCGCTCCGCCCAGCTCGGCTTCAAGACTGCCATCGTCGAGCGCGAGCATCTCGGCGGCATCTGCCTCAACTGGGGCTGCATCCCGACCAAGGCGCTGCTGCGCTCGGCCGAGATCATGCACTATTCCGATCATCTGAAGGACTACGGCCTGAAGCTCGAAGGCGGCAAGGTCAGCGCCGACACGGCCGCTGTCGTCGACCGCTCGCGCAAAGTGTCGTTGAGGCTCAATGGCGGCGTCGCCTTCCTGATGAAGAAGAACAAGGTCGACGTTATCTGGGGCGAGGCCAAGCTCTCCAAGCCGGGTGAAATCGTCGTCTCCAAGACGGCCAAGAAACCGATGGAGCCGCAGCCGCCGGTGCCCAAGGGCGTCAAGGGCGAGGGCACCTATACCGCCAAGCACATTATTCTCGCCACCGGCGCCCGGCCGCGCGCGCTGCCCGGCATCGAGCCGGACGGCAAGCTGATCTGGACCTATTTCGAGGCGATGGTGCCGAAGGAGATGCCGAAGTCGCTGCTGGTCATGGGTTCGGGCGCCATCGGCATCGAGTTCGCCTCCTTCTACCGCACCATGGGCGCCGAGGTGACGGTGGTCGAGCTGTTGCCGGCGGTGATGCCGGTCGAGGATGCCGAGGTCTCGAAATTCGCGCAGAAGCAGTTCGAGAAGCAGGGCATGAAAATCATCCTCGAGGCCAAGGTGACCAAGGTCGAGAAGGGTGCCAACTCGATCACCGCCCATGTCGAGATGAAGGACGGCAAGGTCGAGAAGATCACCGCCGACCGCATGATCTCGGCCGTCGGCGTGCAGGGCAACATCGATAATCTCGGCCTCGAGACGCTCGGCGTGAAGACCGATCGCGGCTGCGTCGTCATTGACGGCTATGGCAAGACCAACGTTCCCGGCATCTACGCTATCGGCGATGTCGCCGGACCGCCGATGCTCGCCCACAAGGCCGAGCATGAAGGCGTGGTCTGCATCGAGAAGATCGCCAATTTCCCCGGCGTGCATGCGACAGACAAGCTGAAGATCCCGGGCTGCACCTATTGCAACCCGCAGGTCGCCTCGGTCGGGCTCACCGAAGCCAAGGCGAAGGCCGAAGGCAAGGACATCCGCGTCGGCCGTTTCCAGTTCGGCGCCAACGGCAAGGCGATCGCGCTTGGCGAGGACCAGGGCTTCATCAAGACCATCTTCGACAAGAAGACCGGCCAGCTGCTCGGCGCGCATATGGTCGGCGCCGAGGTGACGGAGCTGATCCAGGGCTTTGTCGTGGCGATGAACCTGGAGACCACCGAGGAAGAGCTGATGCACACCATCTTCCCGCATCCGACGCTGTCGGAGATGATGAAGGAAAGCGTGCTCGATGCCTATGGCCGTGCGCTCAACGCGTGATAAATTGGTGCCGCGAGACTCAGACGCATGCGCCGGAGGAAGCTTACGGCAAGACAGTTCGTTTCCGGATGCATTTTCACCTGACACTGGAGGAGTTGGCATATGGACGTGAATGGCGTGGGCTGGATTGCGGCCATCATCATCGGCGGTTTGGCCGGGTGGCTGGCCGAGATGGTCATGAAGAGCAATACCGGCGTCTTGATGAACATCATTATGGGCATTGTCGGCGCGGTGGTGCTGAACGCAATTCTCAGGGCGCTCAACATCGAACCCTTCGGTGTCGGCTGGCTCGCCTACCTGATCACCGGCTTCATCGGCGCCTGCCTGCTGATCTTTGCCGGGCGGCTCATTCGCCGATAAAACGGCTCGCCGTTTTATCTCGTTCTTCTGACGCAATTCCGGACGGAAAACCGTGTCACACTTTTCCTGGAATTGCTCTGGATCCCCGCTATGCGAAAAAGGCTGTGGCGGCATGCGCCGCCGCAGCCTTTTTCTTTGCACCGAAAAGTCCTAGATGACGCCAGAAGGGCGAATGCCGACGGGCAGACGCCAACAAGTCAGGTTTGAGATGGTCACTGTTCTCGACACGATCGCCAACGCGCCGCGCCTGCGGCACCCCGAGAAGGCACACAAGCCTGATCAGGACGTGCTGCGCAAACCCGACTGGATCCGCGTCAAGGCGCCGATGTCGAAGGGCTATGCCGAAACTCGCGAGATCGTGAAGTCGCACAAGCTGGTCACGGTGTGCGAAGAGGCCGGCTGCCCCAATATCGGCGAGTGCTGGGAAAAGAAGCACGCCACCTTCATGATCATGGGCGAGATCTGCACGCGCGCTTGCGCCTTCTGCAATGTCGCCACCGGCATTCCCACCGCGCTCGATGCCGATGAGCCGGCGCGTGTCGCGCATGCCGTCAAGCAGATGGGGCTGACCCATGTCGTCATCACCTCGGTCGACCGCGATGATCTCGCCGATGGCGGCGCGCAGCATTTCGCCGAGGTTATCCGGGCGATCCGAGCAGCGACGCCCTTGACCACGATCGAAATCCTGACGCCCGATTTCCTGCGCAAGGAGGGCGCGCTGGAGATCGTCGTGGCGGCCAAGCCCGATGTCTTCAACCACAATCTCGAAACCGTGCCGTCGAACTACCTGACGGTGCGGCCGGGTGCTCGCTATTTCCACTCGATCCGGCTGTTGCAGCGGGTCAAGGAGCTCGACCCGTCGATCTTCACGAAGTCCGGCATCATGGTCGGCCTCGGCGAAGAGCGGAACGAGATCCTGCAACTGATGGATGACCTGCGCTCGGCCAATGTCGACTTCATGACCATTGGCCAGTATCTGCAGCCGTCGAAGAAACACCACCCCGTGATCCGCTTCGTCACGCCGGAGGAGTTCAACTCCTTCGCGACGATCGGCAAGACCAAGGGTTTCCTGCTGGTGGCGTCGAGCCCGCTGACGCGCTCCTCGCATCATGCCGGTGACGATTTCGCCAGGCTGCGGGCGGCGCGTGAGGCGCAGCTTAAAAAAGCCAGTTAAAATCCTGCTTCAATGCCGAAATTCGAAGCCACACGCCGCGTTGCCCACACGCCGGAGCAGATGTTTGCTCTGGTCGCCGATATCGAGACCTATCCGCAATTTCTGCCGCTTTGCGAGGCGCTGACGGTGCGCTCTCGCAAGGAGCGTGATGGCCGCACCATTCTCCTCGCCGATATGAGCATCGGCTACAAGGCGATCCGCGAGACCTTTACGACGCAGGTGCTGTTGAAGCCGGACGAGAACACAATCGACGTCAAATACATCGATGGGCCGTTCAAGTATCTAAGCAATATCTGGCGCTTCGAGCCGGCCGACGGCGGCGGCTGCAACGTTCGCTTCTTCATCGACTACGAGTTCAAGAGCCGTATCCTCGGCGTGTTGATGGGCACCATGTTCGATCGCGCCTTCCGCATGTTTTCCGAAGCGTTCGAAAAACGTGCGGACGTCATCTACGGAACGACGCCCATCTCATGAGTGTCGCCCAGCGCGCGCAGGCCGATCTCCAGCGCATGCTTGACGGTCTCACGGCGGATGAAGTCACGGCCATTGTCGGCAAACATATTGAGCTCGGCAGCCACCGGCCCACCTCTTAGGGCAACTCCGAACCAGACGAGGCCGACCGGTTTTTCCGGCGAGCCGCCGCTTGGGCCGGCAATGCCGGTGACGGCAAGCGCAAGCCCGGCGCGCGAGCGGGCCAGAGCGCCCTCCGCCATCTCCAGAACCGTTTCGCGCGAGACGGCGCCATGCGCCTCGAGTGTGGCGGGCGAGACGCCGAGCATCTCCATCTTTGCTTCATCGGAATAGGTGATGAGGCCGCGATCGACGACAGCGGACGAGCCGGCAATGTCGGTCAGTGCCGAGATGATCATGCCGCCGGTGCAGCTCTCGGCCGTCGCCAGCATGATGCCGCGTTGCTGGCAGACCTGGAGCAGGGCGTTGGCAAGATCGCTGTTGTTCATGCGGGAACCTCCCCGGGGAAGACGACACTGGCGGTGGCGATGGCGGCGATGCCTTCCTCGCGGCCGACAAAGCCGAGTTTTTCGTTGGTCGTCGCCTTGATGGAGATGCGATCGCTGGAAATGCCCAGCATCGCCGACAACGCGTTGGTCATCGCCTCGCGATGCGGGCCGACGCGCGGAGCCTCGCAGATCAGCGTGATGTCGGCATTGGCGATGCGGCCGCCGCGTTCGCGCACCAACCTGGCCGCATGCTCGACGAAGATCTTCGACGCCGCGCCCTTCCATTGCGGATCGGAAGGCGGGAAATGCGTGCCGATGTCGCCGGCGCCGCAAGTGGCGAGCAGCGCATCGGTCAGCGCGTGCAGGCCGACATCGGCATCCGAATGTCCCGAAAGCTTCTTGCCGTGCGGAATGGCGACGCCGCACAGAGTGACATGGTCGCCTGCCTCGAAGGCGTGCACGTCATAGCCATTGCCGGTGCGAATGTCTGGAAAACGCTCGCCAGTAAGCCGCTGATCCGCCATCGCAATATCCCTTGCCCAGGTCAGTTTGACGTTGTCCGGCGACCCCTGAACGATTTTCACCGGAATATGCGCCCATTCGGCGATCGCGGCATCGTCGGTGAAATCCGTCTTGCCGAGATGATGGGCCTTTTCGTGCGCGGCGAGCAACGGCCAGAACGGAAAGCCTTGCGGCGTCTGCGCGGCATGAAGGCCGGCCCTTGGCACCGTCTCCTCGATCATGCCGGTCGCCGACGCGCGCTTCAGCGTATCGGCGACGGGCAAAGCGGGCAGCGCGCCCTGCCGCTCGCCAATGGCGGCGATGGTACGGTCGATCAGGGCCGCGTCGACAAAGGGCCGCACCGCGTCATGGACAAGGACACGGCCGGGCGCACGGTCCCTCAGCGCCAGCAGGCCGAGCCGGACCGATGCCTGGCGCGACTCGCCACCGACCACGGCGGTAACCCGCTCGGCATACGCGCCGGCTGCCTTGTCGAAAAGCGCGCGGTCATCGGCATGGATGGCGACGACGACGGGGCCAATTTCGGGATGCGCCAGGAAAGTCTCCAGCGTGCGCGCGATGACGGCACGGCCACCAATGCGCTGATATTGCTTCGGCCCGTCGGCCTTTCCGGCACGCGCGCCGCGACCGGCGGCAACGATGACCAAGCCGACCTTGTCGGTCGTCGCTTCGGCCGGTTTTTCGCTTGCGTCTGTCATGCCGAGAGGCTTAGTCGCGGCTTATGGCGAAGGCCAGCATTTTCCCAAATGCGCCGCAATGTGACGTCATTGCGCGTTGCACAATGCCTTTCTTATGGCTAGAGAATGTGCAGCAATCCGATATGCTTGGTTTTTGTGCATGCCTGAAGTGACAAAATTGGCTTCGCCGCTCGACGTTGTCGGCGTGACGATCCGCAACCGCGTCTTCCTCGCGCCGATGTCGGGAATAACGGACGAGCCGTTCCGGCAGCGCGCCTACGCGCATGGCGCGGGCCTAGTCGTGTCGGAAATGGTGGCGAGCGGCGAGCTTGCCAAGGGCAGGGTCGGATGCGACCTGCGCATCCGTCATTCCGGGCTGCCCGTCCATATGGTTCAGCTTGCCGGCCGCGAGGCCGAGCACATGGCCGAGGGCGCGCGCATCGCTGCCGGCGAGGGCGCCGACATCATCGACATCAATATGGGCTGCCCGGCCAAGAAGGTGACCGGCGGCTATGCCGGCTCGGCGCTGATGCGCGATCTCGACCACGCGCTGTCGCTGATCGAAGCGGTGATCGGCGCGGTCCAGGTGCCGGTCACGGTCAAGATGCGGCTCGGCTGGGACGACAATGCGCTCAATGCACCCGTTTTGGCGCGCCGCGCCGAAGAGGCCGGTGTTAAAATGGTGACCGTGCATGGGCGCACGCGCTGCCAGTTTTATCAAGGCAAGGCCGATTGGGGCGCCATCGCCCGCATCAAGGACGCCGTCTCGATCCCGGTGGTCGCCAACGGCGATGTGGGCTCGCCCGCGGAGGCCGCCGAAATCCTTGAACAGTCGGGCGCCGACGCGGTGATGATCGGTCGTGCCCATTATGGCGCGCCATGGACGGCGGGCCGCATTGCGGCGAAGGCTGCGGGCGACGCGCTCTCCGGCGTGCCGGAAAGCCCGCAAGCCATGGCCGACTACATCGTTTCCCACTACGAGGACATGCTGACGCTTTACGGCGTCGAAAGCGGCTTGCGCCAGGCGCGCAAGCATCTCGGCTGGTATCTCGACCGCCACGCTGCTGGCGTTTCCGATGAGCGGCGGAAAGCCATCCTCACCTCTTTCGAACCCGCCCGCGTCATTGCCTTGCTGCATGAGGTGTTTTCCGGCGAAGCCACGCCCTTGCGGAGCGCCGCATGAACGCCACCGTCACACCGAGCTCCGACATGGCGGATGCCGCCAGTATAGTGCTGAACACCATCCGCCGTCCCGTCATCATGGTCGATCCGGACGGGTTCATCACCTACGCCAATGCCGATGCGGAAGACTTCTTCCGCTCAAGTGCCAACATGCTTGCCCGCAACACACTCTCCAAGCTGATCCCGTTCGGCAGCCCGCTGTTGCAGCTGGTCGACCAGGTGCGCGAGCGCCGTGCGCCGGTCAACGAATACCGTGTCGACGTGTCGTCGCCGCGTCTCGGCATCGAGAAGGTCGTTGATCTCTATGTCGCGCCGGTGCCGGAATTCCCAGGCTCGATCGTGGTGATGTTCCAGGAACGCTCGATGGCCGACAAGATCGACCGCCAGATGACACACAGGGGTGCCGCGCGTTCGGTCACCGGCCTTGCCGCCATGCTGGCACATGAGATCAAGAACCCGCTGTCCGGCATACGTGGCGCCGCACAGCTGCTCGAACTCTCGGCGTCCGACGAGGATCGCGCGCTGACCCGCCTCATCACCGACGAGACTGATCGCATAGTCTCCCTGGTCGACCGCATGGAAGTGTTTTCCGACGAGCGGCCGATTGACCGCTATCCTGTCAACATCCATGTCGTTCTGGACCATGTGAAGGCAATCGCGAAGAACGGTTTTGCCAAGAGAATCAGGATATTGGAGGACTATGATCCATCATTGCCTCCGGTTTTCGCCAACCGCGACCAACTGATCCAGGTGTTTCTCAACCTGGTCAAGAACGCCGCCGAGGCGATCGGCGGCGACCCGCAGGGCGAGATGGTGCTGTCGACCGCGTTCAGGCCGGGCATCCGCGTTTCCGTTCCCGGAACCCAGGACCGCGTGTCGCTACCGCTTGAATTCTGCGTGCGCGACAATGGGTCCGGCGTTTCGGAAGACATTCTGCCGATCCTGTTCGATCCGTTCATCACCACCAAGCCGAACGGCTCGGGGCTCGGCCTGGCGCTGGTGGCGAAAATCGTCGGCGAGCATGGCGGCATCATCGAATGCGATTCGACGCCGCGCGGCACCACCTTCCGAATCCTGATGCCGGCCTGGAAAGAAACACCCATCGACACTGCCGATGATGAAGGCGAAGGAGACCGCAAATGACGGTTCGCGGCAATATTCTCGTCGCCGACGACGATGCGGCCATCCGCACCGTGCTCAATCAGGCGCTGTCGCGCGTCGGCCATGAGGTGCGCGTGACCTCCAACGCCTCGACGCTGTGGCGCTGGGTGGCGGCGGGCGAGGGCGATCTGGTGATCACCGACGTTGTCATGCCGGACGAGAACGCCTTCGACATGCTGCCCCGCATCAAGAAGGCCCGGCCGGAGCTGCCGGTCATCGTGATGAGCGCGCAAAACACTTTCATGACGGCTATTCGTGCTTCCGAAACAGGTGCTTACGAGTATCTGCCGAAGCCGTTCGACCTGACCGAGCTGCTCAACATCGTCAATCGTGCGCTGTCAGAGCCGCGCCGACCGAAGATCGATACGCGACCGGAAGAACAGCCTGACGCCATGCCGCTGGTCGGCCGCTCGGCCGCCATGCAGGACATCTACCGCATGCTGGCGCGCATGATGCAGACCGATCTGACGGTGATGATCTCGGGCGAGTCCGGCACCGGCAAGGAATTGGTGGCGCGCGCGCTGCACGAATATGGCCGCCGCCGCGGCGGTCCGTTCGTCGCCATCAACATGGCGGCGATCCCGCGCGACCTTATCGAATCGGAACTGTTCGGCCATGAGAAGGGCGCCTTCACCGGCGCACAGAACCGCTCGACCGGCCGCTTCGAGCAGGCCGAGGGCGGCACGCTGTTCCTCGACGAGATCGGCGACATGCCGATGGAGGCGCAGACGCGGCTGCTGCGCGTGCTGCAGCAGGGCGAATACACCACTGTCGGCGGGCGCACGCCGATCAAGACCGATGTGCGCATCGTCGCCGCCACCAACAAGGATCTGCGCACGCTGATCAACCAGGGGCTTTTCCGCGAAGATCTGTTCTATCGCCTGAACGTCGTGCCGCTTCGGCTGCCGGGTTTGCGTGAGAGGTCGGAAGACATTCCCGATCTGGTGCGGCA
Source organism: Mesorhizobium sp. M0676 (assembly GCF_040320535.1). Taxonomy (NCBI): domain Bacteria; kingdom Pseudomonadati; phylum Pseudomonadota; class Alphaproteobacteria; order Hyphomicrobiales; family Phyllobacteriaceae; genus Mesorhizobium; species Mesorhizobium sp. M0676. The sequence continues at coordinate 77,952 of NZ_JAMYPU010000024.1, forward strand.
TTTCTTCAAGATCGGCGCCAGCGAAGGCTTGCAGACCAAGCGCATTTCGACCGGCGGCATCGAATTGATGAAGCGCTATCCATGGCCGGGAAACGTGCGCGAGCTGGAAAACCTGGTGCGCCGGCTTGCGGCGCTCTATTCGCAGGACGAAATATCAGCCGAAATCATCGAAGCCGAACTGAAGACAGGCGAAAGGCCGGTCGTTCCCGGCGGCGGCAATTTGATCCCGGACGATCTGTCCATCGGCCAGGCGGTGGAGCACTTCCTGCAGCGCTATTTCGCATCTTTCGCCGGTGATTTGCCGCCGGCAGGTCTCTATCAGCGCATCCTGTCCGAGGTCGAATATCCGCTGGTGCTCGCTTCCATGACGGCAACGCGCGGCAACCAGATCAAGGCGGCCGAATTGCTCGGCTTGAACCGCAACACGCTGCGCAAGAAGATTCGCGAGCTGGGCGTCAACGTCTACAAATCGTCGAGATCGTGAGCGCCTACCGCCCGATGTGACGTCAGGTCATCCCCTTTTCAGGGGATCGGTGGCCGAAAGATTTCCGTCACGGCCACACTTGTTGCATAATCGCCACAATGCGTTGCATACATCCGACGCAATCACTGGCTCTTAGACGGCGACATGGCTTCGCAAGCTCTGACATCAAACGAACCGCTTTTCAGCAGACCCGGCCAGAGGGATGGACGCCGGCTGCTTGCGTTGCCTGGCGTTGTGGCAATTGCCGGCGCGCTGGTTACGGCGGCAATCTCGTTTGCCATTCTTGTCGGCGCCACGCCGATCACGCCAGACGCAAACACAACGCTGACGCTGATTGCGGCCAATGCCTTATTTGTGCTGGCGCTGATCGCCCTGGTCGGCCGAGAGGTGCATCGCATCACCATGGCGCGCCGGCACGGCAAGGCGGCTTCGCGGCTGCATGTGCGCATCGTGACGATGTTTGCGCTGGTCGCGGCCATCCCCGCCATCATGGTGGCCATCATCGCCTCGATCACGCTCGATATCGGCCTCGACCGCTGGTTCGAAATCCGCACCAAGGCAATCGTCAACTCGTCGCTGTCGATCGCGGACGCCTATGTGCAGGAAAACGCTCGCAATCTTCAGGGCACGACGCTGTCGATGGCCTACGATCTCGATGCGTCGCGCACGCTTTACGGCCTCGATCGAACCGGCTTTCTCGACCTGATGAACAAGGAAGCCGTGGGCAGGAGCCTGGTGCATGCGGCGCTGGTCAGGGAAGACGGCTCCTTTGTCATGAGCGCGAAGACCGATGCGGATTTCTCTATGCCGCCACCGCCGGAGGGCGCGGTCAGCGCCGCGGCCGACGGGAAACCGGTGCTGATCGAGCCGAAGACGCGCAACATCATGGGCGCCATCATCAAGCTGCGGGAGATCGAAGGCCTCTACCTCTACACCAATCGCCTGGTCGACCCCGAAGTGATCAAGGCGAGGGCGATCGTCCAGTCCAACACCGCCGAATATCGCGGCCTGGAAGACAACAGGCGGACGTCGCAGGTGGCGTTCGCGCTGCCCTATCTGTCGCTGACGCTGATCATCATCCTGTCGGCCATCTGGACCGGCATAGCGGTGGCCGACCGTCTGGTGCGGCCCATCCGTCAGCTCATCGGCGCGGCTGACGAGGTTGCGACCGGCAATCTCGATGTCGCCGTTCCGGTACGGCCTTCCGACGGCGATGTCGCCTCGCTTGGCGATACGTTCAACAAGATGCTGCTGGAGCTTAAATCGCAGCGCAACGAGATCCTGTCGGCCAAGGATTTGATCGACGAACGGCGTCGTTTCTCGGAAGCGGTGCTGGCCGGCGTCACCGCCGGCGTCATCGGCGTCGATCCCTACGGCATCGTCTCCATCGTCAACAAATCGGCCGAAACGATGCTGGCCATATCGGCCACGGCGGCGCTGGGGCAGAACCTGTCCGCCGTGCTACCGCATGTCGGCCGTGTCTTCGAGATCGGCCGCAAATCCGGCAAGCCGGTCTATCGCGAGCAGGTCACCTTCTATCGCACCGGCGCCGAGCGTACCTTCAACGTGCAGATCACCATCGAGGCCGGCGACGACGGCGAGGAGGAGAAATCCTACGTCGTGACGGTCGACGACATCACCGATCTGGTCCAGGCACAGCGCTCGTCTGCCTGGGCGGATGTGGCGCGGCGTATCGCACATGAAATCAAGAACCCGCTGACGCCGATCCAGCTCTCGGCCGAGCGCATCAAGCGACGCTTCGGCAAGGTCATCACCGAGGACCGCGAGATTTTCGACCAGTGCACCGACACGATCATCCGGCAGGTCGAGGATATCGGCCGCATGGTCGACGAGTTCTCGGCTTTCGCCCGCATGCCTAAGCCCGAGATGAAAGCCATCGATCTGCGTGAATCGCTGCGCGAGGCGTCGTTCCTGGTCGAAGTCAGCCGCGCCGACATTGCTTTCGAACGCGTGTTCGGCAACGAACCGCTCAAGGGCACGTTCGATAGCCGATTGATGGCGCAGGCTTTCGGCAACGTCATCAAGAACGCGGCCGAGGCGATTGACGGGCCGGAACAAAAGGACGGTTCGCACGGCATAATCCGGATTCAAGCTGCCCGTCAGAATGGCGCGATCAGAATCGACGTCATCGACAATGGCAAAGGCTTGCCGCGCGAGAACCGCCAAAGGCTGCTCGAGCCCTACATGACGACGCGCGAGAAGGGCACCGGGCTCGGTCTCGCCATCGTCAAGAAGATCGTGGAGGACCATGGCGGGCGGCTCGAATTGCACGATGCGCCCGCGGATTTCCACGGTGGACGCGGCGCGATGATCTCGATCATCCTGCCGCCAGCTGCCGCAACCGCGCCGCCACGCGGTCAAGGCGAAACGGAACACGAACGAGAAACTGAAAAGGTCGGTAATGGCGTCTGATATTCTCATCGTCGATGACGAGGAAGACATCCGTGAACTCGTCGCGGGCATATTGAGCGACGAAGGGCATGAAACCCGCACGGCATTCGATGCCGACAGCGCGCTCGCGGCAATCGCCGACCGGGCGCCGCGGCTGATTTTCCTCGATATCTGGTTGCAGGGCTCGCGCCTCGACGGGCTGGCGCTGCTCGACGAGATCAAGACGATGCATCCGAGCCTGCCGGTGGTGATGATCTCCGGCCACGGCAATATCGAGACAGCGGTGTCGGCCATCCGCCGCGGCGCCTATGATTTCATCGAGAAGCCGTTCAAGGCCGACAGGCTGATCCTGATCGCCGAGCGGGCGCTCGAAACCTCGAAATTGCGGCGCGAGGTGTCCGACCTCAAGCAGCGCAGCGGCGAAACCTTCGACCTGATCGGCATGTCGTCGGCGATGAGCCAGCTGCGCCAGACCATCGAGCGCGTGGCGCCGACCAACAGCCGCGTCATGATCATCGGTCCGTCCGGCTCGGGCAAGGAGCTCGCCGCGCGCGCCATCCACACGCTGTCGACGCGCAAGGGCGCGCCCTTCGTGACGCTGAGCGCGGCCAACATCACGCCCGAGCGCATGGAGATCGAGCTGTTCGGTACCGAATCGAACGGCACCGAGCGCAAGGTCGGCGCGCTTGAAGAGGCGCACCGCGGCATTCTCTACATCGACGAAGTGGCCGACATGCCGCGCGAGACGCAGAACAAGATTTTGCGCGTGCTGGTCGAACAGCAGTTCGAGCGGGTCGGCGGCACCAAGCGGGTCAAGGTCGACGTCCGCATCATCTCCTCGACCTCGCAGAACCTGGAGGCGATGATCGCCGACGGCCGTTTTCGCGAAGACCTCTATCACCGCCTGGCGGTGGTTCCGGTCATGGTGCCGGGCCTGGCCGAGCGGCGAGAGGACATTCCCTATCTCGTCGACAATTTCATGAAGCAGATCGCTCGCCAGGCCGGCATCAAGCCGCGCCGCATCGGCGACGATGCGCTTGCCGTGCTGCAGGCGCACAACTGGCCGGGCAATGTCCGCCAGCTGCGCAACAATGTCGAACGGCTGATGATCCTGGCGCGTGGCGACGATATCGATGCGCCGATCACCGCCGACCTGTTGCCGTCGGAGATCGGCGATGTCATGCCGCGCACGCCGAACCAGTCCGACCAGCACATCATGGCGCTGCCGCTGCGCGAGGCGCGCGAACAGTTCGAGAAGGACTATCTGATCGCCCAGATCAACCGTTTCGGCGGCAACATCTCGAAGACGGCGGAATTCATTGGCATGGAGCGCTCGGCGCTGCACCGGAAACTGAAGTCGCTGGGGGTCTGATCCCCATTATTGTTGGTCCAGCGGGCCGTGGCCCGTGCAATTGCCGGTTACGGCAGCGGCGGAATCGCCTAGAAATAGCGAGACTGTTCTGAGGGATAACCCATGCCGCGCATTGCCTATGTGAACGGGCGCTATGTCGCCCATGCCGACGCTGCCGTGCATATCGAGGATCGCGGCTATCAGTTCGCCGACGGCGTCTACGAGGTCTGCGAGGTGGCGCAGGGCTTTGTCGTCGACATGCCGCGCCATCTTGCCCGGCTGAACCGCTCGCTTAGCGAATTGTCGATCAACTGGCCGGTCACCAAGGGCGTGCTGCCGTTTCTTCTGCGCGAAATCGTCCGGCGCAACCACGTCGTCAACGGCCTGGTCTATGTCCAGGTTACGCGCGGTGTTGCCAGCCGCGACTTCGTTTTCCCGGCCGATACACCGTCATCGCTGGTGATTACGGCCAGAAAGGCCGACCCGGCGGCCGCCGCCAAGCGAGCCGAGGCGGGCATCAACGTCATCACCGTGCCGGAAAACCGTTGGGACCGGGTCGACATCAAGAGCACCGGCCTGCTGCCCAACGTGCTGGCCAAGCAGAAAGCCAAGGAGGCCGGCGCCCAGGAAGCCTGGTTCGTCGACACCGATGGCAACGTCAAGGAGGGCGGCTCGTCCAACGCCTGGATCGTTACAAGGGACGGCGTTCTGGTCACCCGGCCGGCGGAGCATGGCATCCTGCGCGGCATCACCCGCACGACCATGTTCGAAGTGGCGGCAAAGCTCGGGTTGACGATCGAGGAGCGCGGTTTTTCAGTCACTGAAGCCAAGGCTGCGCGAGAAGCTTTCATCAGTTCGGCAACGACAATCGCCATGCCGGTCGTGGCAATCGACGGTGCCGCGGTCGCCAATGGGCACCCCGGTTCGATAACACTTTCATTGCGGCAAGCCTTTTTTGACGTTGCGGAAAAAAGTCCAGCCTGATAACCGCACAGACGGACTGCACATCAATATATCTCGTTCTGCTTGTCGCTACTGACGGCAAGGGGGTGTTTGCAAGCTTGACATGTGCCCGCTAATTTGGCGCATTAGCCTGCAAACCGAAGGGGATCGGCGAAAGACAAGAACAATGGCGGAACGATCGCAAAACCTTCAGGACCTGTTCCTGAATTCTGTTCGCAAGAGCAAAAATCCACTCACCATCTTTCTCATCAACGGCGTCAAGCTGACCGGCGTGGTCACTTCCTTCGACAATTTTTGTGTTCTGCTGCGCCGTGACGGCCACTCCCAGCTCGTCTACAAGCATGCCATTTCCACGATCATGCCGAGCCAGCCGGTTCAGATGTTCGATGGCGAGGAAAGCCAGGGCGCCTGATTGGCACGTGAAAAAGACGCGGACCGCGGCGTCCGCGGGAAACCAGCACATAATTCCGGGACGGAAGCCACAGGTCCGACCCGGGCGGTTGTCATTGTGCCGGTGCTTACCCGGCATCAGCGCAACGATGACGAAACGAACCGTCCACGGCTGACGCGTTCGGCGGATGCGCGCCACGACGAAGCGGTCGGCCTTGCCCGCGCCATCAACCTGGATCTGATCCACACGGCGGTGGTCACCGTCAACGATCCACGCCCGGCAACCTTGCTCGGCAGCGGCAAGGTCGCGGAATTCGCCGAGATCGTCAAAGAGGGTCACGCGGAGGTGGTCATCGTCGACCATCCGCTCACGCCGGTGCAGCAGCGCAATCTCGAAAAAGAAATGAATGCCAAGGTGCTCGACCGCACCGGATTGATCCTGGAGATTTTTGGCGAGCGCGCGCGGACCAAGGAGGGCACGCTGCAGGTCGAACTTGCCCATCTCAACTACCAGAAGGGCCGCCTGGTGCGGAGCTGGACCCACCTTGAACGCCAGCGCGGCGGCGCCGGCTTCCTCGGCGGCCCCGGCGAAACCCAGATCGAGTCGGACCGGCGGCAGCTGCAGGAAAAAATCATCAAGCTCAAGCATGAGCTGGAAACGGTGCGCCGCACCCGCGACCTGCACCGCGCCAAGCGCAAGAAGGTGCCGTTCCCGGTGGTGGCGATCGTCGGCTACACCAATGCCGGAAAGTCGACGCTGTTCAACCGGCTGACCGGGGCCGACGTGCTGGCCGAAGACATGCTGTTTGCAACGCTCGACCCGACGCTGCGCCGCGTGCGCCTGCCGCACGGCACGCCGATCATCCTGTCGGACACAGTCGGCTTCATTTCGGACCTGCCGACGCATCTGGTCGCCGCCTTCCGGGCCACACTGGAAGAGGTCGTCGAGGCCGATCTGGTCATCCACCTGCGCGATATTTCGGATCCGGATACCGCAGCGCAAGCCGAGGACGTCGAGCGCATTCTCGCCGATCTCGGCGTCGATGCCGGCGATGCCAAGCGCGTCGTCGAAGTGTGGAACAAGGTCGACCTTCTCGACGACGGCAACCGGGAGCGCCTGCTCGCCGACGGCACTGACGCCAACAAGGCGCCGCCGATCGCCATCTCGGCCGTCACCGGCGAAGGCATCGATGCGCTGAAGGCGCTGATCGAGACCAGGATGTCGGGCGAACTGGAGGAATTGACGGTGACGATCGAACCGGCGCAGTTCGGCCTTGTCGACTGGCTCTACCGCAATGGCGACGTCGTTTCGCGGGTAGACAATGAGGATGGCAGCGCGACCATCTCGCTCAAGGCCACGCACAGCGCGCGGCATGAGATCGAAAGCCGATTGCACCGCAAAAACAGGCAGTAAGCCTGATTATTTCGCGCTCTTGGCCTGCTGCCAGAGCACTTCCATCTCGTCCAGCGTGGCTTTTTCGAGCGTGCTTCCCGATGCATCGATCGCGCGCTCGACATAGTGGAAGCGCGAGCGGAACTTTTCGTTGGTGCCGCTAAGCGCCGCTTCCGAATCGAGCTTGAGGTGACGCCCCAGATTGACGACGGCAAACAGCATGTCGCCGAATTCGTCCTTGATCTCAGCCGTTTCGCCCTTGGCCAGTGCCTCGCGCAGCTCGCCGATCTCTTCCTCGATCTTGTCGAGGATGGGTGCTGCCTCGCTCCAGTCGAAACCGACACGTGCTGCCTTTTCCTGCAGCTTCAGCGCACGAGTCAAAGCGGGCAGGGCGACGGGCACGCTGTCCAGGAAACCCTTGCCATTGTCCTCGGGGTCGAGGCCGCGGGCGAGGCGCGCACTTCGCTTTTCGGCTTTTTCCTCAGCCTTGATCTTTTCCCACATGCCCTTTGCCATGCCGGCGCTGCGCGCCTTCTCGTCGCCGAAGACATGCGGATGGCGCCGGATCATCTTGGTGGTGATGGCCTCGACCACATCACCGAAGGCAAAATCGCCGGCTTCCTCAGCCATCTGCGCGTGGTAGACGACCTGCAGCAGGAGATCGCCTAATTCGTCGCGCAGATCGTCGAGATCGCCGCGCGCAATGGCGTCCGCCACCTCGTAGGCTTCCTCGATCGTATAGGGTGCGATGGTCGAGAAATCCTGCTCGATGTCCCAGGGACAGCCGGTCTTCGGCGCCCTGAGCGCCGCCATGATCTCGATCAGCCGGGAAATGTCGCGCGAAGGTTTCATGCGGCGAATGCTATCCCGCTGCCTGTCGTGCGGCCAACGCTGTCAGCTGGCGGCCTGACCTTGTCCACAGCTCAGCCGTATCAGCCGAGTACCGACACAACCGCCTTGGCGAGGTCATCCATGCCGTCCTCGGGCAGGCCGGCAACGTTGATGCGGCTGTCGCCGACCATGTAGATGCCATACTCGGCACGCAGCCGCTCGACTTGCGCCTCGGTCAGGCCAAGCCTGGAAAACATGCCGCGATGGCTGGCGATGAAGTCGAAGCGGTCGGAGTTGGACTGCCGGCGCAGCGCGTCGGCGAACTGGACGCGCATCCTCAGCATGCGCAGCCGCATCTCCTCCAGCTCCGCCTCCCAGTCGGCGCGAAGGCCATCATCTTCCAGCACCATGCGCACGGCGGCGGCGCCATGGTCCGGCGGCATCGAATACATGGCGCGCGCCGCCGCCAGCATCTGGCTCATCGCCACATCGGCTTGCGCACCATCCTTCGCCAGGATCATCGCCGCGCCGACGCGGTCGCGGTAGACGGCAAAGTTCTTCGAGCAGCTCGAGGCAACGACCATTTCAGGCACCTTGCCCGCGAGAAGGCGCAAGCCGGCCGCATCGGCGTCCAGGCCTTCGCCAAAGCCCTGATAGGCAATGTCGACAAAGGGCAACAGCCCGCGCTCGACGACAAGATCGGTGACGCTGGCCCATTGCGCGATATCGAGATTGGCGCCGGTCGGGTTATGGCAGCAGCCATGCAGCAGCACGATATCGCCGGGCTCGGCTGCGCCAAGCGTTGCCAGCATCTCGTCGAAGCGCACCGCGCCGGAAACGGCATCGAAATAGGGATAATCGCGCACCGTGAGGCCGGCCCCGCGCATCACCGGCGGGTGGTTCGGCCATGTCGGGTCCGACAGCCAGACGGTTGCGTCGGGGCGGGTCCGCTTCAACAGCTCCGCCACCAGCCGCAGCGCGCCGGAACCGCCGGGCGCTTGCGCGGCGCGGATGCGCGTCATGTCGGCAGCGGGGCCGAAGGCCAGCTTGACCATCGCCGTGTTGAAGCCGGTGTCCCCGGCAAGGCCGAGATAGGTCTTGGTGTCCTGGTCCTGCAGCAACCGCTTCTCGGCCTCGCGCAGGGCGCGCATGACCGGCGTCCTGCCGTCGCGGTCCTTGTAGACGCCGACGCCGAGATCGATCTTGCCGGGGCGCGGATCGGCGCGATAGAGGCCGATCAAGGCGATGATCTTGTCAGCCGGGGCAGGTTGCAGGGTCTCGAACATCAATACGGCTCCAATGGCGGCGGAGTAATACGCAAAGCGGCCGCGTTTCGCCAGTGCTTCCACTTGCGCCGGCCGCTCGCCGTGCGGGACCGTTACGCCAAGCTTTGTCTGTCCGGCAGGGGTCGGCGGCTATGGCGACGGGTTCATTCCAATCCGCCGGATAAGCACCCGTCCAATCAGGGAGAGACCGATGCCGATCAGCAGGAAGAAACCGCCGAGCATGCCGGCCAGCCCGGCAAGGAACCAGCGTCCGGCGAAGCTGTCGACCGAGGCATTTTGCGGATTGGTTGGGTCGTAAGCGACAGGGACGCTGTCGCCATCACCCCAGAACGAGCTGTGGACGGCATTGTTGAAGCGGATGACGGTGCCGTCGGCGGTCGAGAACTCGATGCGGGGATTGTATTCGGCGGCGACAATCCTGCCTGTCGCCGAAGCGGTACGAGGGCCGTACATCTCGACGATGGCCAGCACGCCGGAAGCGATCAGTCCGACAATGCCAAAGATGATGAACACCCTGCCGACGACCGGCAGCGCCGCAAAACCCGTTACACGACTACCATTGGCCATCTTTTGCTCCCGGCAACGACGGAGAAGGCTAGATCGTCATCATAGAGCAAACATCTGCCGCGCGGGAGATGGGGTGATTGCGAAGCGGACTTCTGATTGCATGATGCCTATTGTGGCGACGCAAAAAAGTTTAGTGGCGATGGATTAAGATCCCCGCCTGTTTCGTAAACAGGGCATGAAACGGTCGATGCCACGCTTCGATATTGTCGGACAGCTGGGTTCGCTCAGGCGCTACGCACGCTCGCTGACGCGCGACGGCACTGACGCCGAGGATCTGGTGCACGATGCGCTGGTGCGCGCCTATGAGCGGCGCGACACATTCCGCTCGGGCGGTAATCTGCGGGCATGGCTGCTGTCGATCGTCCACAACGCTTTCATCGACAAGATGCGCTCGCGCCGGTCGGAAGCGGTGCGCGTCGAGCAGGCCGGCTATCTCACCGATGCCAGCACGCCGGCGCCGCAGGAACATTCCGTGCGCCTGGCGCAGGTGCGCGAGGCCTTTTTCCATCTGCCGGAGGAGCAGCGTTCGGCGCTGCATCTGGTCGCCATCGAGGGCCTTTCCTACCAGCAGGCCGCCGACGCCAGCGGGGTGCCGCTGGGCACGCTGATGTCGCGCATCGGCAGGGCGCGCGCAGCACTGCGCGAGACGGAAAACGCTGCACCTTCGCCGGCCAAAAGCCATCTGAGGATCGTGGGAGACCCGTCATGACCGACCTGTTGCGGGACCCGGTGACCGATACCGATCTCGATTCTTATGTCGACGACCAGCTGGATGTCGCGCGCCGCATCGAGGTCGAGGCGTTCCTGTCGGCTCGTCCGGAGGCTGCGGCGCGGGTGATGTCCGACTTGAGGACGCGCGACGAGCTGCGCCTGGCGCTGGCTGCTTCCACAGGAATGGCGCGGCCGGCGACGACTGAAGTCGCGCGCCGGCTGGGCAGGGGACTGGCCAGTCGCCGCGTCTTCGCCGTGCTGCAGCGGGCGGCCGCGGTCGCCGTCTTTGTCGCTGCCGGCTGGCTGGCGAACGGCCTCTTCGGGCCGCTGCTGGTGACCAAGGTCGTGGCTTCGCCGCCGCCGCCCGCCTATGTCGAAGAAGCGATCCGGGCGCACAAGACGACGCTCATGCGCGAGGCGATGCCCTCGCAGCTGGAGGCGCCCAACTACAATGGCGACGAAATCCGCGCCGCCACCGCAATCGTCATGCCATCGCTGCCCAAGGACTGGAAGGTCCGCGACGTGCAGATCTATCCGTCGCGCTTCGGGCCGAGCGTCGAAGTGGCGCTGGAGACGAAGGATATGGGGCTGGTCTCGCTGTTTGCGATCCGGCCCGGAACCTTCGACGTGGTCAAGCCTGCCATCGCGCCCTCCGGCGACATCTCCTCTGCCTATTTCCAGATCGGCGAGGTCGCGTACGCGGTCGTCGCGCGCAGCGATGTCCACGACCTCGACCGCGCCGCCGAGACGCTTGCCAAGACACTTTACTGATCAGGACACTTTACTGAGACCACATAAGGAGAACCCGCATGAATACCCCTGACCTCGGATACCGCATGGGCACTGGCGCGCGCGCCGGCGCCGTCTATGACGAGGGCCTGCGCAGCCACATGCTGCGTGTCTATAACTATATGGGCATCGGCCTCGTCGTCACCGGCATCGTCGCCATGGTGGTCGCTTCGACGCCGGCCCTCTACGTGCCGATCTTTTCCAGCCCGCTGAAATGGGTGGTGATGCTGGCGCCGCTCGCCTTCGTGCTGCTGTTCTCGTTCAAGATGCAGACGATGTCGGCGGCGAGCGCCCAGTTGATGTTCTGGGCCTTCTGCGCGGTGATGGGCCTGTCGCTGGCTTCGGTGTTCCTGGTCTTCACCGGCACCAGCATCGCGCGCACCTTCTTCATCACCGCCACGATGTTCGGCGCCACCAGCCTCTACGGCTACACGACCAAGCGCGACCTGACCCAGTTCTCGTCCTTCCTGATCATGGGCCTGATCGGTGTGGTGATCGCCAGCGTCGTCAACATCTTCCTTGGCTCCACCGCGCTGCAGTTCGCCATCTCGGTGATCGGCATTGCCGTCTTTGTCGGCCTGACCGCCTGGGACACGCAGACGATCAAGGAACAGTATGCGGAGAATTTCGATGCGGAATCGCAGCAGAAGCTCGCCGTCTTCGGCGCGCTGTCGCTGTACCTGAACTTCGTCAACATCTTCCAGCTGTTGCTGAATTTCACCGGCGAGCGCGAATAGTCGAACCGTAGCAGGGCAACAATCTCGATCTCGCAGTGGCCGGAGGAGAATCTCCGGCCACTGTCGTTTTTGCAGTCGAGACATCGCTCCTCTATCAGCGCGATGTCGCTGCGCCCTTGAGTCCATGCGGGCTTTTGCTAACCTGCCGCTCGCACGCAGCTTTCCGCGAGAACGCATGGAACAAGTGACGCTTCACGGCGACGGCATTTCGGCGACCATTGTCGGGCAGGGGGCCGAGCTCGTCTCCTTGCGCGATGCCGAGGGTCTGGAGTTTTTGTGGCAGGCCGGGCCGGAATGGCGGCGGCATTCGCCGGTGCTGTTTCCGATCGTCGGCCGGCTGAAGGGCGACCAGCTTCGCCATCGGGGCCAGGTCTATCCCCTGACGCAGCACGGATTTGCCCGCGACAAGCCGTTTGTGTGGGCTGACGCGAGCCCCCGATCCTGCACGCTGGTGTTGACCGACGATGCCGATACACGCACGCGCTATCCGTTCGCCTTTCGCCTTGCCATCACCTACACGCTCGAGCGTCGCGAACTTGGTGTGAGCTTCGAGATTGCCGACACCGGCGACGAGACGCTGCCAGCCTCCATCGGTGCACATCCGGCTTTCAATTGGCCATTGCAGCCGGGGCTCGCCAAGACAGACTACCACCTGACCTTTGCCCAGAACGAGCCGGCGCCGATCCGCCGGCTGAAGGATGGCCTGGTGGTGGCTGCACCACAGCCGACGCCCATCGAAGGCAAAACGCTGGCGCTTTCCGAACAGCTGTTCGAGGCAGACGCCGTGATCCTCGACCGGCCGGCCAGCACCAGCGTGCGCTATGCCGCCGCGAACGGTGCGGCGATCGAGATGTCGTGGCAGGGTTTTAAGGAATTGGGCATCTGGTCGAAGCCGGGCGGCGCTCCGTTCCTGTGTATCGAACCCTGGCACGGGCTTGCCAGCCCCGTGGATTTCGATGGCGAGTTCGCGGACAAGCCGGGCGTGATGCTGATCGCGCCCGGTGAAAAGCGCGTGCTGAGCTATCAGGTACGGCTCGACCATGCGCCGCTGTGACCGATGAACCAGAGACAGGCGCGATGAAACTTGGCTTCATCGGCACGGGTGCCCTTACAGCGGCCATTGTCAGCGGGCTCAAATCCGTCGCGGATAACTCCGTCTCCGTGCTGCTGTCGCCGCGCAATGAAGAGATCGCCGCAGAGCTGGCAGCCCGTTATCCGGATGTGTGTATCGCTGATGACAATCAGGCGGTTCTCGATCAATGCGACCTAGTCATGCTGGCTGTCCGGCCGCAAATTGCGCATGACGTCCTGCCGGGTTTGCGGTTTCGGCGCGAGCATCACCTCATCAGCTTGATCGCCACGCTGCCGCGCGAGGAGATTGCCGGCTTGACCGCACCCGCGCACCAGGTGACGAAAGCGCTGCCCATGCCGATGATCGCCCACCGGCTGGGGGCAACGATCATCTGCCCGCCGGATGCCACTGTCGCTGCCTTGTTTGGCAATCTGGGGAAAGTGATCGAGGTCGAGAACCCAGCCGAATTCAATGCGTTGAGCGTGGCCGCCGCAACCTATGCCAGCTACTTCAGATATCTCGATACGATCAACAGCTGGCTCAAGAGGAATGGCGTGGAGGAAGGGAAGGGGCGCGATTACATCGCCTCGCTTTTCAAAGCCTTGGGATGCGCTCCTGATATGTCGCCGGATGCCGACTTCATGCATCTGGCGCAGGACTATGCGACGCGCGGCGGCATCAACGAACAGGTTCTTCGCGAACTCACGGCGCGAAACGTGTTCGAGGCGCTCACCGAGAGCCTGGACGGCGTACACCGGCGCATCGTCGGCGATACGCCTTGATGGGCGGTACCTTGAAATTCCCTGATGATCAGGAGTATGGCTCCAACGGATGTTCCGGACCGTTTCGGGAGGGTCGGCGGGTGCCTGGATGCTTGAAATTGGGCTTTGTGGCAGCGGCGCTGGCTGTGCTGATTGTCTTTCCGGTCGCTGCCGCCGACATCGACCGCGCCAGCCTCTACCGCGCGCAATCGGTGACCAGCGGCACTGGCGAGGAGAACCGGGCCTGGGGCCTGGCGCCGTGCCTTGAAGAGGTGCTGGTCAAGGTTTCCGGCGACCCGCGGCTGATCGGCGACCCGCGTGTTGCGGACATGAGCCGGCACGCGGCCGACTATGTCACTGGTGTCGGCTACCGCGACCTGCTCAACAACCGCCCGCCGCATGACGAGCAGGGCACCCACGACCGGCCGCATTACATCACCGCCGATTTCGACCCGGACAAGATCGATGCCTTGCTGGCGTCGCTCGGGCGCAAACCGTGGGCGGTGCCGCGGCCAAAAATCGTCGCACTGCTGGATGTAAGGCCGATGAAAGGCGACGGCTTCACGCTGGTGCGCGATGGCGGCGGCGAGCTTGCGGCGGATATGCGCGTTGCGCTGGCGGACGCGGCGCACCGGACCGGTTTGCCGCTGGAGTTGCCTCGGCCGTCCGACGTCGCGCTCGCCGACGTGGCCAACACGCTGGATGGGGACGCCCTGCTTGCCGGCACTTTGGTATGGCGCCAGGAAGCGCTGGGCTGGGTCGGCGACTGGCGGCTCAGCTTCAAGGATAAGGAGTATCGCTGGCAGGTACGTGGCGTCAGTTTCGACGATGCGTTCCGCAACGCCACGCGCGGAACGCTGCAGATCCTGTCGGGCAATGGAGAGCCGGAAGCCGTCACGCCCTGACTTCAAGGGAACCTTCTTGCCCGAGCGCCGTAAACAAAGTGGCGGGCAAGCTTTGAGCAAGGAGGTATAATTGCAACATCGCCGGATCGACATTGACGGAAACAGCATCTTCTATCGCGAGGACGGCCCGCCTGATGCTCCCGTCCTTCTCCTGCCGCACGGCTATCCGTGCTCGTCCTATCAATTCCGACGGTTGATGCCGGCACTTGCCGATCGGTGGCATACATTCGCGCCGGACTTTCCCGGCTTTGGCTACAGCGGCACGCCCGAAATGTCGGACTTTGGCTATGATTTCGATGCCTATGCCGGGTTTCTGACAGCTTTCGCCGATGCGCTCGGCACGTCGCGCTATGCGCTCTGGCTGCACGATTACGGCTCTCAGATCGGACTGCGCCACGCCATCGCACATCCCGAGCGCATCGCCGCACTCATCATCCAGAACGGCGATATATACCAGGATGTTCTCGGGCCGAAATACGCTGGGATAAAAGCCTATTGGAAGGAAAAGACGCCCGAAAAGCACCGGCCGTTGGAAGAGGCGGTGAGCGAGGAGGGATTCCGGCACGAGTTTATCGGAGAGGTGGATTACGCTGTAGCCGAGCGCGTGCCTCCCGATCTTTGGAAACTCCACTGGCCTTTGATGGACACGCCGATCCGCCGGCGGCTCGCGGTCGGCCTGATGGAGAAGCTGGAGGCGAACCTCGGCTGGTTCCCGCGCTATCAGAGCTATCTGCGCGAGCACCAACCGCAGACGCTCATTGTCTGGGGCCCCGAGGATGGTTACATGCCGGCACAATCGGCGCATGCCTACCACCGCGATTTGCCGGAAGCAGAACTTCATCTCATCGGCGGCGCCGGCCACTGGCTGCTCGAAACCCATTTCGATGAGGCGCTTCCCCTGGTGCGCGATTTTCTGGCGCGCGTCCACAGTCAGGAAGCGAAAGGGACGGGCCGGGCGGCCGGCCGGGCGTAGACCCCTCCGTTGCGGCCACCCGATCAATCTGCAACCATGGCGTCATGATGGAGAAGTCTGCCGCGCCCTGGCCTCTGCTGCAAATCGCGATCGAGCCGAAGTCGCGGGCCGATCAGGAGAATCTGCTTGTCACTTCGTCCAAGCTCGCGCCTGACGACCGCGACCCACCGGCCGCCATGGCCATGGCCAGATGACGTCGCCAAAATTCTCCTCGCGGGCAGGGTTCCTTGTCGGCCTCGGTATCACGCCCGTCGCCTTTTTCCTGGCGCTCTATTCGGCCGGAGCCGGGCATGGCGACTATGGGCTGGCGCGACTTCTCTATCCGGTCCCCATGCTGGCAACGCTGTTGACCAACACAAGGATCACCGGCCTTTCCATCGGATTGGCTGCGCTGCAGTTTCCTGCCTATGGGGCATTTGTTGCGGGCGCCGGCGGCTCCAGATGGCTGGCCCTTGGCGTCTTCCATCTTGTTGCAATCGCAGCAGCCTTCAGCGGCCTCCTGGAAAGCTTTTCGGGATGACGCTCCTGTTCGTTATCCTGGTGCCAGCCCGTCGAGCAGGAAGTCGAGGCCTTTGCGAAAGGCGCCATCCCTTGAGAAATGAAGACCACGCCAACTCATTTCGCCACTGCTTCGTCAACGTTCCTCCCGCCAAGCAATCAGAGCCGCCGGCCTGCATCTCAGTCAGCAGGGCGTATATTGGCACGCCCCTAATGGAAGCAGCAGCCACATATGAAAGTCGCATAAGATAGATTATGGAACTTATGCATCAGGTTGCAGCTGGGAAATGACGCGGATTTCATGGCATGACCGACGCGTGTTGCCTTGAGCCGTTGGCCAACGCTACGCTGTGTCGATGAACAGGAAAGCGTGACATCGAAGCGGCGATCGAAGTGTTCGTGCACGGCTTCAGTACCGACAAGAGCCGTTCCTTTCCCTACGAAGCCAGCCGCGTCGGACCCTTGTGGCTGATGCGCGATGCCGAGCGCAAGAATGCACGCGACTACCGTGGCGAAGAATGGATCGTCCATGACGTCGCCGCCGAGGAAGCCGATGCCATCGTGCGGCAGCATGCGCGGCCAAGCTTTGCCGTTTCGGTCGTGATCGCGAATGACGGCCCGGACGAACCGACGCGAACTGCCTACAAGGCGCTCGGCTACCGGCTGCTGCGGACGGAAGGCTTTTTCGTCCAGTCGCTGCGCCAAATTCCAGACCCGCCAGCAATCGTCTCTATCGAACGCGTGAGGACGGCTGAACGCGCTGCACAACTGGGAAAGGTCATACGCAGGCGGCCACTTCCAGACGATCAACTCGGCGACGATGCGCCGTTTCGCCAGTATGTGGCGCTCGATGGCGACGCCATCGTCGGGCGTGTGCGCAGCATAGACGCCGTCGGCGCCACATGGTGCTCGGCAATGTTTGTCGAGCCTTCGCACCGGCGTCGAGGCATCGGCCAGGCGCTGATGGCCAAAATGCTGCATGACGACAAAGCGCATGGGTCGCGGTGCTCGATGCTGTTGGCGACGCGTGCCGGAGCACTGCTTTATCCCCGCATGGGCTATGAGCGGATTGGAACGCTGCTGATCTTCGCGCCGAAGAACCGAACGTCCTTATAAAGATCTGCTCGTATCCTCCTGTCTCATAAAGGAATTTCGATCACCATGCCGTCATAGGCCGGAGTGACGTTGGCCGGCACCTCGGCCTTCACCGTGGCATAGTCGAGCGGCACATGCATATGCGTCAGCACGGCCTGTTTCGGCGCCAGTTTTTCAATCCAGCCAAGCGCCTGACCGAGCGACAGATGACTGGGATGGGTATGGTACTGCAAGGCATCGATGACCAGCATTTCCAGGCCGCGCAGCCGCTCGGCGGTGGTATCCGGGAAGTCGCTTATATCGGGGCAGTAGGCCAGCCCGCCGATGCGGAAGCCGAGCGAAATGATGTCGCCATGGATCTGCGGCAGCGGCTCGAGGGTGAGGGCACCGCCCTCGCCTTCGATCGTCACCGCCCTTGCGTGATCGATGATGTGCGGCCTGACGATCGGCGGATAGGAACTGCCAAGCGGCGTCTCGAAGCAATAGCCGAACGCTTCGCGCAGCCTGAGCATGGTCGGCTGGTCGGCATGGACATCGATCAAATGGCGCTGCTCCAGCACGTAGCCGCGCAGATCGTCGATGCCGTGGATGTGGTCGGCGTGCGGATGCGTATAGACGACGGCGTCGATGCGCCGGACCGCCGCCATCAGCATCTGCTCACGGAAATCAGGCCCGGTGTCGATGACGACCGTGGTTCTGGCGCCGTTGGCTGCTATCCGCTCGACGAGCGCGGCTGAGCGTGTACGCCGGTTTTTCGGATTGGCCGGGTCGCAATTGCCCCAATCGCCGGTGATGCGCGGCGTGCCAGGTGACGAGCCGCAGCCGAGGATGGTGAGGCGCAGCCGGTCGCTCATGCGTCAGAGCCCGGCGGGCCGCGGCATCTTGCCGAACAGCCGGAAGAAGTTTGCCGTCGTCAGCGTCGCGATCTCGGCTTCGCCAACGCCGACCGTCTCCGCCAGCACCTTGGCTGTATGCGCGACATAGGCCGGCTCGTTGCGTTTGCCGCGGAACGGCACCGGCGCCAGATACGGCGCGTCGGTCTCGACCAGCAGCCGGTCATGCGGCACATCGGCTGCGATGGCGCGTAAATCGGCGGAGTTCTTGAAGGTCAGTATGCCCGAGAAGGACACATAGCCACCAAGCGCCACGCCGACCTCTGCCAGCCGTCGCCCCGACGAAAAACAATGCAGGATGAAGGGGAAGGCGCCCTTCCCTGTTTCGTCTTCGAGGATGGCAGCCATGTCGTCATCGGCATCGCGCGAATGGATCACCAGCGGCAAGCCGGTCTCGCGCGCGGCCGCTATGTGAGTGCGAAAGCCCTGCGCCTGCGCATCGCGTGGCGCCTTGTCGTAAAAATAGTCGAGCCCGGCCTCGCCGATCGCCACCACCTTCGGGTGCGCGGACAGGCGCACAAGGTCCTCAGCCGTCACATCCAGTTCTTCGCCGGCATTGTGAGGATGGGTGCCGACCGAGCAATAGATTTCGTCGAAACTCTCGGCAATCTCAAGCACTTGCGCAAACCGCTTCACGCGTGTCGAGATGGTCACCATGTGACCTATACCGGCAGCCTTTGCGCGGGCGACGATGGCCGCCCGCTCCTCGGTGAAATCCGGAAAGTCGAGATGGCAATGGCTGTCGACGAGCATCAGGCGCTCGCCTCAGGGTTTTCGACATAACGCGGAAACACGCCCTCCGGCGCGGGCAGCGCCGTGCCGGGCACCAGCGCATAGTCGGCATGGACATGCGCGAAGTCACGCTTGTCCGCCGGCACCGCCAGCAGGTCCAGCAGCTTGCCGGCCGACCCCGGAATGTAGGGCTGGCACAGCAATGCCACGCGCCGCACCAGTTCGGCGGTCGTCCACAGCACTGTTTCCATGCGCGCCGGATCGGTCTTCTTCAGCGCCCAGGGCGCCTGCGAGGCGAAGTAGCGATCCGCTTCCGCCACAACGCCGAAGATCGCCGCCAACGCGAGATGGATGCCCTGTTCCGCCATCGCCTGGCGCGCGGTACCCAGCGCTTCCACCGCCTGGTCGAGGATCGCGCTGTCGGCTTCGGTCAGCTCGCCGCGATGCGGCACCACGCCGCCGCAGTTCTTGGCGATCATCGACAGCGAGCGCTGCGCCAGATTGCCGAGACCGTTGGCGAGATCGGCATTTGTGCGGTTGACGATCGCGTCATGGCTGTAGCTGCCGTCCTGGCCGAATGGCACCTCACGCAAGAAGAAATAGCGCACCTGGTCGAGGCCGTAATGCTCGACCATGGTGAAGGGGTCTACGACATTGCCGACCGACTTCGACATTTTCTCGCCGCGGTTGAACAGGAAGCCATGCGCGAAGACGCGCTTCGGCAGTTCGATGCCGGCCGACATCAGGAAAGCCGGCCAGTAGACGGCATGGAAGCGGACGATGTCCTTGCCGATAATGTGCGTGGCCGGCCAGTAGCGCCATTGCTCGGCCTTGGTGTCGGGATAGCCGGCAGCGGTGATGTAGTTGGTCAAGGCATCGACCCAGACATACATCACATGCTTGTCGTCGCCGGGCACCGGCACGCCCCAATTGAAGGTCGTGCGCGAGACCGAGATGTCCTTGAGGCCGGACCTGACGAAGCTCATCACCTCATTTCGGCGCTCGGCCGGACCGACGAAATCGGGCTGGCTTTCGTACAGCGCAAGCAATTTGTCCTGATAGGCGGAAAGCCTGAAGAAGTAGCTTTCCTCCTCATTCCATTCGACCGGCGAGCCAAGCGGCTCGCGGCGCACGCCGTCGTCGCCGAGCGTGGTTTCGCTCTCTTCGAAATAGGCTTCCTGGCGGACCGAATACCAGCCACTGTAGCGGTCGAGATAGATGTCGCCATTGGCCGCCATCGCCTTCCAGATCGCCTGGCACGACTCGTAGTGGCGTGGTTCCGTCGTGCGGATGTAATCATCATTCGAGCCGCCCAGGACCTCTGTCATCGAACGGAAGATCGCCGAGTTGCGGTCGGCAAGCGCGAGTGGCGTTATGCCTTCCTTCTCGGCCGTCTGCTGCATCTTGAGGCCGTGTTCGTCAGTGCCGGTGAGGAAGAGCACGTCCTTGCCGTCCAGGCGCTGGAAGCGGGCCAGCGCGTCGGTCGCAATGACCGTATAGGCGTGGCCGATATGCGGCTTGCCGTTCGGATAGAAAATCGGTGTCGTGATGTAGAATGTGTCGCGTGACATGAATGAACCGTCATGAATGTCCGAATTGAGTGTGAGCGGTGGATATCGCATCGAGACGGCGATTGCCATCCCGACCCAATGCCGAAACCGGTCACATTCGCATTGCGGAATTCAGGCGGTCGATCATGGTCAAGGCGTGCTGCTTCTTGTCAAGATTGTAGGTATCGGTCTCAGATATGGCGTTCAGCGCCTCGTGCCAAGTGTCGGACAGCGTTTTCGCCCGCGCGAGATCCCCAGCCAGCGCGGCTTCACTGGCGCCGGTGGAGAGCAGATCGAGCGCGCGGCGGTTGAAGATGTCGAACTGGATCGCCTGGTCGCGGCCGGCGACGGCCTCGGCAAGGCGATAGGCGCCGGCGATGTCGCTCTTGCCCGACGTGACCAGGGCGTCGAGGGTGCCGGCAATCTCCAGCCCGCCATATTGGGTCAGAAGGATCGCATTGCGGGCGCTGCCCCCTGCCCGTTCCGCTAGTGCCGCGCGCGCAGCAGGATCGGAAGGTGGCGGCGGCTCGACGGTCTCCAGAACACTCATCAGGCTGCCGGCATCGAGCGGCGTCAGCCGCACCATCTGGCAGCGCGAACGGATGGTCGGCAAAAGGCTGCCCGGCGCATGCACGATGAGGATGAACAGCGTGCGGCTCGGCGGCTCCTCGAGGTTCTTCAGCAAGGCATTGGCGGCGTTGGTGTTCATGTCGTCGGCCGGATCGACGATCACCACCCGGTAGCTGCCGTCATGCGAGGTCAGCGACAGGAAGCGGTTGACCTTGCGGATCTCGTCGACGGTGACGACGGTCTTGAAACTCTTGGTCTTGTCGTTCAGCGGCCGGGTCAGGTGCAGCACGCCGGGATGCGCCCCGGTGGCGATCTGGCGAAACAGCGGTGAGGCCGGATCGGGAACGGCAAACGTGTCCGGCGCCTGGTCGAAGGCCGGATGCTTCAACAGATGGTGCGCCAGGTGAAAGGCAAGCGTCGCCTTGCCGATGCCGACCGGCCCGGCAAAGATCAACGCATGCGGCAGTTTTCCCGAGCGATAGGCGGCAGCGAGCATCGCGGCCGCCTGCTCATGGCCGACCAGGCGCAGCGTCTCGGACGGCTCCGGTACACCGTCCAGCGTGTCGTGCTGCTCGGGAGCGATGCGTTCGAAGATCATGCGGGCGCCGCCTGTCGGTTGCGCGCGGGCGCCCTCGCCTCAAGTGCGGCGAACACCACCGCGGTGATGACATCCTCCACCGCAGCGGGAGGCGCCGACGCGTCGATCACGATGCAGCGGTCCGGCTCGGCCGCTGCGATCGCCAGGAAGGCGTCACGGCGGCGCTGGTGGATGTCCAGCGTCTCCTTTTCGAAGCGGTCCGGACCGTCCTCGGCGCCACGCCGCGCGGCGGCGCGCCGCAAGCCCTCGGCGGGGTCAATGTCAAGGATCAGCGTCATGTCCGGCATCATGCCGTTGATGGCGACCTCCTCCAGAGCTTCCATGAAAGCCGGATCGAGGCCGCCGGTGACGCCCTGATAGACGCGCGACGAATCCAGGAAACGGTCGCAAAGCACGATGGAGCCGCGCTCCACCGCCGGCCGGATGACCTGCTCGACATGGTCGGAGCGTGCGGCGGCAAACAGCAACGCCTCCATTTTCGGCCCGAAAGGCTCGGCGGCGCCGGACAGGAGCACGTGCCTGACCGCCTCGGCGCCGGGTGACCCCCCGGGTTCGCGGGTGAGGAGGACATCGTATTTCTTGGCGCGCATCTTCTGGGCCAGCCGCTCGATCTGCGTCGACTTGCCGGCGCCCTCGCCGCCTTCGAAGGTGATGAAAAATCCGCTTGCCAATCGAAAGGCCTTTGTCCTGCTTTGCGCTGGTGTCTTAGTCCGCGCCCGAGAAAAGGTCCACGCCGCAGGAACTCAACGCAGCCAGCCTACGGCCAGTTCCCTGGCGGCATCAAACGCTCGTTGCGGCAGTGTGCCGACGCCAACCGATTCGGCGGCGAAAAGCGGGGTTTCCTGGCTCAGCGTGTCGCCGATCCAGACGCGCAGCGCGCCGACGGGCTGTCCCTCCTCCACCGGCGCCGATACCGGCCCCTGATAGACGATCCTGGCGGTCAGCTTGTCGCGGTTGGCGATCGGCAGCAGGACGTCGATGGGCGCCTTTGCCTTCAGCGCTACGCTGGATTTGGCGCCGCCGAACACCTGGGCCTCGCCGACCACTTCGTTGCTGGCGAAAATCTCGGTCTTCTCGAAGGAGCGGACGCCCCATTCAAGCAGCTTGCGCGCTTCCTCGGCCCGCTCGCGATCGTTCGCCAATCCGCTCATCGCGGCGATCACCCGCGTCCCGTCATGGCTGACCGAGCCGACAATGCCGAAACCGCCCGTCTCGCTCGACCCGACCGCCATTCCGTCGGCGCCGATGCCCATGGCCAGCAACGGGTTGCGGTTCTTTTGCGAGATCTTGTTCCAGGTGAAATCGGGCCGGCCGTAATAGAGATAGAGATCCGGATATTCGCGCCATATATGCAGGCCAAGCTGCGCCAGTTCGCGCACCGTCGTCTGCTGGCCGTCGGCCGGCAGGCCGGTGGAATTGACAAATGTCGATTTCGGCAGCCCGATCTGGCGCGCGCGATCGTTCATCTGAGCGGCGAAATTCTCTTCCGAGCCGGCCATGCCTTCGGCCAGCACCATGCAGCCGTCATTGGCGGCCTGTATGGTGACCCCCTGGATCAGGTCCTCGACCCGCACCGCCGATTTAAGCTTGGCGAACATGGTCGACGTTCCCGACGGGGCGCCGCCCTTGCGCCAGGCATTCTCCGAGACCACGAAGGTGTCGTCGAGGCTCATGCGCTTCGACTTGATGGCGTTGAAGACCATCTCCATGGTCATCAGCTTGGCCATCGAGGCCGGCGGGATCGGTTGGTCGGCATCCTTGGAAAACAGCACCGTGCCGGTTTCGGCATCGATCATGAAAGCCTGCGTGGCCTTGGTCTCGAAAAGCTGCGCGTTGGCCGGAACCAGCGCGGCAAGCAAGAAGCCAAGGCCAAAAAGCCCGGCAAAAGGGTGGAAAAGGCGAAATCGCATGAAGAGGCTCGACCTGTTAGCCGGCAGAAACTTGCCGCAACGCTATCAGGCTTCTTCCCGGCGGATCAACCGCGCAATCACAAAACCGGCGTGCCTTTGTTGGTCAGTTGCGCACAGCCAGCGCGTCCGGCGCGCCATGCGACCATGCCGCGCGCAAGAGGTCGTCGACATTGCCGTGGCCATCCGGATAGAGATTGACCGCGTACCAGTCATTGCCGTCGAGCTCGGTGCTCTGGATTTCCGTCCTGCCGAAGGGTTTTAGGGCCGCAGCCACCCGCTTTGCCTCGGCGGCATCGTCGAAGGAGCCGGCGGCGACATAGTCGGAAACGGCAGGCGCCGCCTGCGGGTTGGATTTCTTCCACGATTGCAGGATGTCGGCTGGTGACATGCCCTGGTCATCGAGTGCTGCAAAGACGTCGGCGCGCTGCACGCGTGCATCCGCATAGGAGAGCGAAGCCACGGCAAAGGGCGATTCCGGGCGCTGAGGCACGATCGGCCCGAATTCCGGCAGCGTCACATCGCTTGAGCCCGGTGCCTGCATCGACATCACTGGCTGTGTGTCGGAATTCGTCAACTGACCAGGAAACGGCACTGCGGCAGGTGGTGCGCCAACAGATAGGCTCGGCGAAGGTCCGTTCATCGCCACCATGACGCCGGTCGGCAAGCCATCGGACGGGTCCGGGCGGTTGTTGCCCGGGCGATAGGAGGCGACCAGATATTGGTCGTCGTCGCCGTCGAGCGGCGCGCGGCCGATATATTCCACTTTGACCCTGGCCGTGCCGACCTTGGCATAGTCGAGCATTTGCGCGGCGCGTTCCGAGACATCGATGATGCGTCCCTCGTGATAGGGGCCGCGGTCGTTGACGCGCACGATGACCGAGCTTCCGGTCTCGGTGTTGGTGACACGGGCATAGCTCGGCAGCGGCATGGTCGGATGCGCCGCGGTCAGATGGGTCATGTCGTAGACTTCGCCATTGGCTGTGAGACGACCGTGGAAGGCATCGCCATACCAGGAGGCGAGACCGACCTTGGCGTAGCGCTTGTCTTCCTTGGGGTAATACCACTTGCCGCGCACCTGATAGGGTTTGCCCAACTGGTCGCGGCCGCCGCCGCGCCGCATGTACTGAACGCGCGGGCTGGCCTTCACGCCGTATTCGGTCTCGGCAAAATATTCCTTCGAGCGAGGCTTCTTGTAGACCATGGCTTTCGGCTCGGACTGCGGCGACGCGCACGCGGCCAGCAACGCAGCCGAAAGAGCGCACAACACCAAAGCAGGAGCGCGACGAAGACGCCGATGCGTCGTGGTCTGCATGTTTTCCGATGTCCCTACCGTCTCGACACAGGCGCCGCTTCTAGAATTTCGGCGGAGCCAGATGAGCAATGCCTGCGACGCGCCAATCCCCATCCCTTGTGCGCAGGAATTGTTTATCAGCGTATTAATCGATTGTGTCCGGAACCGGGCAGGAATGTGGCGGAGTTCTTGGGTCGGTCGGGCCTGTGGAGAGGCATTCGAGACGGTAGTGTGCTGAGAGTTCTGCAAATTCGCTGAGAGGGGGCGGTCATGGCAGGCTGGTGATTGTTCACGTCACCTGATTCCCGCGAAGGAACGCCACCATGACCAAGACTGAAGTTAAGACCGCCAGCGCTGCCGTCAAAGACATTTTGCTTTCGAACCCGGATGGATTGCACGAAGTGCTCCGTGCGGTGATGCAGGAGGTGCTTGA